>CAYWCU010000005.1:0-48299 GCA_964456855.1 uncultured Candidatus Saccharibacteria bacterium | reverse complement strand
TTTAAATGATTTAACCGATGGGCTTACGGTGTCATTTTAGATGATTTGATGCGCCTAAGTTTAAAGAGCGAGAAAAAAATGTTATTATTTCCAATATGGATAAAGAAGAAAAAATACGGAAACTTTTAACTCGCGGTGTGATGGAAATAATCGGACGTAAAGATCTGGAAAAGAAAATTAAAAAAGGAAAGAAACTTCGCGTAAAATTTGGGGTGGATGTTGCCAGACCAGACTTGCACCTCGGGCACTCCATAGGTCTTCGCAAATTGCGCGAATTTCAGGAATTGGGACACACAGTTGTTTTTTTAATAGGGGACGCGACAACAAGAATTGGAGATCCGACAGGGAAAGACAAAACCAGACCTATTTTAACGGAAGAGGAAATTCAAAGGAATGCGAAAACTTACACAGATCAGGTTGGAAAAATTCTGGATATCAAGAAGTGTGAGATTCGCAGAAATTCCGAGTGGTTTGATAAAATGTCAATGTTTGATTTTGTGAATCTTTTGACCATGGTCACCCATTCGCAGATTATGAATCGTGAGGCGTTTCGCAAGAGGATTAAAGAAGGGAAGGAGATTTTCGCTCATGAGCTTGTTTATCCCGTTATGCAAGGGTATGATTCGGTGGTTTTGAAGGCGGATGTCGCAGTCCATGCCGACCAACTGTTCAATGAACATTTTGGACGCCTTTATCAGGAAAAATTCGGGCAGGAGCCACAGGCAATAATGACATTGCCGATGCTTGTCGGGACCGATGGAAAAAATAAAATGTCCAAATCGCTTGATAATTATATTGGCATTGCCGAGTCGGCCGGCTCGCAATATGGAAAAATTATGTCCATACCCGATACCTTGCTGGAAGAATATTACATTCTGCTAACCAATTTGTCTTTTAATAAAGATGAAAATCCCCGCGATGCCAAAATGAAACTGGCTTATGAAATCGTCAATATGTATCACGGGAAAAATGAGGCGGAAAAGGCAAAAGAAAACTTCATAAAACTTTTTCAAAAAAAAGAAATTCCGGATGATATTCAGGAGATTACCGCCTTAAAAGGCGTTATACTCGGGGATGTTCTTGTTAAAAATAAAACCGTCGCTTCAAAAGGGGAGTTTCGCAGGCTAGTCAAGTCAGGCGCAGTGGATGTGGATGGAAAGACGATTTCTAACATTCATTTTCCTGTTGAGAGGTCTCTCACCGTTAAAGTTGGCAAGAGAAGGTTTATAAAAATAAAAATATAAAAAACAAAACACCACCCTTTAAAGAGGTGGTGTTTTCTGTTTCCTCAACATCAACTAATCAAAGTCCATATCCAAGTCCCCCCTCCTCTTCGTTGTTTTCAAAATCAATCCCATCCGCTCCATCAATATCGTCAATCAATTCATCTTCATTAAATGTCGGAGCCTCATTAATTCCTTCCATAATTGTTTTTATGTTTTTTATATAAATACGACCTAATAATCAATCCTATCCCATGACAGGACTTTATACTTTTTATCAAAAAGAGAAAATTTTGTAAAGAGGTTAATTTAAAGGTGTGGATATCTTTTTAGCGGTTAAAGGCGACATTGGGCGGAGCAGGTGAGGGCGCAGGCGATGGCGTCAACTTCGTCGTCCGATTTTGGCGTAACGGACATTTTCAACACCGCTTTTACCATTTCTTGAACTTGCCTTTTTTCCGCCTTCCCATAGCCCGTCAAGGCGATTTTTATTTCAAGGGGTGTGTATTCTTTTATCTCAATTTTTTTGGCGGCGGCGAGGAATAAAACCATTCCGCGCGCTTCGGACACCATCATCGCCGTTTTCTGGTTTTTTGTAAAAAAAAGTTTCTCAATGGCGAGAATGTCAGGCTTGCGCTCTTTGATTATCTTTTCAATTTCCCTGCCGATACTGAAAAGCCGCTCCGCGTGAGGAGCCTTTTTGTCGGACATAAGGCAGGTTGAATAAAGCAGTTTTTCGCCACCGCGCGATTTCTCCAAAACCGCGCACCCCATCCTGTCAAAACCCGGGTCAATGCCTAAGATTATCATAATTTACGCGCAATTTGTGTAAAGCTCCTGCACATCATCGTTGTCATCCAGCGCTTCAAGGAGCTGGTCAAGTTTTTCCGCGTCCTCCTCGCTTATCTCAATTTTATGTTTCGCCTCCCATTTTCCGTTCGCGTTATTGAACGCCCATGTGACAGACCCGCTCTCGGCGAATTTACCGTTGTTTTTTGAAAGAATATGCTTGATTTCCGCCACAGTGCGGTTGTTGTTGTCCGTTATTGCCTCAATTATAATAGCGACGCCACCAGGACCGTACGCTTCATAGCGGACATTTTCAATTTGCGTGCCTTCCATTTTTCCAGATCCCTTTTTAATAGCTCTCTCAATATTGTCCGCCGGCATATTGACACCCTTTGCTTTGTCAATGGCGGCGCGAAGATCCGGATTCATATCCTGGTCATCCCCTTTGCGCGCCGCGACGGTTATCATTTTCGCCATTTTGGAAAAAATCTGGCTTCTCTTCGCGTCCGTGGCGGCCTTCTGATGTTTAATTGTTGACCATTTTGAGTGTCCTGACATATAGAAAGAATAACGAATTATGAATTAAGAATCAAGGTGTATGTACCCGCCAAGTACAAATGCATTGTTTAATTTTTGGGTTGCTGGTAGTATGATTAAAAGACAATCATGCATATCATGTGTCTTCTGGTGTAGCTTAAACGATAACCTAAAATCATATGGATAAATCATGGGATTCATTAACACCGAAAGGATTAAGAAACGCTAAAATATTTAGCGTTGTATTTATATTTGTTTCAATACTGATTTTTGTTTTTTTAAGCGCTAGCATTGGAAAAATCCTATTAGGAATCGGAGTCATTTTTGGACTAGGCCCGTTCATTTTAGGGTCCAAGGGGTCAGTAAAAAACAAGATACATGTATTAAAAATGATTGAGCCTGGATATAATAACTGGAAGGATGAAGAGATCGAAAAACAACTCAAAGCAATAGGAGAATGTGGATATAAGTGGTTTGAAAAAAGGGGTAGGGTCGGATTTAAGCATACTAAAACTGGATTATATTTAAAAATAGAGGGGTTACACTTTTATAAACCAGAAGAAATTAAAAAAGTGTACAGAGAAGTTTGGTCCAAAGATGATCCTGCAACTTTACGCAAATTTGAAAAAGAAATGCTTGCTATAAAAAAGTCAGCTGAAACAATTCCAGACGGTACTACTGACGAAGAAATAGAAGCTATCTTTAAGGAACATCAAAAAAATAAAAATCAATAAAAATGGAGAATATGCAGCCATACTGCCATCGGTCATTCTCCAATATTTTACCTTACGGCGCTCCGCAAATATTGCACATACTAAAACATTAAGTTGAACAAATTATTTTTTACTTAAACAATATGCATAGTTTATTTAACACAAAACAATCATTGGAGGAACTGGAGGAAAAAACAGACAACTGCATTCCCGAAAACCAACGGCTGGGTGCAATTTTTATTAATTTTCAATTACAAAAGCAGCTTATCAAGGAACAAAACGAATATAACAGAAAACAGCTTTTTTGGTCACGATTGTTAACGATTGCTACGGTGGGTTTGGTAATTGCGACACTACTTCTTGTTAAATTTGGGTAAAAACAATTTATTTTACTTAATAAGGCAGCGCAACGAAATAACTACTTCATACCCATAATTCGCATAAAATATTTAAAGCAATTCTTCTTAGTAGCCTAGATTAAAAAGTTTTGAGGTGGTCGCCCGGGGCGAACCTTGCCTAATTTTGATTCATAATTTCAATTGAGGATTGGGTGGCCGCCAAAGGCGAGCCTCGCCAAACCTTGTTTATATATTTAATTGATGGTTTGGCGGGGTTTTGCCGAGGTGTTCGTAGGCGCGGGGGGTGGCGACGCGGCCACGGGGTGTGCGTTCTATGAAGCCGAGCTGAAGAAGATACGGTTCGCAGACTTCACCAATCGTTTCCTCTTCTTCTGACGCTGATGCCGCCAGGGTTTGAAGTCCGACCGGACCGCCGTTGAATTTTTCTATCAATATTTCAAGTATTCGGCGGTCGTTGGCGGTCAGCCCCGCTTCATCAATTTCCAGAAGCTTAAGGGCTTTAACGGCTGATTCAATGTCAATCTTCCCGGATCCGTGAACTTGCGCGTAGTCCCTGCATCTTTTCAGCAGGTGGTTGGCGGTTCGCGGAGTTGACCGGCTCCTTTTGGCGATTTCCAGAGTCGCCTCACTTGCAATTTCCGTTCCGAGAATTTTAGCGGAGCGCGAGACAATTCTTTGTATTTCTTTTTCGGTGTAAAATTCAAGCCGAAATATTCCGCCGGAAAATCTTGAACGGAGAGGAGAAGAGAGAAGCGAAATTCTCGTTGTGGCGGCGATAAGGGTGAAAGGCGGGAGATCCAATTGAATGGTTCTGGCGGAAGGACCTTTGCCTATGATAATGTCTAGCGCTCCTGATTCCATCGCGGGATAGAGCACTTCCTCAATCATTTTATTCAGGCGGTGCGCCTCGTCAATAAAAAGAATGTCTCCCGGAGAAAGGTTTGTGAGAATGGAAGCGAGATCACCCACCCTTTCTATTGCTGGTCCAGATGTGGATTTCATCTGCGCTCCAATCTCTTTTGTGATAAGATGAGCAAGCGTCGTTTTCCCCAGCCCCGCCGGTCCGTAAAAAAGAAGATGCTCCGGGGGCTCCTCGCGTTTTGTCGCCGCCTCAAGAAGAATCTTTAAATTGTTTTTTATCGTTTCCTGTCCAATGTAATCACCCCAGTTGTCTGGGCGAAGGGTTTGGTCAAGATATTTTTCGTGATTATCTTCATTGTTATTCATATTTTTATTTTCATGATAATATAGATAAATTGTGCGTCATAAAAGCGTTTTTTGGATCAAGTTTCACCATACGCGAGGGGGCTTGACAAATCAATTTTTATTTGCTATTATTCAATCAAGCTTTCATTGATAACCGCCACATAATCCTCCAAGCAACAAAGCTTTCGCTTTATCGGAATTTTTTTGAGGACATCCTGGTTGCCGTTTCACGGACTTACTGGGATCATCCTTTTAAAAAATTCTAAACTTTTGGTACCCATATTAAAAGAGTTGCTTAGAGGATTATGGGGCGGTTTTTTATTGGCCGACCGATTGCGGTCGGCTTTTGTTTTTTAAATTTACAATTCAACTATCCTTTGCAGTTCTTCAAGCGATGTTATTCCTTTCAGAGCTTTCAGAATTCCGTTTTGCTGCATATTCGGTATACCTTGTTCTTTTGCCGTTTCCCATATTTGAGTCTCACTGGGACCTTTCAAAATCAAGGATTCTATTTTTTTATCCACCAGTATTATTTCATATATTCCGATTCTGCCTTTGTATCCGATATTGTTGCATTCCTCGCATCCCGCCGGCTTCCATATTGAGATATTGTTGATGTCTGGTTTGGCAAATGTTTTCGGGAGGTCCTCTAAATTTTTTTCAATTATCCGCTTTTCTTCCTCGTTGGGCCTGGTTTCTTTTTTGCATTTTTCGCATAATTTTCTCACGAGACGCTGAGCCATAGCAGCATTCAGCGCGGGGGCGATGATATTGGGATTTACTCCAAGATCAACCAGCCTGGGAATCGTTCCGGCGGCGTTATTTGTGTGCAGGGTTGAGAACACAAGGTGCCCTGTAAGAGCGGAGTTCATCGCTGTTTTTGCCGTTTCCAAATCCCTGATTTCACCAATCATTATGACATCGGGGTCTTGCCGCAAAACGGCCCTTAGTCCATTGGCGAAAGTGTAGCCCTTCTTTTTTTCAACTTGAGTTTGCGTGATACCGCTAAGGTGGTATTCAATAGGGTCTTCAATCGTTATTATTTTAATATTTGGAGAATATATTTTTTTGAGAAAAGCATAGAGGGTGGTTGTTTTTCCGGAGCCGGTCGGACCGGTCGTCAATAGCATACCGTTGGGCTTTTTAATTTCTTTAATCAATATATCATAGAGATATTGCTCCATTCCCAAGTCCTCCAAAGGGACGGAAATGCTTTTAGGGTCAAGGACTCTTGCGACAATTGATTCCCCGTAGGCGCCTGGTATCACGGAAACTCTTATTTCTATTTCGCTGTCTTTGAGGTGAATAGTGAACCTTCCGTCCTGGGCTCTGTCGTGAACATTTAGTTTAAGTCCGGAAATAAGCTTAATCCTTGAAAGAAGCAGGCGATAGACTTTTTCTTCAAAGGAAAATACTTCATGAAGAACCCCGTCAAGCCTGAAGCGGAGGCGAACGTTGTCTTCTTCTGGTTCAAGATGAATATCCGAAGCTCCAAGCCCTATTGCTCCCGCCAGTATAATTTCCAAAAAATCCGATATTCTTTTCCCTCTCTTGGAGGAAACAGCCGTCAGAAAAATATTTTTTAATTGTTCAATTTTTTTTGCCTGCTCCAGAAATTCCGAGAGCTTTTCCGGGGACACATCAACAATTCCTCTTTTGGTTTCGCTGAATTCGGGTACCTCGGCATATCTTTTCCAAATTCTTTTTAAACTTGTTTCAGATACCATGTAAATTGATAATCTATACCCATTCTGTTCAAGTTTCTTCAGGAGATTTTTAGTCTCTTCTTTATTGGGACTGAGGATGGCGACCTGCAGTTTTTTTCCTCCCGCTTGAAAAACGGCGAGTCCAGCGCTCCTTGCTTCTTCCTCGGGGACGATTTTCAGGGCATCAAGACCTATGGTTATTCTTGAAGCGTCAAGATAAGGCAACCCGTATTTGTTTGATAAAATTTTAGCAAGGTCTTCAGCCTCTCTTTCCAGCATTTGTTGTATTTTTTCCTCCGTGATTTTTGTCATTGTTTATCTATTTTTATCTTACTCCTTTTTGTTCTCTCCTACAAAGTCCTTTTTTATTTTTCCTTAGCTTATGGGCAGATTGTCAAGCGAAAGCATTTCAATAATTCCTTTTTCGGCAACTTCCTCATTGGCGCCGGATGAAATGAGTCCTTCTTCTCTTTTTGCCGTTTCCTCGCTCGATTGTTCATATTGACGTGTTTTTTCAAACAAGAGCGAGGCGAACAAGAGTGTTGATATATTTTGCCTGGACAAAATATCTTCTCCCATATCTTGAATTATATCTTGAATTATACCCTCTATCGCTTTTCCATCAGGATTGAGTGATATAATCTTATCCTTTGCCGGAAGTGATACTCTTTTTTCCATGTCTTTTGACGCGCCCTCAAGCGATGGTCCTATGATGAAGGCGACATCAACTGTGGCTGTTTGGGGAAGTGATTCAAAAATAACATTCTCTTTGTTCAAACCGGAACGCTCTGAGATTATTTTGAAAGCGAAAAAATCCTCGTCATTTTCATAGGTAATTTCCTTAATGCCGCATTTGTCCTTGGGGATGCGGATAAAATTAATGTAAAAAGGGGTGTTTTTTTTCTCAATAGGGATAATATCCACCCATCTTTTTTTGAATTCCTCCGATGTTTTTGGAAATAAATAAACCGATTTCCCTTTTTCTTCAAGCGCCGCTTTGAGCGCCTCAGCCGCGAGTAGCTCGTGTTCCTCGGGATGTAAATTTAAGAGCAAGGCGAACGAACCGGATAATTCAATTATGTTTTTAATCTTTTCCATTTGTTCGCCGTTCATAGTTTAATTCGTAGCATTTTGAATCGGCGAGGGCAATATTGACCCACTCGTTAATTTGTAGTTTTGTAGTTTTCAATTTATTCTTTCCAGTTTTGTTTCTTCAATCGCCTCCGCGAAGCTTCTAGAAAAATAAGGATTTCAATAAGAAGGACTAATTCAAAAACCCTTGCGCCCTTGACAAAAGTTTTAAGTTTGGTATACTTTAACCTAATGAAACAAATCACAGTCAACCGAATTAAAGAATGTTGCATCTGCGACATAACCACTTCTTTTGAGAAGGGGGTTGATTTGATTCTCTCGCGGCGCTAAACGCCAAATAAATTTCAATGTCTTATCCAATCAATCTCCCTCCCAGAAGGAATATTTTATTTCTTTCGGGGGTTCTTTAAAAATTTAATTAGAAAAGGAGATTGAAAGGGATTTCCTAACTTTAAACCGAACAAAAAGGAGGCGAGGTATGACAACAAGGAGTAATGTCTGGACCATTGGATTGATTTGGCCAGACGGCAGTAGCCGTTTAGAACATTCATATTCCTTTGACAAGACTTACATACCCGGTAAAATCGGCCTTGTGGGTTTTGAAAGGATTATTCATGGGAGAGCGGGTTGTGATGACCCGATTGAGTTGGCATCTCCCAGAAAAAAATTTGCCAATAAGGTTATTCGTTGTCCGTTTTGCGGACAAAAAATAATCTTTGACAAGAATGGGTATGTGTAAGAGAAGGGCAACCATTAGGTTGTCTAAAGAGAAGGAATAGGAAAAAAGGAGGTAATAATGGAAAAAACTTCTTTGGGAGTCTTTTTTAAGGGGTCATGCTCGTTGACCCCCCAAAAGACATGGTTAGTTGTTAAGGAAGAGAAGCACGGCTTCCTTAATAATACAGTTGAGGTAATAGCACAAAAAAGGATATTGCCCCTAAGGCATAAACTCATTTTCGTATTTCGGAGCCCGGGAGAATATAAGATAGACTTTATTTTTCGGGGCTCTCGTCACGGTTTCAGCATAACTGTGACGAGAGCACCCATGGCAAAGGTCTTAAAATCCTGGGATTTTGAGGGGGAATTCAAAATAATGATTAGGAGGGCAGATCTCGGAATCGGCCCAGCAAAAGAGTTCTACGTTTTCTATAAGGAAAACGTAGACAAATAAAGCAAAACCGCTCCATAAATTTTGGAGCGGTTTTTTCTTTGGCAAACTGGATTTTTGTTCTCAGTTTATATTTTCAACAGTTGTTTCTTCAATCGCCTTCGCGATGAGATCTTCAACATCAAGTTTTTCCTCCGCGGCTCTGACTTCTCCGAGTCTGGCTTTTGTTTCCGGATGCTCGGGCATAAAAAGTGAACAACAATCTTCGTGCGGAAGGATTGAGATATCATAAGAACCGATTTCTTCCGCTTTGGAGGTTATTTCCTTTTTATCAAAGCCGATAAGCGGTCGCAGGACGGGAATTTTTATGTTTTCTTCAATAGCCGCCATATTTTCCAGAGTTTGGGACGCGACTTGCCCCAAGGAATCGCCCGTAACGAGCGCCGACGCCCCTTCCACGCCCGCCATTCTTTCGGCGATTTTTAACATAAAACGGCGGTAGAGAATTATTCTCAGTTTTTTGGGAGCCTTCATCATTATTTGTTTTTGGATGATGCCAAGAGGAACGAGGTATAGTTTTGATTGAATTTGGAACTTATTGAGGAGCTCCACCAATTCCCTTATTTTATCAATGGATGCGGGCGATGTGTAGGGAAGAGAGTGAAAATGAACGAATATGGCTCTGGCGCCCCTTCTCATCACATAAAAAGAAGCGACGGGAGAATCAATACCACCCGAGAGAAGTGAAACAACTTTTCCGCTTGAACCCAAAGGAAGCCCGCCTTGCCCCTTTTCTTTGCGCGAATATATGAAGGCGTATTTTTCCACTATTTCAATAAAGAGGGTCGCTTCGGGGTCTTTGAGGTCCACCCGAATTGAGGAACCACCTTTTCCTTTTTTGTAAAAGGAGTCCAAAATATATTCCCCGACTTTTGCGTTTATCTCTGGCGAGGTTAAAGGGAATTCTTTTTTTGACCTTTGCGCGGAAATCCTGAAAGTTTTAAATTTTCTTTCCGAGAGGATTTCCAGCGCCGCCTTTTTAATGGCGTCCATATTTTGTTCGCAGGCGACAGCGAAAGAGAAATGAGCGATGCCAAAAATATTTTTTAGCGCTTCGGCGATTTTTTCTTTTTGTTGCCCGCTGGAAAACCGCGCGATAAGCCTTCCTGAAATCCTCCTTACATCTGGAGAAATTTCGGGGATACTCCTTTTTATGGATTTCTTGATATTTTCTATCAATTTTTCCTCAAAAAATTTTCTGTTGTTTCCTTTGAGTCCTATTTCGTCATAATGGCAAATGACAAATTCAACGTTCATAGAAATAAGACCTTTTTTTAAAAAATATTACAGCCTGTTTTTTTATCAATTCTTCCGTTTTTTTGAAAGGGAGTTTGTCAGTTTCCTTGATGAAAGAAAAAACGCGCCCAAAATAAAGCGGTTTAAGGGCCTCTATCAGCTCCGGGTTGAATTTTGTCTTTCCAAAACGGTCAAGAAGCTCATAGACGATTTCCGCCCAAAGTTCTCCGTCTATAAATATTTTTCCGTTGCCGTACATCTCCTCCAGCTTTTGATACGTTCCCTTTTTTAATTGCTTTTTGAGTGTTTTTTTATTTTTTTCAAACAAATCGGAACTCGTTTTTTTAATGGCGCTTAGTTTGATGCCGGCCGGGGCGGGAGGGTTTGATTTTGTTTTCGCCCCCGCGCGCGAGGATGGATTTATCGGGGACGGTTTTTTAATTTTTTTCTGCCACACCTTTTTATTGTCCAGAAGTATTTTAAAAATTGTGTAAACGACTTGACTGAACATCAAATCCAGTTTCGGCGCGCTCGGTTTGTGAATTTTTGCCCCAAGGTCAGCTCTTCCTATTTTGAAATTTCCCAAAATGGCGTTTAGCGTCATAAAAATATCTATGCCGTAATTTCTAATCTGTTCATTCCATCTCTTTTTCAGCCAGTATCGCCCCAATCTTGAACTGAAAGAAAAGTCGCCTCCAATCGGCTGGCGAATGTCCTTTCCCAGGAGTCCGTAAACCAAGGGGTAGCAAATATGGTTGGTGATTGTTCCATCATAGGGGTGGCGATTGTAATAAGGGAAGACAAAATCAATTTTTTTTATGGAGATTGGTGAAAGAAAACAATCCACCCATTTTGGAGTGATGCTCTTCAAATCAGCGTCCACCACCATAACCTTTGAAGCTTTGACTTTTTCCATCAACTTAAAAAGGTTGTGAAAATTTCTTCCCTTCCCTTTTACTCCCTGCGGGGTGGAAATGTAAATTTTTGGAGTTTTTGTTTTTACGCCGAGAAAGGCCTCTTTCGTTCCGTCGGGAGAGTTATTGTCAACATTAACAATGAGACTTTTTTTATTGGGAAAATATTTAAGAAGCCCTTTATCCACCTGTTCAACGACAAAACCGATACTCTCACTTTCTTTGTATGAGGGAATTCCCACTATGATATCCGCTTTCATTTATTTATTGTATCATACCAATTTAAAAGTTTTCAACCGCTTGTATTGCGCGCCTCCATGCGAGGTGATAGTCTCCATCACATTTATCCGTTCAACTAAGAACGGGTGCGTCTTGTTTTCAAGGCCGATACCTTCTATAGGAATCAGTTTTTTGAGGTTCGGATAATGAAGATTATTGAAACGGACGAGGGTTGCGTGCGGAAAAGGTTTCTTCATGTTTTTTTCGGCGAAGCCGGTAAACTTTTCGCTCAGGCTGACGAACTCCGGAGAGTGCTTGAATGTCATCCAAACCATTTGTTTGATGTCTGCGGAGGGAGGAGCGAAAACTATTCGCTTCGGAGTCAATTGAATTTTTTGGGTCCGGTTGGCTATTTTTTCCGCGGACCTCTCAAGTTTCCATAATTCTTCATCGGTTAGATTTCCGCAGAAGACAACCGTAATGTGCATGTTTTCTTCCTTTGTTTTTTTAATCGGGACGTCCATTTGAAAATTTTCAAGAAGTGTTCTGGCGGTTTTTTTCAGTTCCCCGGGAATGTCTATGGCAACAAAAATTCTATGTTTGGGCATTTTGTTTTATCTCCATTATTTTTCTCAATTCTTCCCGCGCGGTTTCGCGGTCGTCCCATTTTATTTTTGTCCCTTTGGGTCCCATCAGCCACGGCTCGGCTCCTTTTCCGGTTATAATGACCGTGTCGCCTGTTTTTGCGAGCGCGAGCGCTTTGGCAATCGCCTCGCGCCTGTCCATTATTTTTTCATAAACCGGACGGTCTATTCCTTTAACTATCTCATCCGCTATTTCGCCGGGGTCCTCATCATAAGGGTCTTCGTTGGTGATGATTATATGGTCGCAATGTTTTGAGGCTATCTTGCCAAGTTCAGGACGCTTCCATTTGTCTCGTCCGCCTCCCGCTGAACCGATTACGCAAATTTTTCGCGAGGTTTGAAATGTTTCGTAAACTTTTTCCAAGGAATCGGGAGTATGGGCGTAATCCACAATTATGTTAAAATCTTGTTTATCGTGGAGCGGGTCAGTCCGCTCAAGTTCTATTCTTTCCATCCTTCCTTCAATGCCGGAAAATTTTTCAATGGCTGATTTTATTGTGTCCATTCCGATGTTTTGCGACTTAATGAAGGCGATTGCCGCCAGAATGTTGTATAAATTGAATTCTCCGGACAATTTGGGCGCAATGTTCACGCCGTCCATGGTGAAGTTCATCCCATTTCTCTTAAGAACAAAAGAGGAAACATCTTTTTTCCCGAATTTTATTTTTTCATCAATGTTAAAATTCAAAAAGAAGGAAGCGTTGGGGTCATCCTCATTTACGATGAGAATTTTTCTTTTGACCGGAGATTTTTCCAACGCCTTAAAGAATTTTAATTTTGCTTCCCTGTATTTTTCAAAAGAGCCGTGGGATTCAATGTGTTCAGGCGCCAAATTGGTGAAAATAAGGGCGTTAAAGCGGATGAATTTGTGCCTGAACTGAACAGTCCCTTCGGAACTTAGTTCCAAAATGGCGTACTGGCATTTTTTCTTTACCGCTTTTCGCAAAAATCTCTGCATAAAAAACCTTCCCGGCATAGTCATTTTTCGCTCATTTTTTTCGCTCATTTTTCCTATTTTAAAACGCAAGGAAGAAGTGAGCGCCGTCTTGTACCCCGCTTCTTCCAAGATGGCGTTGATTATCTCAATGGTCGTTGTTTTCCCCTTCGTTCCCGTAACACCCACAATAAAAATTTTCCGCGACGGAAAGCGATAAATCAAGGCCGCCAAAAAAGAGAGCAGCCAATGATAAATCGGCTGCCCCATTTTGAAAAGCCTCTTTGGAACAACCTTTCTTCCAAAACTCAAAAATGTTTCCAGATTTATCCTCATATCTTTATTTTATCATGTTTACACCTAAAATAGGAGAATACAGGATATTTTCAAGGTATCCCGCTTTCCTTTCTATGGAGGAAGGAGCGGAACAGCTAATCCCGCAAGCCACTTAATTGACTTGCAAAAAAAAGATGATACCAAGTAGAATCAAAGTAACAGAACAGCAGGTCAAAGGTCAAAAATTATCAATTTAGTTAATCTTAAGGTCTTTTCAGGCCAAATAAAATTATGGAAAACTCACCAGAACAAGATGTAGCATACAAAGAAGAGGATTTGGAGATTAAAACTCCGGTTGAATTGGAAGAAGCCAAAAGAGAGGCGGGGGTTACAACCCCCGAAGAAGCGCAAGAGAGAATTAAAAAAATAACTGAAACAATGATAGAAAGAAGATCAGATGTAGATTTTGCGAAGAGATTGATTTCGCATTTGAAGGTTAAGGAAGGAGACATTATTGAAGTTAGATTAAAGGATGGTTCTATAAAAAAAGGACGATATGGCGGATTCACCTACAGTTATGATGTGCATTTACTAATTCCTATTCCGAAAGGAGGCGATCGGGTGCGCGGGCAAGGTGTTAGTGTTAGTGACATTGATTGGATTTTTAAAGTTGATGAAAAGGAGGGGGAATAATAAGGTTTATTATGAATAAAACAAAAACTGTCAGATATCGAGCATCTGACAGTTTTTGTTTTACATATGTTTTTTAATTAACTCCTCCATTTCTTTCACATATGCTTCTTTGTCCGCCTCCATCTTTTTCCAAAAACTTTGGCATTCTTCACATCCCTTGGATTCATCCATATAGTGTTTTTTGATGCGCCACAGGCTTTTGTTTTCTTGCACAAGCTGTTTCATCAAGTTGTAAATATGATTTTCTGTCATTTTATTTAATTATTATTGATTGATAAATTTATTTCGACCTTTTTTCAATTATTTTTAAAACCTCGCCGTCTTTGATAATCTCAATTTTATGCTCAAGGTTTTCTTTTTTGACCGGTATTTTATAGGTTGGGGTATAATCTTCTTCCTTTGAAAATTGCGAAGATTTTTTTCTGCTTCGCCTAAAATCTTTTTCCTTTAATACGTAGACATATCCGTCTGACATATTATCAAGAGTCTCTCGGTTGACCATAAATTTTATGGTAAGTTCCCCTTGGGAGTTTTTACCGGTTTCCCATCGTGCATAAAATGTTTTTCCCTTTCTTTTGTTCAGTAGCGCATGAAACTCGGCTATTTCTGGGATGTTTGTTGCGTAAACCGCTTTAAGTATATTGTCTTTAGTTCCTTTAACATCATTAGCTTGCCGCGCCTCCAATTTTTTTATATCATTCGGCGAGCCGTGAAAAATATACCCCCTTTCTTTTATCCGGTTAAGCAAGCTCTCTATGGTCTCTCCGGTTGCGATAATCTTTTCCAATTCTTCCCTTTTTATTTCAACGGTTTCAGCCTCGGCTTCATCCATCCCCGATGTTTCCGGCGGAAAGTATTTGTTTAGAAAATCATTAAGCATTTCTTTATTATTTATTTTTTCTTCAAAATCTCCCATTGTCTTTATTGTTTTCCCGCTATTTTAAGCGCCGCTTTAATTCTCGCGTTGGCGCCTTCTATTTCAGGGGGCACTTGTTTGAGCGCTTCGCGCGCTTCCGCCAGAGAATACCCGAGCGACTGCAGAGCCTCCAAAACATCGCCCTCCTCCTTTAACATGGCATTTCCGCCGGCTCCCAAATCCAATCCGCCCATTTTTTCCCGCAGTTCCAGAACGATTTTTTCCGCGATTTTTCTGCCGATACCGGACACCTTTGTGAGATACGAAGTGTCGCCGGCGGAGATGGCGCGCTTGAGCGTGTCAATCGGGGCGACCGCCAGAACGCCGAGTCCTGACTTCGGTCCTATACCAGAAATTTGGATGAGCATTTCAAAAAATTCCAATTCGGCGTATTGAAGAAATCCATACAGATCCAGAGCGTTTTCCCTCACGTGGAGGTGTGTCCAAAGGGAAAAATCATCAGCACTTTTCCGCGCTTCCTTGAGGGTGTCCGGCATCACGAAAATTTTGTATCCGACACCACTCACGTCAAGGGCGATAAACCTGTCGCCCCGCATCAGCACCTTTCCCGTCAAATGAGATATCATTCTTTCCATTATATCTTTATTTAATCAACGCCACAAATTTTAAAACAGGAGAGGCAAGGTTTGTTTTTTGACGTGAGCGTTGGTAAAATTAAATCATCCTTAAAAGACTTGCCAAATCTCAAGCCTACGCAAAGCGCGAATATCAATCATTGCGCGATTTCAAATTCAGATAATATCCGGTTATCTAAAAAAATCCAGCGATGAAAATCGCGCCCTTGATTATTGATTTATACTGCAGAGTGTTAAAATTAAAATATGGAAAGCAAAATATTTAACAAATACCTTTTAATATTCTTCATGGCGGTTTTATTCCTCGCCGGCGGAATAAAAATACGCTCCGTTTTAACTGTCCCGAATATTTCAGATTGGAATTACCGCCAATTGCAAAAAATTGATAATTCTAAGGATGATTTTTCTTTTGTGGTAATGGGAGATAATAGAGATGGAGATACTGTTTTTAAAAAAATAATTAAAGATATAAACAAAGATCAAAGTATAAAGTTTGTTTTGAATAATGGAGATTTAGTCCCCGATGGATACGCCGGCGAATTTAAAGATTATGTACAAGAAATTAAGAACTCAAAAGTTCCAATCTTAAGCATTGTCGGAAATCATGATATTCCATGGTATGACGGGGAAACAAATTATAAAAAGATTTTTGGGAAAAGTTATTTTTCGTTCCACTCGGGAAAAAGTTATTTTATCATCCTTGACGATTCAAATGAGAGGAATATTGATGATAAACAATTCATTTGGCTGGAAAAAGAGCTTGAAAACAGTCAAAGTTATCAAAATCGCTTTGTTTTTATGCACGTGCCATTATATGATCCGCGTGAAGGAGATTATAAAGAGGGCCACAGCCTAAGCGATATCGGCACCGCAAAGAGGCTGAATAATCTTTTTGATGAATATAATGTATCAATGCTGTTTTGTTCGCACATCCATTTTTATTATAGGGGAGTGTGGCAAAAAACACCTTTCATTATAACAGGTGGAGCGGGTGCTCCTTTGAAAGATTATAAAAACCATGGATTCTATAATTATATCAAGGTTAGTATTAATGGTTCAAAAATTAAATATGACGTCATTAAAGTTGATGATTCTGCCCCCACGCAGGTTGATGAAATAGCACAGCATATCTGGAATAACGCCTATACTTTTTTAGTAAACCAATTTATTGAGATAATAATACTGATTGCCTCGGTTTATATAGGCATTTATATTATTTTTACCAAATGGAATTGGATAATTAAATTCACAAAAATTAAGGAAAAATTATCCGGCAAGTAAGAACAAAAAGATATTTTCTGAATCTTTTCCGCTATACCCCATATCACACCTTTCTCTCTCCCCTTTTTTCAG
This sequence comes from uncultured Candidatus Saccharibacteria bacterium, assembly GCA_964456855.1. Taxonomy (GTDB): domain Bacteria; phylum Patescibacteriota; class Minisyncoccia; order UBA9983; family UBA9983; genus SZUA-82. The sequence continues at coordinate 31,725 of CAYWCU010000005.1, read as the reverse complement.
TTACCGTGGCGTATGGTATGGAATAAAAGGAAGTGGCTCAGTCAGATTGTAATTTAATTAATTTCCACTCACATTCCCAAACTTTTTAATCCTTGATATTATACAAATAGTGTAGTGCGAAGACTGAAAAATAAGTTTCATCATGTTCAATCAATTAAATATTAATATTTTCAATATGATAAACAACTTTGCCGGGAAAACTCTTTTTTTAGACAAAGTTGGAATAATAATGGCGGAATACCTGCCGATTATTTTTATTTTTGCGTTGTTGTATTACTGGTTTAAAAATAATGATTATAAAAACATATCTTTATATTCCGGATATTCCGCCATTCTGGGAGTTTTGTTGAATTTTTTAATCACCCTTTTTTATTTTCACCCAAGACCTTTTATGGACAATATCGGCATTTTGTTAATCAGCCACAAGCCGGAAACTTCTTTTCCTTCAGATCATACGACATTTATGCTCTCAATCGGTTTTATGTTTTTATATTTCAAAAAAACAAGAAAATTGGGAATAGTTTTGTCGGTTCTGGGCTTGGCCGGAGGAATAGCCAGAATTTACAGCGGGGTTCATTACCCCTTTGATATTCTCGGTTCATTTTTGGTGGCAATAATTTCTTCTTATATTGTCTTTTTGTTCGGGAAAAAATTAAGGAAGTTTAATACCTTTATTATTGATTTATACTGCAGAGTTTTAAAATTAAAATATGGAAAGCAAAATATTTAACAAGGACTTTGAAATGAAATCTTCTTGCGGAAACAGTATTCTTGGAATAATTTTGTTTTTTCAATTTTTATGATTATTACATACAAAAAACTGCCGAAAAATTTTTCGGCAAAGAAGTTAAAATTTTTTTATGATGAAGCGACTCCCGGAAAAACGTTTCGGCAGTGCGGAAGCATCATCAAATACAGTTCGGTTATCATCGGCGCTTTTGATAAAAATGCGCTTATTGGAATTGGCAGAGCTTTGGATGACAATGTTTATGCTTTTTTAACGGACATTCTCGTTAAACCCGAATACAGAAAAAAGGGCATTGGTGCTGAAATCGTTAAAATGTTATGCAATTGGTTGGTCAAGAAAGGTATTAAAATAATTCACTGCAGTACGGATAAAAAACTTGCTCCGTTTTACAAATCGGCGGCGGGCTTGGAATATAATCCGAATAATATCACGCTTTTTCTGAAAAATTTTTAGTTTTTTTTATTTTTTCAGACCCGTTTTTTTAATCAAAGATTCTTAATAAATTTAAAACAAAGAATTAATTTCCAGTTTTTTGTATAATAGAATCAAGCTGAATATGAATTTTATACAATCACTGCTCCCCGCCATAGCGCATTTTCATATAATAGGTTATGGGATAGCGCTTTTGGCAGCATTACTTGAAACTACGATAGCCGTCGGGTACATTATACCCGGTTCAACAATTATTCTGTTTATGGGCGCATTGGCGGCCAAGGGATATTTTGGTTTGGGAGATTTGCTTTTATTCGCGGCAATCGGCGCAGTCATTGGAGATAATATCAATTTTTTGATTGGCAAAAAATACGGTTCAAAAATTTTCAAAAAAGGTTTTTGGTTTATCAAGCCGGCTCATTTTAAAAAAGGAAAGAGATTTTTTGAACGCCACGGTTCCAAGAGTGTTTTTGTCGGAAGGTTTATGCCCGGCACCAAAGAAACCGTTTCTTTGGTTGCCGGAACATTCGGTATGAAACGGTTGCCTTTTGTCCTGTGGGATACTCTCGGGGCGGTGGGTTGGAGTTTGCTTTGGGTTTTATCGGGATATTTTTTCGCCCAATCCCTTGATATCGCCAAGATATGGTTAACACGCACCGGTTTTTTATTGACCATTCTTTTTGTTCTTTCTATTTTATTTTATATTTTTAAAATTATTCTCATTAAAAAAGGAAAAGATTATTTCTTCTTTTTGTCTTCCGTTTGGCAATCCGTAAAACAAGCAATCGCTGAAAATTCGGAAGTCAAAAAAATTACAGAGCGGCATAAGTTTTTTTTCCTGTTCTTAAGAAGAAGATTGGATAAAAAAAAATTTTACGGTCTGCCACTTACCTTTTTGTCCCTTGCCTTCGTTTACGCCCTCGCTCTTTTTGGGGGGGTTGCTAAAGGTATTATAAATTCTGGCATTATCGTTTCAGCGGATATCAGAACGGAAAATTTACTCGCCGTTTTCAGAAGCGCCAAGCTGACCAAAATCTTTTTTTGGATTACCGCGCTTGGCAAATGGCAGGTTGTATTGATTTTTGCGGTCGCCACCATTCTCATTTTATGGGTTTGGAGAAAACGGTTCTATATCTCTCCACTCCTACTCAGTTTGGTCGGCGGCGGAGCATTCACTTTTATCGGGAAGATTATCTTTCACCGCGCAAGACCTGAAACCGCCCTTTATTTGGAAAATTCTTTTTCGTTTCCCAGCGGACATGCGACAATCTCGGTCGCTTTTTACGGTTTCATCGCCTATTGCTTGATAAGAAACATAAAAAAATGGAAATACAAGGTCAATGTCTTTTTTGCCGCGCTTGTTGCCATACTCTTAATCGGATTCAGCAGGCTTTATTTGGGAGTGCATTACGCTAGCGATATTTGGGGCGGATATTTGGCGGGGGCGATTTGGCTGATAATCGCCATAAGCCTCTCTGAATATTTACTTTCCAGAGATAAACAAAAAAAGACAATTCGTTCAAGTGTAAAAAAGCGATTCGCGACAGTTGGAATTATTGTCGTGGCTGTCGGACTATACACTCTTTTTGCGGTTAATTATCACCCGCCAGTTCTCGCTCCGCAGGTAGCGCCGCATAAAATGGCAATTAACAAAATAATGGCTGTCTTTAAAAGTGACCAGTTAAAATACACCGAAACATTATTGGGTGACAGGCAGGAACCGCTCAGTTTTATTATTGTCGCTAAAAACGGGCAACAACTAATCTCCTTATTCAGGCGCGCCGGCTGGACATTGGCTGATAATGTGGATATTTCTAGCGTATACAAAATAGCGAAAGCCTCTTTCTTGGAAAAATCTTATCCTCGCGCGCCGATGACCCCCGATTTTTGGAATTCAGAAGTGCATAATTTCGGTTTTGAAAAAGCGGCAAAATCAAATAATGCTCGCGTTCGGCATCATGCCCGTTTTTGGAAAACAAATTATTTTATGAAAAACGGAGAAAACATTTATGTCGGATCCGCCAGCTTTGACAGTGGTATTAAGTGGGGAGTAACCCATAAAATAAATCCAGACATAGATACAGAAAGAGAATTCTTATTTAATGACTTGCGAAAAACAGGGATGATAAAAATGATTGAAAAACGCCAATTTGTTGACCCTAAAATTGGAAGCAATTTTTCCGGGGACTTGTTTTTTACGGATGGGAAGCTGTATTTATTATTTGTTAAAAAATAAAGGATTTTATTTTTATGCCGCATATATCAACCAAGTGCGTCAAATTAAGCGCTTTGCCGAGGAAACGGTCATTTCAAAATAATCGGGGTAAATCTTATATTTCAATTCAGAGAGATTGCAATTTTGGGCGGGAATTGCTAGGATAATGGAGTTATGCAACTTCATCAAATTAAGCCAACAAACAAAAAGAAAGAAAAAAGGCGTGTCGGGAGAGGCGGGAAAAGAGGAACTTATTCCGGTAGAGGAATGAAGGGACAGAAATCGCGCGCCGGCAGGAAAATGAGGCCGGAAATGAGGGATATAATCAAGAAAATCCCGAAACTTCGCGGATACAATTTCAATTCTTTCAGGGTCAAACCGGAGGTTGTCAATTTGAGCGCTTTGGATAAAAATTTTGAGGATAACGCTAAGGTCAACCCCCAAACTCTTTTGGAAAAGAAAGTGATTAAAAAAAGGAAAGGCAAGGTGCCAGCCGTCAAGCTGTTGGGAACGGGCGCCATCACTAAAAAACTTCTGGTGTCCGAATGCCAAATTTCCGCCTCCGCCAAAGAAAAAATAGAGAAGGCGGGCGGGTCCGTAACCGAAGCGAAAAAATAAAACTTAGACTAATTTGTCAACACTAAAAATCCCCGGTCGGGGATTTTTAGTGCACAAGATGAGATACATAGGTAATACCCCTAAGATGCCAAAATTGCTAAAATAGGGGAATGATTACCAGCCTAAATCTCACCAATATGCCAAAAATTAAAAGGAGGGTCAAATGGAAAGTTTTTTGGCAAATGTTGGTATTTTGGTCGTATTCGTTTTTTTCATGGGGGTCACATTCTTATTTCCCGTGACCGTTGCCTATACGGTTGCGGTTATTTACCTCATGAAAGTCGGCCTTGCCGGATATTTTCTGGTAGGGTCTGGCGAGACAATGCTCGCCACTTACGCAGGTGTAGCAATTGTATTTTGTGAGATTCTTTATCTTGCAAATTACAGATTTAAAAAATAAAAATCAAGTTCAGGCCCCGGCGGACAGTCGGGGCTTTGTTTATTTTAAAATTGCATTTTGGGACAGGTTTTGCTATAGTGAAATGCGACAATATGAATAATTTTTTAAGGAGATTAAAGCTTATTTTCAAAGATCCTGACCTGAGGAATAAAATTCTTTTTGTTCTTTTTATTTTGGCGCTTTTCCGCCTTGGGGCAAACATACCGATTCCCGGAATCAATCAGTTGCGTCTTGCATCCTTTTTGTCCGGCAATCAGTTTTTCGGGCTTTTGAATATTTTTTCCGGAGGTGGTTTGTCAAACCTCTCCATTATGATGCTCGGAGTCAGTCCTTTTATTACCGCTTCAATTATTATGCAGCTTTTAACGATGATATCCCCGAAATTGAAGGAAATGTATCATGAAGGAGGAGAAGCCGGCAAACAACAATTCAATCAATATTCCCGCCTCTTGACGGTTCCCTTGGCGTTTCTGCAGGGATTTGGTCTTCTCGCCCTTCTTGAAAGACAAGGGGTTTTGGGCGGTTTGAGCTTTTTTGAGAGGTTTACGAACATCATCATCGTTGTCGCCGGCTCGGTTCTTTTAATGTGGTTGGGGGAACTTATTTCAGAACATGGCATTGGGAACGGAATTTCCCTCTTAATTTTTTCCGGAATCGTTGCCGGTATGCCTTCAGCCGTAAACCAAATTCTTTTCACTTTTGACCCTTCTCAAATACCTTTATACGCCGGCTTTCTAGCGGTCGCCGTTTTGATTGTCGCAGGGGTTGTAACAATAACCGAGGCCGAAAGGCCCATTCCAATTTCGTATGCCAAACAGGTGAGGGGGATGAAAATGTATGGAGGTTTTTCAACACATCTTCCTTTGCGCGTGAATCAAGCGGGAGTTATTCCTATCATTTTTGCCCTTTCCATTCTTTTGTTCCCTCAAATGATAGGCAACGCGTTAAGCGGTGTTCAAAACTCAATGGTCCACGCTTTCGCCGGATTTCTCAGCGCCTTTATGAATAATCTTTGGCTTTACGGTTCATTTTATTTTCTTCTTGTCTTTCTTTTCACTTACTTTTACACCGCCGTTACTTTTGATCCGGAAGCGATTTCAACTAACTTGCAAAAGAGTGGGGCGTTTGTTCCCGGAATCAGGCCTGGAAGACCGACGGCATTGCACATTTCAAAAATTTTGAACAAAATTACATTACTGGGAGCTTTGTTTCTTGGACTTATTGCCGTCTTGCCTCTCGGGATGCAGGCTATTACGGGAATGGCCGCTCTGACCATTGGAGGAACGGCGCTTTTGATTGCCGTTTCCGTTATTTTGGAAACCATTAAAGAAATAGAATCCCAGGTGATAATGAGGGAATATGAGTAATGATTTCACCCAAAATCAAGAGCAAAAAAATAAAAAATTTGAAACTAAAAACATCCGCCAACGCGGATGTTTTTAGTTTTTAACATTGCATAAGTTCACATACATATGGCACCCTTCTAAAAAGAAGAGAAATGAGACAATTTAATAAATTTAGAGGAACAAAAGGAGGAATAAGTGAAAGAAATTAAAATAAGAATAAAAAGGTGCGTCAATTGCCCCGTTTTAATGGAGGGGACGGGCTATTGTAAAAAACCAAGAAATGGATTAAAAAACCTTGGTCGGGTATTGACGGGAGACGTCCTTTCTCGGATGTAAAAAAACAGGTGAATATGTTAAAGGAATGGGTTCTAACCCATTCCTTTTTGTTCTTTCCGGTGGCAGATGTTATACTGGAAATATGAAAAATGGGAAATTTAAAATTATAATAATACAAGGCCCCCCTGGTTCGGGGAAAGGGACGCAAGCCAAATTGATTGCGGAAAAGCTCGGCTATTACCATTTTATTTCAAGCCAGGAAGGCAAGAAGTATATGAAAACCCATAATGACCCAGAAACAATTAAACAAAAGGAAAATTACGACAAAGGACTTCTTTTTGACCCGGACTGGATTTTTGAAGTGGTCAAAGAAAAGAGCAAGGAAATTTTTGAAGAAAAAAGCGGAAGCGGAGGCATTGTTTATGACGGCTCTCCGCGGACACTTTATGAAGCGAAACGCCTCTATGAGTTATGGGATGAACTTATCGGCAAGGAAAACATTAAAGCGGTAAAAATAAATGTCAATGAGAACAAACTGAAAGAGAGGGCGCGAAATCGGCTAGTTTGCGATAAGTCGGGATATCATGTTTTCGCCCGTTCGGAAAAGCTTCAACCCGGCTCTCCTTGCCCAAATGGAGATGGAATTCTCAGGGAGCGGGATTTGGATAAGGAAGAAATTTTTTATACTCGCATGGACGAGTATAAAAACAGAACCCTTCCCGGTTTGGATTTTTTAAAGGAAAAGAGCGCAATCATTGAAATCAACGGGGAACAAAGTGTGGAAAAGGTTAATAAAGAAATATTGGAAGCGTTAGAAATTAATTAAAACAAAGGATGATTACCGTTAAAAAGCCGGAAGAAATAAAAATTTTGAAAGAGGGAGGCAAAATTCTTGCCTCCATTCTTTATGATGTTTCCAATTTGGCAAAGTCCGGTGTGGCAACACTGGAGTTGGATAAAGAAGCTGAAAGGCTTATAAGGCGCGCGGGTGGAGAGCCCTCCTTTAAAAATTATGGCGCCAATTTTGGCAACCCTTATCCAGCTTCACTTTGTGTTTCCGTGAATGATGAGGTTGTGCATGGCATTCCTCGGGCGGACAGAATTTTAAGAGAAGGCGATATTGTCGGTCTTGACCTGGGTTTAAAGTATAAGGGGTTCTTTACGGATATGGCAATAACCGTTCCGGTTGGAAAAGTTAGAGAAAAAGAAATAAAAATGATTGAGACAACCAAAGAATCTTTAAAGAAGGGGATTTTGGAGGTTAAAGACGGATCCTTTGTCGGCGACATCGGTTTTGCGATTCAAAACTGCGCTGAGCCGCGGGGATTCAGTGTTGTGAAAAAACTTGTGGGGCACGGGGTCGGTTACGCCGTCCACGAGGGGCCGGAGATTCCGAATTACGGGAAAAAAGGAACGGGCGCGCGCTTAAAAGAGGGAATGGTTTTGGCGTTGGAGCCGATGATAAACGAAGGTGGCGACGATGTTGTTTTGGAAAAAGATGGCTGGACATGGCGAACGAAAGACGGATCCCTTTCCGCCCATTTTGAACACACCATAGCCGTTACCAAAAACGGCGCCGAAATATTGACAAAAATATAGCATCGTGTTATCCTAAAATAGGAAAGCTTTTTTAAAAATCTTATATTTATTTTAAGGGAGGTAGGATGATTATAATAGTGTTGATAGGTTTTTCTGTTTTAATTGGATTTTGTGTGACTTATTTGATAAGTCTCACAAAAAACGCCCAGAAACAGGAAAAAGAGTTGCTCCGGCTCATGGACGAGTTGGACACCTCGGTGATTGTATATTCATTGTTGCGAGACCGCGCGGAAGAAGCCCCGATGACAACATCAGCCAAGGCGGATGTTGTCTCTGACTGGGAGCAGCTGGATATTTTCCTCTTAACATATTGGAACCAGGAAAAGGCCAATATATTAAGAGGGAAAATAAGGAAAGTTCTATATGAAGAAGGTGGCATCGCCACTAATCTCCATATAGAATAAAAAACAAAAACACCGGAGGGCGGGGATAATAAAGGCCAACACAATCGCCGCCATTATTTTTTCTGACGCTAAAAAGGAGAGGTTTTACAAGCCCTCCTTTTTTATTTTGCAAAAATAAATGCTAGTCTTATTTTATGAGATTGCTCGGCATTGATTACGGAATGAAAAGAATCGGAATCGCCCTCTCGGACGAGGAGGCGATTTTTGCCTTCCCTCATTCCGTAATTGAGAATTGCCCCTCAAAAAAATGCGCGGAAGAAGCCGTGAAGAAAATTAAGGAAATTTGTGGCGCGAACAATGTCGGGAAAATAGTTCTTGGAAAATCCGTTGATTACAAAGACCGCCCCAATCCCATTATGGAAAAGATTACGCCGTTCAAGACTCTTTTGGAAAAAGAAATCAGCTTGCCAGTTGTTTACCAGAGCGAAGTTTTAACCACGAAGGAATCCTTGAGAGCGCCGGGCAGAATTGGTCCCAGAGGAAATGTTTCCAGAAAAAGGGCGGAATGGGAAATTAAAAAAAACGACGCTTCCGCCGCCGCCCTCATTTTACGAAGTTTTATTGAAAAGGGAAAGGTGTTAAAATAAGAAGACGGACTACATTTGAACTTTCGGACTTAAGGCTGATTTTTAAAACTCGCTTGCGGTTTGAACCACTCCGTTTTATATGAAAAAAAAATTAAATTCAAAAGAGGTTATTGAATTCAGAAGGGATATGGTGAGCGGGGAATGGATCCTTGTCTCCTCAATCCGCCGAACAAGGCCGTTTTTTCTCGGAAAATCCCTGTCGCGCGCTCGGCGTTCCAAAAAGGAATGCCCGTTTGACGATCCTCAAAAAAGTGGCAACCCTCCTCCCATTCTTTGGTATCCAAGACCCCCGAAAAATAAAGATAAAATCGCCGCTCTTGATTTTAAAGATTGGTTTATCCAAATAATTCCCAATAAATATCCCGTTTTAAGGCGTAGCGGCGTTTGTCCTAAATTTGGCAGATATGGACCCTACAAACGAGCGGAAGGATTCGGCTCCCATGAGGTTATAATCACTCGCGACCACGACAGGGATTTTGAAAAGATGTCTTTGGATGAAATCTCTCTGGTTTTTAGAGCATTTCAAGAGCGTTACAGGTCTCTTGAGAAAGAAACCTGCATTGAATATATTTTAATATTTCATAATCGCGGTTCGCTTGCCGGCGCTTCAATCGGACATCCTCACTCGCAATTGGTGGCACTGCCCATTATTCCGCCGGATGTCTCCCGCAGTATTAACGGCGGACTGGCCTTTTTTGAAAAAAATAAAAAGTGCGTCCACTGTGTGATGCTTGATTGGGAAATAAAAGAAAAAACAAGGATAATATATGAGAATGAGTATTTCATCACTCTTGTTCCGTATGCTTCAAGGGTTCCTTACGAGATGAGAATTTTTCCCCGCAAACATTCTTCGGATTTTGAAGAAATGCCCGAAAAGGAAGCGCGCTTTTTAGCCGAATCGCTTAAGGATGCCTTGATTCGCTTGGATAAGGTTTTTAAAAACCCGGCTTATAATTTTTTCATTCACACGGCTTCGGCGAGAGTGAAAAATGTTCCTTATTACCACTGGCACATAGAAATTCTTCCCAGAACATACGAATGGGCGGGGTTGGAATTGGGGACGGGCGTTGAAGTTATTTCCGCCCCCCCCGAAGAAGCGGCTGAGAATTTAAGAAAAGCCGGCGGAAGAAAAAAATAAAACTTAGACACGCGTCATTGAAATCAGCGCGCGAGGGATATTTAAAAGGAACCTCAACCTGCGCGCGACAACACGATGAAAATTTTTATTTCAAAAATTACGGAACGCCTGCGCGCTTGGACATTGCGTTGGGCGCACACCCCGCACATGGCCGTCGCGCTTTTTTTAATCGCTTTTACAGAATCGTCATTTTTTCCCATCCCACCCGATTTTTTGATGATTGCCATTCTTATGATAAACGCCAAGCGATGGCGTCGTTACGCTCTTATCGCCACGGTTGGTTCGGTTTTGGGGGCCGTGTTGGGATATGCGGTTGGGTGGGGTTTTTATGAAACGGTAGGTTCGCGTATAGCGGATGCATATCATTTAAATACAGCCATTCAGCTTATCGGATCCAAATTTGAGCAACATGCTTTCCTTACCATTTTTACGGCCGCATTCACTTTGATTCCTTTTAAAGTTTTTACAATTTCCGCTGGACTCTTTAAGATTTCCATTTGGCAGATGTTGATTGCTTCCATAATTGGAAGAGGAATGCGTTTTTTCATCATTGCTTGGCTCATCCATCGTTTTGGAAAGCGATTGAACCATTTAATCTTTAAATATTTTAATATCCTCTCTGTTTCTTTTGTCCTTTTGCTTGTCCTCGGTTTTATTATTTACAATTTTTTATTTTAAATTATGAGAGCCAAAAAATCTCTGGGACAAAATTTTTTAACTTCAGAAAAAATCGCCGAGGAGATTGTTAGCGCCGCCAATGTCAACTCTGACGATATTATTTTGGAGGTTGGTCCGGGTAAAGGTATTTTAACGAGGGAACTGCTGAAAAAGGCGGGGAAAGTGATTGCCATTGAAAAAGACCGACGGTTGGCGGAATTTTTAAGGGAAAGATTCGCCGGTTTAAAAAATCTTGATGTTGTTTGCGCGGACATTTTAAAATTTAATCCCAGTGATTATAACCTTAAAAATAACGGTTATAAGATTGTCGCCAATATTCCTTATTACATTACCTCGCATTTTTTGCGGAAGTTTTTGGAGAACCGTTTTCAGCCGAGTAAAATGGTTTTGATGATTCAAAAAGAGGTGGCGGAGAGGATAGTGGCGAAGGATAAAAAAGCAAGTATCCTTTCAATCAGTATTATGGCGTACGGGGAGCCGAAGATTATCAGGACTGTTTCGGCGAATTATTTTTCCCCAAAACCGAAAGTGAATTCAGCAGTCTTGCTGATTGACAATATTTCAAAACTTTTCTTTAAATCTTCTCCGCCGATTGAAGAGAATATTTTTTTTGAAATTCTTAGAAAAGGATTCTCGGGGAAGAGGAAAATGTTGAAGAATAATTTGTCGGAAATTACTGCGGAAGATTTCGCCAAATGCGAAATTTCTCCGAAAGCTCGGGCGGAAAATCTGTCATTGGAAAATTGGCGGTGTCTGGTCTCGCGGGGCGGACTTGGCTGAAGTTGAAATCTAAAATTAGCCAAAAATCAAAATGGAGCGTCAACCTGTTTTAACGAATTGCAATGGGTATACAGCGGGGTTAAAAATGATATAATTTAAAAAAGATGAAAAGAATTGGAAAATTGGAGGTGGTCTTGGTTTTTTTCCTCCTGATTGCCTTGGTGGCGGTTTTTTGGATGTTGAAAAAAGAAAATATCGCCCGCGAAGGAAACCATAAAATTTCAGAGTTTATCGGGACAAAAAAAGATTTTTCCCGGCAATTTGATTTTAAAAAAGATTCCGACAATGACGGACTGAAAGATTGGGAGGAGGCTCTTTGGAAAACAGATCCGCAAAATCCGGATTCGGACGGAGACGGAACTCCCGACGGAGAAGAAGTTGCGGAGGGGAGAAACCCCGCCGTTCCCGGTCCCAATGATTCTTTGCCATTCACATTTCTCCCTCCGGCAAAGAGCGGAGGGGATGGAATTGTTTTCAAAGTAAAAAAGGAAGTAACTCGCAAAGAGAAAGAAGTTCCCGGGGGCGCGGAAAAAAAGAAAAAGGAAGAGAAAAAACCATTTATCCTTTCAGTTTCTCCTTCCCAAGGAGGGGTTGGGACAGAAGTTAAAATAATAGGTTCAGGTTTCACCCCAAAGGGAAATACCGTTTATGCCGGATATGCGGTCATTAAAAACTTGCCGTCGCCCGACGGCAAAACACTGACTTTCAGAGTTGAACCTGATTTGCCGAACTATCTGAAAAATTTGGATTACTCCCTCGTTTATTGGTTTTATGTGGAAAATGCCAACGGTTTGAGCAATTACGGCAATTTCCGCCTTTCTTTTTAAAATTATGATATTTAAATTGCGCAAAAAAATAATAATTATTCTCGCCTTTTTGTTTTTGGCGGCGACATTGGCGGGCTTTTTTAATTATAAAATTAAAAAAGCTGACGCCCTGATTCCACTTCCTTTTGGCGGGAGAATCATCGCTGTTGTCCCTTGCACGAACGGTATTTTGGTGACAGTTTCCCCCCCTTGGCCGGGGATGTTTATGTTTGAGTTCGCCGCTACCGTCCCTTTTGCTTATTATCAATTTTATCGCCCAGGTCCTGCGATTAAAGGAACTTATTTTGCCGGAGGCTCCTGTATTCTTCCTCCTCCCGCCCCTCCCATTCCCGCGATGGGCACTATGATAATTGTCGGAACTTCTCTGTTTTGAATCCCGCTTTGTTCCTGGATAATTAAAATTATCCACAAAACTCTTACAATAGTCCCTTTTAAATAGTATAATAAGAGTTGAGGTATTCTTGATATTTTGTCTTATCTACCGAGTAAAAAATTAATAATCATTTTGGCGGTAATCCTTTTTTTGGGTGGGGGGTGGTTTTTTCTCTTCGGGAAAAATAATGACAATGGAGATAATTTTCTCCATTACACATCAAAAAACGGGCTCGCGGCCGGAATAAAAAGCGAGGAGCAAAAAGATTCCGACAATGACGGACTGAAAGATTGGGAGGAGGCTCTTTGGAAAACAGATCCGCAAAATCCGGATTCGGACGGAGACGGAACTCCCGACGGAGAAGAAGTTGCGGAGGGGAGAAACCCCGCCGTTCCCGGTCCCAATGATAAAATTGCGAAAAACCCCGCCAAACAAGCTGTTTCAGAAAAAAGAGGGGACATTGGAAATATTGGAAACATCAAAGATATTGGAGAAATGGGAAAAACCGGAGTTTTTGCCCAAAAATTTATCCCTTTGTTTGTATCGTTGAAGAAGTCCGGGCAGTTAAATGAGCAAACAAAGGAAAAAATTGATGAACTTTTTTTAAAAAAATTAAAAGAGAGAAATCTCCCGGATAAATATTCTTTGAGCGATTTGAATATTTATAAAAAAGCGAGTAAAGAAGATTTTAAAATTTACGGAAACAGCGTAGCGAGAGTTATGGAGAAATATGGAGGATCAGGAGGAGAAAATGAAATCACTATCATTAAGAGAGCGTTAAAAAATAAAAGCCAATCCGATTTGAATAATCTTGAGCCGATTGCTACTATATACAGAGAGTCTGCCCGGGAGCTCCTTTTAATTCGGGTTCCTGTAAAAATAGTTATTTATCATTTAGAGATGATAAATTCATTTTCAAATTTGTCTGAAATTCTCAAGGAAATCAGTTTGATTCTCAAGGACCCCATTGTCGGGATAGGAGGAATGATGCAATACTCCAAAGAGTATTTTAAAGTGAGAGCTTCTGTTTATGGAATGAGCGATTTTTTTTCAAAGAATGGAATATTTTTCAATAAAAATGATGATGGTTATTTTTTCACGGAGATGAAACAAGCGGGTTAGTGTCATATTTAAAATTATGTTATTGCATTACAAAAAAACAATAAATTTATTCTCATTTTTTTTGATATTCTTATTTATTATTGCCTTTTTCGTTCCGCGTGGCGTTGAAGCGGGAGCGGAGGGGGCGGCTTTCAGTGTGCCCTCATTTATAACAGGATCCATACCGGAGGAGATAAGAAAAGGTGAGAACGGTGTCGGTTTCGGTCTTGATACTGCTGCTGTCGCGGCCGCTAAGATGATTATAAATAAACTTACGGACAGCATCATTAAATGGGTTGATACCGGTTTTGAGGGTAGTCCGGCTTTTGTAACGAATCCCGGGTCATATTTTAAAGATCTCGGGGATCAGATAAGTGGCATTTTTATAAGTCAATTGGGGGCGGCCGACCTTCTTTGTCCAAGATTTAAACCCCAGATTCTTCTTTCCCTCACTTATAAAAAGCCCGAGATAAAGGAATTTCAATGTACTTTCGGAAAAACAGCGGAAGAGTGGAACGGTTTTATGGATGATTTCAATAATGGAGGTTGGGGCGCTTTCATAAAAGTTTCCACTCAACCCCAAAATAGCCCGTATGGAACTTATCTTAAAGCATCCGATGAACTCGCTCAAAAAAAGGCGGCGGCGGAGGGCAGAGGAAAAGCCGAACTGGATTGGGGTTCGGGGTTCTTGAGTTTAAAGGAATGTGTGGACAGCAACGCGACGCAAGATGATTGGTGTCAATTGGAATGTGGAGATGCCGGCTCCGCTTATGCTTCTTGCGTTTCCGATTGCAATGAATTGGATGTTTCCAAAACTCAAATCTGCGAAGGAACGGGGGGGTCTATGGAGAACACAACACCGGGAACAATAATTTCCGGACAGGTGATGTCCGCTTTGGGAAGTGATATGGATCAAATGAATTCGGCGGATACCATAGACAAAACGATTGCCGCTGCCTTAGGCAACATTCTTGACGCTACATTCGGGCAGATAATGAAAACAGGTCTTGCCAGTCTTTCCTCGCATAAAAGACCCGAACCGAAAGCGATAAATTTAGGTCCCCTCAAAACTACTGTAAAAAACAGTTTCACCCCTGTGATTGAACAGGAACAAAGATATAAAGGTTATAAAGAAAAAACGCTTAATCTTTATACGAATGCGGTTATGAAAGTCTCCGCCCTCATTGGGTGCGAAAGTAAAAAATCAAACTACACTTCTTCAAGTTATAAATACAAGGGGGAGGAACTGAGTTTGTCAAATCTTTTAACAATACTCAAAGAAAAAATGAATCAATCAAAAGATGATGTGGATAATTCGGAAAAACTGCTTAAACAGGCTGAAAGTTTTAACGGTAAAGTGGATGAAGCGACCTCGGCAACCGAAATCCAAAATTTAATGATTAAATTCTCCGCTGAAGTGCGCTCGCTCGTTCACTCCTCGGAAAAAGCCAAAAAAGAACTAGAATCGGAAACCGATGAAATCAACTTACTTATTGATGGAAACAGTGATAACGGAACGACTGGGGTTGATCAAGATCTTAGAGATTGTTTATCTGACATTAATGAATAGCTGTTTATGAAAAAATACTTGCCTTACATTTTAATAGCGGTTGTCTTGATTGGCGTTTTCGCGCCGTCATCACTTGCTATGGCCGGAGGCAAGACAGGACTCATTTCCGGTTTATTTGGATTTCCCACCTTGGGGGAATTTGTCAGGGCGGCGGCGGCGATTGTCGGAAATATGGTTTTGACGGTCGCCTCATGGGTTGTTTGGGCGGCTTCCGGACTTTTTAATTACGCGGTCGCCATATCCATCAGCAACCAAGCAATCGGGAGTTCGGGAATAGTGAACAGTGGGTGGGCGATTACCAGAGATTTCGCCAATTTGTTCTTTATCTTCATACTGCTCTACATAGCCATCGCCACCATCCTCCAGATTTCCGGCTACGGGATTAAAGAATTGCTTGTAAAAGTGATTATTGTCGCTTTGCTCGTAAACTTCAGTCTTGTTTTTACCAAGGTCATCGTTGACTCTTCAAACATATTCGCGCTTGAGTTTTACAATAAAATCAATGCGCAACCGGATAAACGCATTAAAAAATCAGATGATGTCATACCCGCGAAAGACATTTCGGCCGCTTTTGTTTCCGGGTTGAAAATGCAAACGGTTTTCAATGACGAAACCGATAATTTTGGAAAAGGAGGGAAGGACGCGACACTTATGCAGATTACCATAATAACTCTCGGGGGGTCCGCTCTCCTGCTTGTCGTAGCCTTTGTTTTGTTCGCCGGAGCCTTTATGTTTGTTATTCGCACCGTTATTCTTTGGATTCTTATGATATTGGCACCCTTGGCGTTTGCCGCCATGGCGCTTCCCAAAACAAAAGAATATGCCACAAAATGGTGGAAAACCCTGTTTGACCAGGCATTTTTTGCGCCCGCCTTTCTTTTTATGTTTTATTTGGTTGCAAAAATAATTCAGAGTGACGGACTCAAGGGAGTTATGGGCTCCAGCCAAACCGGTTTCGCCGGCATGATAACCAATAACGGGCAGAATGTGAATATAAATTTGATAATGCAGTTTGTCATACTTATAATTTTAATGCTCGCTTCGCTGACGATTGCCAAATCAATGGGTGGCGCCGCCGCCACCAAGGGAATCAGCATGGCGTCAGGCGCCAAAAAATGGGGGCAAGGATACGCAGGACGCGTTTCCAAGCGTTATACAGCTCCGATTGCCAAGAAACTCGTTGAGGGTCAAGGAAAGTTTGCCAGGACAATAAGGAAGGTTCCTCTGGTTACCGGGGGATTGGCGAAAGCCTCCATTGCCGATCAGCCCGAGATTTCAAAATACAAGGGTCAATATGGAAAGTATTCTCCTGAGACTCGCGCCACACTAGGGAAGAAGTGGTTCCTGCACAGGGCGCAGAGGGGAGCTCTTGAAAAAATTAAAAAAGAAGAAGCGGAACAAGAAAAAAGAAAAGAAATATTTGACAAAGGAACCGACCAGGAGAAATTGGCGGCCCTGCTTGAGGAGGTAAAGGAAAGCAAGGAAGAGGCGGCGAAGGCGAGCAAAAAGGCGGAGGGATCGTCTCCTAAACCTCAAGGAGGGAGTCCGGCAAAAAGCTGAAATTAAAGTTTTTAAAAAACAAAACAATGAAACACACTAAAGAACAATTATTGGAGGCGTATAATAAACTGCCCAAATCATTGCAGGAGGCCGTTTTATCCGTTGACACGACCAAAGCAATCCGTGAAATCGGGAAAAAATACGACTTGCCGATTGATAAAATAGGGGAACTTGCCAACCAAGCCACTGGGGTTATGTTGGGTTTTACGGATTCCAAAGACCTCATCTCCAATTTAAAGACAAACCTGGATGTTGATATTGAAACGGCGCGCAAAATTGGAGAAGATATAAATTCAAAAATTTTCCTTCCAATAAGAGAATCACTGATGTCTTTAAAGAATGGCGCGGAAGAAGGGGGAGAGAAAGTCCCCACCGAGATTACGAAGGAAGAAGTATTGAGAGAAATAGAAAAGACCGAACCACCGGCTATTTTCAAGGGAACGGTTGTTCCAAAAGAGAGTCCCTTTGATGCCAAGATGTCACCTCGCTCTCTTGGAGGAGAAAAATCAGTCTTTAAGATTCCGCCCGAAGAAAGTGAAATCAAGGAAGGTGAGGATGTGAAGGAAGCTCCGCCCCCAAAGGATCCCTATCGCGAACCGATTGACTGACCGCAGATGTCCTTCAAAAAGAGGAAGAAGTTTAAAATAAGATTGCCGGCATATCGGCTCTTTAATATCAAAAATGAGATTTCAAGTTCCACAATTTATAGAGGTAGAAAGCAAAATATTCGGGCCATTAACGCTCAAGCAGTTTATTTATTTGGCGGGAGGAGGAGGAATAATTTTTCTGCTTTATGTCGCGCTTCCTTTTTTTCTTACGGTTTTGTTCGCCGTTCCCGTGGGGGGATTCTCTTTGGCACTCGCTTTTTACAAAATGAACAATCAGCCGTTCGCGAAAACGATTGAAAATGCCATTCATTATATGTCAGCTTCCAAAATTTATGTTTGGAAAAAAAGAGAGGCCAATAAGCTTCCGAGAAAAAAAGAAGAAGCCAAACGTCCGCCTCCCGCTTACACTCCAAAACTGACAGAAAGCAAGTTAAAGGATTTGGCGTGGAGTTTGGATATAAAAGAAAAAGTAAAATAATTTTATGACTATCACTTCAAAATCAACACAAGAATTTGTCCCAATCAAAGAGATTCGTGACGGAGTTGTCATTCTTAAGACTGGGTCGCTGAGGATGATTTTAATGGCATCCAGTCTTAACTTCGCCCTCAAATCAGAAGATGAACAGACGTCCATTATTCTTCAGTATCAGAATTTCCTTAATTCCTTGGATTTTACCGTTCAATTTTTTATCCAATCAAGAAAATTAAACATAAACGGCTACATAGAACTTCTCAAGGATGCGCAAAAAGAGCAAACGAATGAGTTACTCAAGATTCAAATAAAAGAGTATATTGATTTCATTAAAAATTTTGTTTCCTCAACAAATATCGTTGCAAAAACATTTTACATCGCCATTCCTTATTCGCCATCCGTTTTTTCAGGGAAGAAAGGAATTTTTTCCGGACTCGGGGATCTCTTTGGAGGAAAGAAAAACAAAAAAGAAAGCGGGAATAGGTTTGAACAGGATAAATTGCAGTTGCAGCAAAGGGGCGATGTCGTAAGACAGGGCTTGTCGCGTGGCGGAGTGAGAACGGTTCCTTTGAATACCGAAGAGCTCATAGAGCTGTTTTATAAGTTGTTTAATCCAGGAGAAGTGGAAAGAAAAATATCATGAGTTTATTAGATATATTAGGTTCAAAAAAAAGAGGAGGGAAAAGAAAAGAAATTCTTCCCATCATACCGGAGGCCGTTTATGAAACGGGAGTTTTGGAACTTCAGGATATTATAGCCCCCGCGGCGCTTGAGATAAATTCCAATTATTTAAGAATAGGAGACAAAGTCGCGCGCACAATCTTTATAATATCTTATCCGAGATTTCTTGCTTTGAATTGGTTTTCACCAGTGGTTAATTTGGATAAGATATTTGATATTTCTATTTTTGTTCAGCCGATAGAAACATCAACCGTTTTGCGCCAATTGCAAAAAAAAGTCGCCGAGGTTCAGTCTCAAATACATATGAGGGAGGAAAAAGGTCTGGTGCGCGACCCCATCCTGGATACGGCATATCAGAACCTTGAAACGTTGAGGGATCAACTGCAGCAAGCGACCGAAAAACTCTTTTCGGTGGGGCTCTATATGACCCTTTATGCTGATGATCTTGAGGGTTTGAACAGGGTTCAAAAAGAGATGGAATCAATTCTTGAATCAAAAATGGTTTATGTTAAGCCCGCCCTTTTCCAGCAGAAGCAGGGATTGGAAAGCGTCCTCCCTCTCGTCTCCGACAGCCTTCAGGTTTACAGTCGTTTGAATTCTTCTCCTCTTTCAAGCATATTTCCCTTTGTTTCCTTTGACCTTTCCTCCGACAGTGGAATTCTTTATGGCATAAATCGCCACAATAACAGCCTGGTGCTTTTTGACCGTTTTTCCCTTGAAAATTACAATTCCGTTGTTTTTGCCAAGGCAGGTTCCGGGAAAAGTTACAGCACAAAA
This sequence comes from uncultured Candidatus Saccharibacteria bacterium, assembly GCA_964456855.1. GTDB lineage: Bacteria > Patescibacteriota > Minisyncoccia > UBA9983 > UBA9983 > SZUA-82. The sequence goes on along the minus strand of CAYWCU010000005.1, from coordinate 12,535 downwards.
CTTGAAATTTTAAGGAATTTAATGTTTGGCATTGATGTTATTGTCATTGACCCGGAGAGAGAATATGAATATTTGGCTGAGGCCGTTGACGGAAGAAGTTTTAACATCTCTTTGACTTCAAAACACCATATAAATCCCTTTGATCTTCCCCCTGTCGGTGAGGATGAATCTCCGTCCGATGTTTTGCGTTCAAATGTAATCAACCTAGTCGGTCTTTTCAGATTGATGCTCGGGGGGCTGACGCCTCAAGAGGATGCCATTATGGACAGAGCAATCAGCGAAACTTACGCGGTCAGGGATATTGTTCCCGACACCGACTTTTCAGGGACAATTCCTCCGACACTTTCAGATTTGGAGCTTGTTTTGGCGGGGACCGAGGGGGGGGAAGCGCTTGCACAACGCTTGAGCAAGTTTACAAAAGGAAGTTGGGCGGGGTTTCTGAACCAGCCGACCAATGTGGATATCAACAGAAATTTAGTCGTCTTTTCCGTGAGGGATATGGAAGACGAGCTTCGCCCGGTCGCGATGTATATCGTTACTCATTTTATATGGAACGCAATCAGGAAAAACATTAAAAAAAGGCTTTTGGTTGTTGATGAGGCTTGGTGGATGATGAAATCCGAGGATACGGCCTCTTTCTTGTTCGGGATAGCCAAGAGGTGTAGAAAATATTATTTGGGCTTGGCGACAATCACCCAAAACGTGAACGATTTTTTGAGTTCTCCTTACGGGCTTCCTATTATCACCAACTCTTCAATGCAACTGCTTTTGAAACAATCACCGGCATCAATAGATGTTTTGCAAAAAACTTTCAATCTCACAGAAGAAGAGAAATTCCTACTTTTGGAATCAGAGGTGGGTGAAGGAATATTTTTCGCCGGAATGAAACATGTGGCAATCAGAATATTGGCTTCTTATACGGAAGATCAGATAATAACATCTGATCCGGCGCAACTTTTAGCGATTAAAAAAGCGAAAGAAGAACTTGAAGAAAGTAGCCAGTAGCCAGCCAAGAGTAGTCAGACAAATTATTTTGCCCCGATAGCCGAATACTTATTATGGAAAATGAAATGAACAAAACCGAGAGGGAACGAATGGCGGGGCTAAACCGCGCGCGGTTTAAGGGTGGGTCAAAATCGGACTTACTCAAAACAGCCAGCCGGTCAGCCGTTTCATCGGCAACGGGAGGAGTCGGCAGGACAAGGGTGGCAGTTCCGGCTGGCGTGGTTGGGCGAGTGGCAAAAATAAAAACCGTGACATCTTTTGGAAAAAAAATTTCCCAGCATCAGACAATCCTGATGAAGGCCGTTATCTTTGATATTTTTGCTTTACTTCCGTTTATAAGCGTTGCCTTTAATTTAGCGTTTGGTTTAGTTTTATATTTACACTTCGGACCCAAAAAGAAAGGCGGAGGTTCAGAGATTACTAAAATAGCTTTGCCGGTAATGGCGGGAAGCGCGCTTGATTTTTTTGTTGGCATTTTGCCAGTAAATATCGCAGCCACCTTAATCAGAATAGCATTGAGTTAGGGTTTAATTATTTTAATTTGAGACCCGTTCGCTATAATGTTATAATTAAAACAAGAAAAAAATGATTAAAAGAGCCATAAAATTTTTCCCATTGTTTTTATTCCTTCTTTTATTGCTTCCTTATTCCGCAAACGCCGCTAAGGCTAATTTTTGGGTTGAGTTTAGCCCTAAAAATCCAGGACCGAACCAAACGGTTTCGGCAAAAGTAATGAGTTACACTTTTGACACGGACAGGGCATATATAAAATGGTCAATCAACGGATATCTTAAACTGAAAGGAGTTGGTGAAAAAAATTTTAGCTTTAAAATGGGAGAGAGAGGGAAAAAGACGACACTGTCCGTTTCCGTGGTGGCGGAGGATAATTCCAAGGATAGAAGGGTTTTTTATTTCAACCCTTCGGAAGTTGATCTTTTGTGGAGCGCGAGAACTTATACTCCTTTTTTTTACAAAGGCAAAGCTTTGTCAGCCCCAGGTTCAATAATTGAAGTTACAGCCATTCCCTACTTTGGGAAATACGCCAACACAAATCCCTCAAGTCTGATTTATAAATGGAAATTGAATCACAAAAACAAACCTGATAAGTCTGGGGTGGGTAAAAACTCCTTTATTTTCATGTCCAATAAAGGATTTGAAGAAAGCGTCGTGAGTGTTGAAGTTTCCAACTATGAGAAAACATCCAAGGCTGAAAATTTCGTAAAAATAAGAAATGTTCAGCCGGAACTTCTTTTTTACGAAGACTCTCCCTTGAGCGGTCTTTTTTACGGAGCGGATCTCGGAAATGAGTTTAGTACCGCTAAGAATGAATTTTTAATAAAAGCAGAACCCTATTTTTTTTCACTGAACGCCATGAGGGGGATGTCATACAATTGGATAATGAACAATAAAATTATCAAACCCGAAAGAAACGATAGCGAAATTAACTTCAGAACCAATCCGGGAACTTCAGGGACCGCAGACATCAGGTTAAGAATCAGTAGCCCTTATAATTTATTGCAGTTTGCGGGGAAGGCCATCAGTGTTATTTTTGGAAGACAATGAAGAATAGAAACACAAAACTGAAAAAACTGGCAGTCGCGATAGCGGGCATCTTCATTTTTCTGCCAGTTGTCGCTCTGGCATACAAACTTCTCGAACCCCTGCCCGGAGGGGAAGGGGGTGTCATAACTGAAGTTACCAATCTAACTGACTATCTGAAATGGATTTTTCGGTTTACATTGGCAGCCACCGCATTTCTGGCAGTCATAAAAATTGTCATCGGAGGTATGATGATAATGACCGGCGGAGCGAGCGAATCTTCCGTGACGAAAGGAAAAGAGATGATAAGCATGGCGATTTGGGGGCTGGTTCTCGCCATAAGTTCCGTCCTTATTCTCACCACAATCAATCCCAACCTTATCAAAAATACTTTGGATATTCCGCCCACTGGGAAAATAGAACCCACTACCGGGGCTGGCGGAGGAGGGGGAAAGATTGACTGCACAAATCCTCCTAAAATTGAGAACGTATGTGATCCCCTGCAGGGGGGCTGCGAGATAAATTATGAATGCGCTAAAACGACGGAAACGCAGTGCGGATACGCGGTATGGAAATGCTCTCCGAAAGGAGATGTAAAAACGGGAGGTGGTGATTTCGGAGGGTCAGGCGGTTCGGGATCATTTTAGTTTTATCAATTTTATCAAATAAGCGGATACGAAAATTTAATTTCCTGTCTTTAAAAAGATGAATAAAAAAACAATTATAATTTTATCAACGGTTCTGATTCTGTTTTTGGTTGCCGGCGGAGTTTTTTGGCTGATTTCAGAAAAATCCTCAACTAAAAAAGAACTGGGAGTTACTCCGTCATTTCCCTCCGGAGAGGCGACCGGTCCGGGAAATGGCGGTTCTTCAGGCGGGATATTTCCCTCCGGGCAAAAAGAAACGGCTTTGATTGAGCTTTCTGACAGCCCCGTGAGCGGCGCCGCTTTCTTCAAAGGAGTCGCGACCTCCACAGTTCGTTACGCCGAAAAATCAACTGGGCATATTTATGAAATAACCCCCAATGGAAAGAATCGCCAGAGATTATCAAACACCACCATTCTAAAGGTTTTCAATCTCTCTTGGTCCCCCAACGCCGATAAGCTGGTGATGAGATATTTTGACAGCGATGAAGGTTCTTTCGGCGCGGTAAAAACTTTCTCAGCCACGCTTAATCCTCTCACTAATTCTCTTGAGGGAGTGTTTTTGCCGAGAGCGACACTTGCCGTCGCAACCTCACCGAGCGAGGATAAAATTTTCTATCTAATTGACAGTGGAAAAACCGCTTCGGGAATTATCAGTGATTTCAAAAATAAAAACAAAAGAGCCGTTTTTCCCCTCCCTTATTCTGATTTTAATGTTAGTTGGCCGAGCAAGGGTATAATCTCTTTGCTTTCCAAACCGTCCGCTTTCGCCGGCGGAGTTCTATACTTTTTAAATCCCCGAATTGAAAAATTGGAAAAGATTATCGGCGGAGTGAAGGGTCTTACGGCTTTGATTTCTCCTAACGGAAAGAAAGTCATTTACAGCCAAACTGATAGAAAAGGACTTAAGACAAAAATATTAAATGTTTCGGACAGGGCAACGGCTGATTTTTACGCCCGAACATTTCCGGAAAAATGCGCGTGGAGCGGGAAAGACGAGGACATCATCTATTGCGCCGTGCCTTTCTCTCTTCCGTCCGCTGACTACCCGGATGATTGGTATAAAGGGAAAGTTTCCTTTAACGATTCCATTGCCAAGATTGATATCGCGACCGGAGAAACAAAGGTTTTATTAAGTGGACCGGGGTTTGATATCATCAAACCGTTTCTTTCTCCGGATAACAAGTATTTTATTTTTGTGAATAAAAAAGATAATACGCTCTGGAGTTTAAGAATAGAGTAATAATGAAATTTCCAGGCTATCTTCCGCTGATGAACAATAAAAAAACGGAATCCGAAAGAAATAACAGTGAAATTAACCTCAGAACCAATCCGGGAACTTCGGGAACAGCAGATATTAGGTTGAGAATCAGCAGTCCTTATAATTTATTGCAGTTCACTGGCAAGGCATCCCGCGTTATTTTTGGAATATGATGAAGAATAGAAACACAAAACTGAAAAAACTGGCAGTCGCGATAGCGGGCATCTTCATTTTTCTGCCAGTTGTCGCTCTGGCATACAAACTTCTCGAACCCCTGCCCGGAGGGGAAGGGGGTGTCATAACTGAAGTTACCAATCTAACTGACTATCTGAAATGGATTTTTCGGTTTACATTGGCAGCCACCGCATTTCTGGCAGTCATAAAAATTGTCATCGGAGGTATGATGATAATGACCGGCGGAGCGAGCGAATCTTCCGTGACGAAAGGAAAAGAGATGATAAGCATGGCGATTTGGGGGCTGGTTCTCGCCATAAGTTCCGTCCTTATTCTCACCACAATCAATCCCAACCTTATCAAAAATACTTTGGATATTCCGCCCACTGGGAAAATAGAACCCACTACCGGGGCTGGCGGAGGAGGGGGAAAGATTGACTGCACAAATCCTCCTAAAATTGAGAACGTATGTGATCCCCTGCAGGGGGGCTGCGAGATAAATTATGAATGCGCTAAAACGACGGAAACGCAGTGCGGATACGCGGTATGGAAATGCTCTCCGAAAGGAGATGTAAAAACGGGAGGTGGTGATTTCGGAGGGTCAGGCGGTTCGGGATCATTTTAGTTTTATCAATTTTATCAAATAAGCGGATACGAAAATTTAATTTCCTGTCTTTAAAAAGATGAATAAAAAAACAATTATAATTTTATCAACGGTTCTGATTCTGTTTTTGGTTGCCGGCGGAGTTTTTTGGCTGATTTCAGAAAAATCCTCAACTAAAAAAGAACTGGGAGTTACTCCGTCATTTCCCTCCGGAGAGGCGACCGGTCCGGGAAATGGCGGTTCTTCAGGCGGGATATTTCCCTCCGGGCAAAAAGAAACGGCTTTGATTGAGCTTTCTGACAGCCCCGTGAGCGGCGCCGCTTTCTTCAAAGGAGTCGCGACCTCCACAGTTCGTTACGCCGAAAAATCAACTGGGCATATTTATGAAATAACCCCCAATGGAAAGAATCGCCAGAGATTATCAAACACCACCATTCTAAAGGTTTTCAATCTCTCTTGGTCCCCCAACGCCGATAAGCTGGTGATGAGATATTTTGACAGCGATGAAGGTTCTTTCGGCGCGGTAAAAACTTTCTCAGCCACGCTTAATCCTCTCACTAATTCTCTTGAGGGAGTGTTTTTGCCGAGAGCGACACTTGCCGTCGCAACCTCACCGAGCGAGGATAAAATTTTCTATCTAATTGACAGTGGAAAAACCGCTTCGGGAATTATCAGTGATTTCAAAAATAAAAACAAAAGAGCCGTTTTTCCCCTCCCTTATTCTGATTTTAATGTTAGTTGGCCGAGCAAGGGTATAATCTCTTTGCTTTCCAAACCGTCCGCTTTCGCCGGCGGAGTTCTATACTTTTTAAATCCCCGAATTGAAAAATTGGAAAAGATTATCGGCGGAGTGAAGGGTCTTACGGCTTTGATTTCTCCTAACGGAAAGAAAGTCATTTACAGCCAAACTGATAGAAAAGGACTTAAGACAAAAATATTAAATGTTTCGGACAGGGCAACGGCTGATTTTTACGCCCGAACATTTCCGGAAAAATGCGCGTGGAGCGGGAAAGACGAGGACATCATCTATTGCGCCGTGCCTTTCTCTCTTCCGTCCGCTGACTACCCGGATGATTGGTATAAAGGGAAAGTTTCCTTTAACGATTCCATTGCCAAGATTGATATCGCGACCGGAGAAACAAAGGTTTTATTAAGTGGACCGGGGTTTGATATCATCAAACCGTTTCTTTCTCCGGATAACAAGTATTTTATTTTTGTGAATAAAAAAGATAATACGCTCTGGAGTCTGAAAATAGAGTAATAATGAAATTTCCCGGCTATCTTCCGCTGATTCTATATCCCATTCATCATTGAATACATCGGTTTAATCATTGAGATGGCGAAGAAGCCAACTGCCGCCCCGATGATTACCATAAGAACCGGCTCAATTATTGTGGACATATTGTCGGTTGTGTTAGTAACATCTTCTTCATAAAAATCTGCGAGACGCTTTAACATTGCCGACAGTTGCCCGGTTTCCTCCCCGACGGACATCATTTCGCCGACCAAAACAGGATAGAGCTTATTGGCGTTTTTAAAAGATTCGGATAGCGGTTGACCTTTTTGAATGTCTTTTTTCGCTTGTTCTAGAACTTCTTTGTAGTGATGGTTTTGCAGAACATCTTTCGTAATTTCAAGCGCGTCAAGAATATCCACCCCGGAACTTATAAGAGATGAGAGGGTTCGGCTGGTGCGCGCCGCGTTTATTTTTTTTACGAGAGGGGAAAATATGGGAAGTTTTAATATTATAGTGCTCACTGCTCTTTTTCCGAGCTCGCTTTGAAAAGCGTAACTTCCGGCGATAAAGGTGAAAAAGACTCCAAAGAGAAATAAAAGGGTATGATTGGTCAGAAATCCGCTTATGGCTATTATCGCCTTTGTGCTCGCGGGAAGATCCACCCCCAATTCTTGAAATGTTGAAATAAGCGTCGGAACGACATAAATGAGCATTAAAATCCCGATTATTATCATGGCAACCACGATAATAATCGGATAAATCATCGCTCCCTTTATTTTTTTTCTCAGGTTGTTGTCACGTTCAATTTGTTCGCCGACAATTTTAAGCGACTCGCTTAAATTTCCGCTTTCTTCCCCAACCTTTATCATTGCGATAAAAAGCGAGGAAAAAATTTTCGGATACCGCTCCATACTTTCGCTCAGCGATTTCCCTTTTCTGATATTGCCAGAAAGATTTTTGATTACATTTTTAAATTTTAAATTTTGGGTTTGTTTTTCAAGTATTTCCAATCCTTTTACAAGCGGAACCCCCGCGGAAATCATCACAGAGAGGTTTTGGGTGAAGATTATTTTTTCCGCCATTGGAACCCCCCCAAAACCGGGAATTGAAATTGACCAAATTCCGCTCTTTTTCTTTTTTTTGTAAGATATTAATGTGTATTTTCGTTGACGGAGAATTTTTGCCAATTCAAACCGATTTTGAGCTTCCGTTTCTCCTTTGATTTCCTGCCCGGCGAGATTTTTCGCGTAATATTCAAATTTCATAATTGTTTTATTCTTTGGTTACTCTTAAAACCTCTTCAATGCTCGTGATTCCTTGCGCAGCCTTTATTATTCCATCCTCAAACATTGTAATCATACCTTCTTTTTTCGCCTGTTTTTCAATTTCATCGGAAGTGGCGTGGGACATAATAAGACTTTTGATTGTCTCGGACATCTTTAAAATTTCATGTATTCCAATCCTGCTTTTGTATCCATCAGAGCATTCATTTGACACTTTGGGCTTGTAAAACGCGATGGAGCTCCAGTTGTCTTTCGGTTTGATTATCTTCTCTTTCTTCATTGTCTCAAGCAGTTTGTCCATATCAACGCTTCTCTTGAGGTTTTCAATTTGCGATTTGCTCAAAAAATACTTTTCTTTTTCAGAACACAACTTTCTGACCAAACGCTGGGCTATGATTATACTGAGCGTTGAAACAAGAAGGAAAGGTTCCACTTTCATATCTATGAGTCGCGGTATTGATCCGGCGGCCGAATTGGTGTGAAGGGTTGAAAGCACCAAGTGTCCGGTGAGAGAGGCGTTGATGGCCAAACTTGCCGTCTCGTTGTCTCTGATTTCCCCAACCATTATTATATCCGGGTCTTGGCGGACAAGAGAACGAAGCCCTGAAGAAAAAGTAAAACCGATATCCGGTTTGACCTGGGTCTGGTTGATTCTTGTCATCTGGTATTCAATCGGGTCTTCTATTGTTGAGATATTAATCTCCGGGCTGTTGAGAATGTCCAGAAGGGTATAAAGAGTGGTTGTTTTTCCCGACCCGGTCGGACCGGTAACTAGAATCATTCCAGTAGGTTTTTTAATGGTGTATTGAACATCTTCTGTTTGACTTGGGAGAAACCCAAGGCTTTCAAGGGAAAATCCCTTCGCTCCTTCCCTAAGGAGACGCAGGACGGCTTTTTCTCCGTTATAAACGGGGAGGATGGATACGCGGAAAGAGACTCTTTCTTCGGGTGTTTCAATTCTAAATCTTCCGTCTTGAGGAAGGCGTTTTTCGTCAAGTTTAAGTTTGGCGAGAACTTTAATTCTGGCGATTATCCCAGCAGCTGTATTTTTCGGCAAGGTCATGGCGTCATGCAGGATGCCGTCTATTCTATATCGGGCGAGAACCTTGTCCTCCATCGGTTCAATATGAATGTCGCTGGCTCTCTGGAGAATGGCGTGCCGAAGAAGCGTGTCCACTATGCGGATAACGGGAACATCCTCCGCCAATTTTTTCAAATCTTCCTTGTTAATTTCCTCTCCTTTATCCGAAACGATTTTCAATGTCGCGGCTTCTTTTTGAATGATGTCGCCGAATTCGGCTTGCAGGCTTTTTTGATATTGCAACAGAGCTTTCCGCAATGACTTCATGTCCGTGAGGCGGGGAAGTATTTTCAGGTTTGATTTTTTCTTTATGAAATCTATCGTTTCAAGGTCTTGAGGGTCAAGCATAGCCACCTCTAGCTTATTCCCTTCCCTGCGGTAGGCGACGATGTTGTGCGTTCTGGCAATCGGTTCGGGAATCAAGCTAAGAACGCTAAATTCTATTTTTTCATCTTTTAGGTTTACAAAAGGGATTCCCAGTATATACGCTTGAAGCCTCCGTATTTCATCTTCCGTTATTTTGTTCTCGCTGACAAGAACTTCCGCCAAACTCTTATTTTCTTTTTCGGCTTTTTTCTCGGCAACCTCAACCTCATCGGCGGAAATAAGCCCGCCGTCCAACAAAAATAATTTCAGTTGTTTTGAGTCAACTTTCATAAGGGTTTATTATTCCATTATACCCCAGAAGAAGCTTGTCCGCAAAAAAAACAAACACCAATTCAGCCGAGGAATTGGCGCGGGGTAAAAACAAATAACCGTCCGTTAATATAAGCGGACGGTTATTTGGTAAAATCTTTCTACACTCACTGTTACCAGTTGGCACTGCATGGCGAAAGTGCGTCGCCAGCCCCGGTTGCATAGATCCCGTTAAACCCGTAGTAGTATCCAAAAAGGTCATATCCTTCCGGTCCGCTGGTGGCCGAAAAAGCACGAGAGGCACCAAGTTCCACCCCTGCATACTCGTTTCCTGGTAAGTCGTAAAATAATCCCCGCTTAGTTTGCCAGCCGGAATCGTATACCACTTCATCCGTTGATCCGCCGTCAGTTTTGTGAGCAATCATCCTAATTTGTATATTTCCGTTTTTTACTTTGGCCCTGCTTTCTAGATTATAATTAACTCCGGGGGTAGTACAACTAATTTCAGATCCGTTGCGGACCCATTTATATCCCACCCAAGCGTATTGCAATTGCGGTTTTCCATTCGTGGTTATCTTCACCCTGTTTTTACTCCCCGTCCATTCACCGTTCACTTGCCTGTTAAAATTCAAGCTTCCGTCGCTCGGGTCAACATAGATTGACCAACCGAGCTGGTCTTGCGTTTTAAGCCCGATAACCGGAAGACTTCCGTATATCTGAAGTTGCCTTTGTGGTTCGGTTGTTCCAATACCCACATTGGCCCCCTCCGTGGCGAGATATGTGTCCAGAAACGTTTGGAATGGTCCGACTCCAAGAAGTCCCGATTTATATTGCGTTTCACTCCCAACATTCACCGGAGCGGGGACATTGGCGCCCGGAGGAGGAGCCGTTGGAGCGCTCCACGCCATAACGTAACCTATGCTCAAACCGATAACGAGGGCGAGAACGATTGTTTTTAAGGGCCGGATTATGTTTTTCATTTTATTTATTGTTTTTTAATTATTATTGCGATTGCGACCTTAATTTTTTTAATTCCTCTTTTTGTTTTTCAATTTCTTCTTTTGTGAGGGGTTTCGCCTCTTGCCTCATTTTTTCAAGCTCCGTTTTCTGTTTTTGCAGTTCCTCGGCCGTCAGCGGTTCGCTCTTGGCGCGCAATATCTTCAACTCATCTTTTTGTTTCTGGATTTCCATTTGGCGCGCCTCCTCGGCTCTTTTCTTGTTCCACTCCTTCTTCCATGAGAAAAAGGCGAATGAACCGCCGACAATAACAGCCAACAAGACCAGTAAAGCGATTAGTTTTTTTATCTTCTGATCCATTGCCTTTATTATACAAGATATCTCTTCCGATTGTATAACAGTTCAATATGATGTGTGGATAACTCGCCCCCCCCACCCCCGTCAAATCCACCGAAACCCGGTTTCGGTGGATTTGATTTCGGCATCAAACCACCTTTTCCGTATTTTTTAAATTTGACAAATGAGTTAGAAAATGTTACTCTCTTTGAGAATGTTAAGAGGGTTTAAGAATTATGAACATTAAAAAACGCCCCCATGCGGAGGCGAAATAAAGGGAGGTAATTTTGAAAAATTTATTTTTTCTTTTACTCGTATTGGTTTTTTTTATTCCATTTGGATGCGGTTCTAACAGCACTGAAACCGTTAGAACCGTTAAAACAATTGGCGACAACTCTGGGGGTGGCAACGGAGGGGGCGGAGTTGTGCTTGACACAACCGCTCCCACGACCCCCGAGGGAGTCACGGCAACCGCCGTCGGCTCATACAAGATAAACATCATCTGGAACCCGTCCTCCGATGATGTCGGAGTGGCGGGATACAAAATATATCGCGACGGAGTTTATGTCGCGACAACAGCCAGAACATCATATTCCGAGACCAGACTAGAGCCGGACACCGAGTGTTGTTACTCGGTGGAGGCGTTTGACGGCGCCGGCAACATAAGCGCGGCCTCAGATGAGGCGTGCGCCATAACGGAGCAGGAAGAGAAGATATGGGAGCTGGGCATTGAGTATAACGCCCAGCACATAATATCGTCCGCTGACGGAATTTATGTCAGCGGGCGGTATAACGGTTGGACACGGCCGTTTGCCGCTAAGGTCGTTGACGGGGTTGTCAAGTGGACGACCCTTCTTCCGGGGACTGACGGCAGCGACAATGCCACCGGCATCGCGCTGTTTGCCGGCGATATTTATATCTCATATTTTACCGACCTCTTTGGTGAATATGAAGAACATATCGCCATCCTTGATGGCGAGACTGGCGTAGTTACAAAAACAACCTCTGTCCCGACTTGCGGATCAACAGGATACGGTCCGGGGTTGGCGGTGGACGCCAACGGAATTTATTCCGCAGGGCTGTACTGCCTGCAGAAAGTAGATTTTGACGGGACAGTTGAGTGGAAGAAGACCCCCGGGGTAGTGTCCTCGCTTAAGCTGGACTCCGAGGGAAATATATATGTCGGCGGATACGCCGACGGACCGGCTGGCGGATATGACTTAACGGTAAACAAGTATTCCCCATCGGGTGACCAAGTCTGGCTCGCCCAGTGGGGGACCGCCGACCTGAATATGGGAGGGGCGCTTATATACTCAGGTTCCGCTGGAGGAACTATTTACCTCGTTGGAGCCGGAGTGGATGAAAATCTCAAATCTCTCCCCGGGGTTGTCATTACTATTGATGCCACCACCGGGGAAGTCACGGATAGGATGGACCTCCTCCTTACTTCTTCAGGAAACGGAGGTGCCGCTCTGGGACCAAACGGTCCGGTGGTGGCCATGGGCGGAAGGCTGACAACCGCCACGGATGTGCTGGAATGGAATGTTCCGGCACCCTCCAGTTTTACGGCTGACACCGTCGCTGTTTTGGACGGTGTGGCGTATGTCGCCTACGAAAACACGATTCGCCGGTATGATGTTGATACCGGCGATGAGATAACATATTAATTGGAGGCTAAAGCCTCCTCGCGCCTTGGAATTCGTTCCAAGGCGCTTTTTCTTTTTTCTGCACAAGTTCACTAACATATGGCACTCTTCTAAAAAGAAGAGAAATGAGAC
>CAYWCU010000004.1:0-55915 GCA_964456855.1 uncultured Candidatus Saccharibacteria bacterium | reverse complement strand
TTAGCGGGATAAGTTGCCAAATCAGGAGTATTACCTATGTATCTCATCTTATGCAAAAAGTTTAAATGTGGTCTTTATTGGAACAAATAGGAATCTAAAATATCAACTTCCGGGATCAAGAAACTCAATTTTGGAGATATTGTTACGAGATATAAATACAGATTTTCAAAACCCTGAAAACAAAATGGAATTAAAAAATCAGGGCGGAGAAGTTGTTGAGATGTCAAGAATTGAACGCTTTAACCAATGTATAAAATATGCGATTGAAGCACTGAGAACGGAAGAATTTAATAAACTAGAGCAAACAATCAAAAACAATGCATTGAGTCAACTTGGTTTTGATACAAAAAATGAAGATTTAAATGTATATTTTAATCCATTAACATCTCTTGATTTTTATAACTCTTTACAAATTTATGTAAAAGAAAATGATTTTGAAATAAATGCAACTGAGTTAGGTGGCGGTTTTCAAAACGCTCTTGTGATTGCAATTTTAAAGGCCTTTGAGGAAAGGCGAAAAAGTGGAGCTTTGTTTTTGATTGAGGAACCTGAAATGTTTCTTCATCCACAAATGCAGAGATCTTTATATAAAACAATAAGGAACATTAGTGCAAATAATCAGATTATTTATACAACACACTCTCCGCATTTTGTGACCATACCTGAGTACGATGAAATATTTATAATAAACAAAAATGAAAATGGTACACAAAAAAATGTATCTACGCTAGAAAAGACTCAAGCAATTGAAGAAAAATTTCGGAAAGAGCTTGACCCTGAAAGAAGTGAATTATTTTTTGCTAAAAGAGTTTTACTTGTTGAGGGTGATACGGAAAAATTAGCACTTCCAGAATATGCAAAGCGTGAAAGTTTAGATTTTGATAATATGGGCGGGACAATCGTAGAAGTTGGTGGAAAAAGAAATCTCAAATCATTTGCTGATTTAATTACATCTTTTAATATACCGCTTGGAATTATTTACGATACTGATTCCTCAGATATACAGGATGAAGATGAAGAAAAGATATTGAATCAAGAAATAGAAAACTATAAGACAAAAGGAGTTTCTGTTTGGAGTTTTAGCAAAAAATATGAGGATGAATTAAAGAAGGCATTGGGAGAGGATGTATATCAAAAAGCATGTCAAAAATATCCTAAAACTACAAAACCAGTACGCGCTCGTTTAATTGCATCTGATAATGAGTATTTAGTACCAAATTTTATTAAACCAGCAATAAAATGGTTAAGTGGAAAGGATATTGAATAAGTACAAATAAAAAATAAGGGAGCCTCGTTTGCGCGCGCATTGGGTGGGTGGGGCAAGCGCAATATGATTTGTTTGTGCATAGCACAGTCCTTTTCCTTTCCGTATAGTTCACGCGAAACTCTAACCGAAGCCACTAAGCGAGCTACGAGAACACCGAGCAGGCATACGAACGAAGTGAGTGCCAATGCGAGGTGTTTCTCGTTGGCAAGCGTTCGTTCAATTTACCACAGGCGTAGCGCCTCGGGGCGACACGAACGGCGGAGAAAGAGGCGGATGATATGCTACAAGTTATGCTATATTTTATTTATAAGCCTTTTTTGGAGGAGTGAAGCGGCGAAAGCAAAACCATAAAATTTCACTACAAGTACTGCGTTTTGTATTCAATCGCTTTGCTCTTGAACAAAATGGGAGCCTTTCAATTTTTCGCGGCTCCCCCCTGCACCCCCCGCCGTTTTTTTAAGGAAAAAGAAATTTGCGAAACTACGCAGAAAAGATATATAATACTTTTTATAACAATATGATTACACAAGAATTACTTAACTACGTAAAACAATCCCTCGGAAAGAGGCAAAGCAGGGAGGAAATTAAAAGCGCCTTACTTGAAAATGGGTGGGATGATGTGGATGTTGAAGAAGCATTTCAAGAAATTGACAGAAATCCCAATGTAACACAAAAAGAAAAAGGTGGTGCAAATCAATATTTCAATAAAAAAACTTGGCTACCAGTGGCAATCTCACTTGGTATTTTTCTTTTGTTTGCCGGCAGTGTAGCCGGGTATTTTATTTTTGTGAAGCAATACAACAACCATGTGACTAAAACTATTTTGGATGAGCAGGAAAATATTCTTGATAAAAAAGATACGGGGAAAAACAATGAAATACCCTCTGATACTGACAAAATAAAAGATGTTAAACAAAATATTAAAAAAAAGGCAAACAACATAAAGAAGGATGCCGTCCCGCAAGAAAAAAAAGAAGTTCCGGATACATCCAAAATTATAAAAACACCAGTTCCCGCCCCTCCGGCAAAAGTAACCGCCCCGCCGGAAAAAGTAACTGCCACACCATCACCGCAGATTGACGACCCCATTTTTATAAGTGGGCCTATAAAAAAAATAACAACTTGTACTGATATAAGTAGTCCCGGGAAGTATATTTTAAGCCAAAATATTGTAAGTTCGGACAAAGAACCTTGTATCAAAATACACGATACAAGCGATGTTTTGCTTGACTGCGCCAATTACTCCATAACGGCGAATGCGCGTTTTTATCATAATATTTTTGTGGATAAAGTTAAAAATTTTATCATCAGTTCTTGCACCTTAAAAAACAAAACCCCGCAATCGCTTCAAAATTCCTTTTTGGTTATAAACAGTCAGACCGGTTCAATTACGAAAAACGTATTTACCAAAACCACTTCGCTGTATATTGGCAAAAGCTCAAACATAAGGTTTACCGACAATCTTATTAACAGCGCTCTCAATGTAAATGAATCAAGCAAGACCTTAATACAAAACAATGATTTTATATTGATACCAACCACTGACCGCAAGCAAACAAACACATTGCTTTTAGTGAGTGGCGGGTCAAACAACACGGTGAAAAATAATACATTTGACGGAGCTTCTGACGGTGTTTTTAATGGGTTGTATGGCAATGTCGGCGCTGATGATTCTATAATTCTGGTTAACGAGAGGAACGCTTTAATTGAAGGTAACTATATTAAAAATAACTGGGATCTTGGCATAGAAAACACTGATTATCTTTTTGACAGTAAAATAATTAATAATCGCATAGAAAACACCGGGGTTGCCGGTATTGGCGGTTGGTATTACAGCAGTGTCAAAGGAAATATATTTGATGGCAATGTGGTAAAAAATTCTCCTCAGCTATTCGATTTTTTCAGGGTTTATGGCATTAAAGACGGCGCCCCGCCGGTTTATTTCAAGGACAACACTTTTATCAATAATAAACTTGCCAATCAAAAAAGGATCCAGCCGGCATCTTGGTTTGTAATAGATACTGCCGGCAGTCGAACAGGTCCCGGGATAAGGGAGCTAACGGAAAAAGATATAGTCACCGGGAACAATATCTTTAAGAATAATGATTTTGGCAAGGCTCGCGCCCCGGTCTTTTCCCCTAAAGATATGATTATTGACGGTGGTGGAAATATCTGCGCTCAGCCAGATGTCACAGACTATCCCCTGCGGTGCGGTTCTTAGAATTCAAGATTTCATTTGAGGTGTTGCAACAAACGGGGCGGAACAATCCGTCCGTTTTTTTGTCGGCTGTTCACTCTCGCCCATTTAGGCTAAGATAGAATATAAGAGGGCGACCTCGGCGACCATTGGATTGAGGTAATGCGGTCGCCACCACATCTAACAGCCTGTATGAGGATCTCTATAAACAACGTGCTATATAAAATTATTGGTTGCGATAGGATAAAAATATGAAAACAAGTTTACACACAATAAGCACTGAGGACGGATTACAACTACACGGTGTTTTATATCAACCGGAAGAAAAAACAGGTATTATTTTGGTGCATGTCCATGGAATGGGAGATAATTTTTATGAAAATAAATTTTTAGAAAACATAGCAAAAACACTCACGGATAACGGAATCGCTTTCTTCCCCTTTAACAACAGGGGAAGTGGAAACATAACTGATTTTGTGAGGATTAAAAATGACAAAAAAGATTTTGTTATTTACGGAACCACTAATGAGAGGTTTGAGGACTCTTTGTTTGATATACAGGCAGCTATTGATTTTGCAAAAGACAGAGGATTTACTAAGGTGCATTTATCAGGACATAGTTTGGGAGCTTCCAAGGTTGCTTATTACGCTTCTAAAACAAAAGAAGATTTACAATCAATCATATTCCTTTCACCATCAGACATGCTCGGGTTGGTTCGTGGCGACAAGGATCAATTTGAAAAAGAAATTACAATTGCAAAGAAAATGATTCAAGAAGGAAATGGGGACAAATTGCTCCCAGAATACGTGTGGGGAGAATACCCAATAAAAGCCGGGGCTTATATTAATTTGTTTGGTGACGAATCGGAAACAGCAATATTTAATTTTTTTAATAAAGATTTGGGCTTTGAGACCATTTCAAAAATAAACAAGCCGATTTTATTAATAATGGGCAGAAAGGACGACGCAGCCATAATTCCCGTTGAAGAAATAATGAAGATTATGGAAAAGGAAACCACATCAAGCCCAAGAATTGAAACCAGGATACTTGGAGATTCTAATCACGGATACCATGGATATGCACAGGAACTGGCGGATGTCTTGAAAAATTGGATTGTCAGTATTTAAAGTGACATAATCGTGTAATTTTGGATACTGATTGTATGTCGCTTTTGTCACTTTTTAAAAAAGATAAGGCGCACAGGGAACCCTCAATTAATTCTTTGAAGATTTGAGTAATTGGAAAATATGAATTACATACAAAAAGCGCAAAAAGAACTGGCGAAGAAAATAAAAGTGGACAAAGAATTGTTGGACTTGTACACATTACTGTTTTTCGTTAAAGGCAAAGATTGCACGCTTGAAAACATACATGACGCTTGGTCTGTTTGGAAAAACAACTCGGCGCCGGACCACAAGTCTTTGGTTCCGTTTGATGAACTCTCCGAAGAGGTGCAAGATTTGGATAAAAAATACGATAAGAAATACATGGAAGTCATCAAGTCTTTGGAAATACAAAAAAGAGGGGAAGCAGACAAGCAAAGAACTTAAAAATTGCGGTTTAATTCGTGGTGATGTTTCGGACAGGATAAAAAACAACAAATCGCCGGAGGAATTAAAAGATTATTTGGAATTAGAATGAAACATTTAAAACATTTTGCAAAAATCACGAAGCATAAGTGGTATGTGGGAATTGAATGCTTCAAAAGAGGGCTGTATTGGCAAGGAATCACACACGACCTGTCAAAATACAGTCCGATAGAGTTTCTTGCAAGCGCTAAATATTTTCAAGGAAAGAGCAGTCCCATTGAGGCTGAAAAAAAAGAAAAAGGTTATTCAATCGCTTGGCTCAACCATAAAGCAAAAAACAAACACCATTGGCATTATTGGACGGATAGGAAAAGCGGAAGAGAGATTGCGATACCGATGCCGGAAAAATACATACAAGAAATGCTGTGCGATTATATCGGCGCGGGCAAGGCATATAACGGCGCGGAGTGGACGCCGTCAGTGCCGTGGAATTATTATCAAGAAATAGACAAAAAAAGAATGCTGCTGCATCCGCAAGCTCAAAAGAGGTTTGAAGAGTTATTGTTATCCGTCAAAAACAACACCGTATGAAACGCTTATCACCTTTTCCGGGAAGCGGGAATAAACGCGTTTTTTAAAAAAAAAGGGGGGGGTAAAACACATGGGATGTTGACTTGCAAAAGGCGGATAGATTTCGTAAGCCCCCGCTTTTTTATCGGCGGGGCAAATTTTATGCAAGCCGTAAAATTTGCTATTGTCTAAGCATAGAAAATCAAGATTGCTCGCCAAGACAGACCTTCCCACCCAGCGGACGTTTCTCGCGTCGCTATGATTATCAGAAGATATTTTTGCGATTAGAATTAGAGCATTCCCGAAAAAAAGTTCGGATTTTGTCCAAAACACACCGCCAATTTATAATTTCAGTATTTTGGGAAAGATGAATTTTATGCGAGGTTGCACCTTCAATTTTTGGGGTGGTGCGATTGTTTGCTTATGAATTGAGTATTATTTATCTGCGTCAAACACCTCTTGCAGTTTGACGCGTGTTTTTGGACCAACCAAGCCATAACCAGTTGTTCGTTCATCCCCTGAAGAAACAATATTATACTTTGCTTGGAATCTTTGCACTGCGTCCTTGGTTAGTGCTCCAAAATATTTTGTTTCATTACCCCGTGAGCCAACACCATTTTCTATAAGTTTCGTATCCGCATCAAGATTTAGAAGTTGTTGCATTTTTTTTATATCATCATTTTCCATTCCCAAACGCAATGTTTTAGTAAAAATAAATGAACTGTTTGAATATGTTTTATCTATGTCTTTTTTTGAAATAATAAGCGCTTCCTTTTGAATTTTAGAAACTCCTATGGGTTGTTTTTTAAATAAATTTGAATTCGCAAATAAACGCGTTGATGGTCCAAAAAATCCAGTTGCTGACTTTAGTCCGACAGGTATTAAAATTTCTTCTTTATACTTCTCTTGAAATTGTTTCAATGCTTGAAAAGTTTTCCGTCCAAAATATTTTGTTTCATTGCCAAGTGAACCAGAACCTTGCGTTGACAAAATAAAACCTTTTTTATTGAGAAAATGTTGAAGCATCTTAACATCTTCACCAGTATCTCCCAAATGTAAACTGCTCTTGAAAAATTTTACTGCCACGATTTTCCCAAAAGATTTTACAAGTAATTCTTTTGGATTATAAACAATATCATCAGAAAAGATTTGAGAAGAACGCCCAAACTGCGTATAAAACTTTACATACACCGTATGTTTACCCTCGGTACAATTTTGTAATTTAACAGTGTTACCAAATTTTGAACACAAATCCCATTGCTTTATCGGAATATATGACTCCTGGCTTGCGTCTTTAAAGTCGTCCGTATTTGAAATTGCGATTTTTTTCACATTTGAGCCCACGTCAAAAGAAAGACTAACTGTTCTGTTGTCAGTTGTATTAGCACCACCATTTACCATGACCTTAAAACCCTTAAGCGGAGTTTTCGGCTTATCAAACATTCCAGGTATAATTACTCCTCCGCCATTACTGCTTGAACCTGATGATTGTTCGCTTGATGTTCTGCTGGACGTCGGTCTCCAGTCAGTACTCACTTTGAAATCAGACGAACTGCAAGAACCTGTATTTGCGCAGTTAAAACTTATATTTCCTGTAACATTCCCGCTCGCATATCCGTTGAAATATCCTGAGCTATCAACAGTAACGCCAGAAAAATCTATCCATCCGGTATTTTCTCCCCATGCTTGTCCAGAAAGATTTCCTTCTCCGTCATTGGCAACACCCGAACTGGAAGGATTTAAATTTATCCAGCCATAGTTGTTGCTCCACGCATAGCCTGTAATTGCTGAATCGGTAATACTAACATTGCAATTATCACATCCGAAATTTATCCAGCCAATGTTTTCCGACCATGCATATTTATAAGTTGAGTCAACTGTTCCGTTGCTTTCTGAAGCAAGCGCAAAACTAAATGGTAAAATTAAAATCCCCAGAAAAATAAAGCTAATTATTTTTATGTATGTTATTTTCATAAAATAATTTTTTTTGCGAATACATTTATTATTTTTTAGAATCTTTTTTTAAACATTCAACACTTACCGCTTCCACTTTTTTATTTCCATCATACAAAGGCACCGCAACGCATTTTTCCATTTGAGTGATTAAAGTTTTTATTGAATCAGACACGCCTTGTTTGTATGCGTTTTGGGAATATTGTATCTTAAATCTTTGCCATTGATCGTGGACGATATAACCAACGGAAAATATAAACCATGACACAACCACGAACATAATAATTTGTTTTTTTGTAATGTTTTTGATTTTTGTATTTTTAAACATATTATTTTTATATTATTTAGAATAATCCACCCATCCTCCTAATAATGTATATCCGGTACCTACATGAAGTATTAAATAATTATTTGCGGTTGATTTTACTATTCTGGCTCTATAAACATCGCTATAAGAAACATCGGTAATAACCTCTTCTTCAGAATTAGCGGTGTTTAATACTTGTAATGCTGTATTTATGAGACTTCCATTGGCACCAATACTAACAAAGTTATATCCATTAATCCAAGAAGGGGCTATATACATCCTATAGACTGTGCCATACTTGCCACCTTGTTGGTCAGGACTGTAATATTCAGTACCATCTGCAGGAACTTCATAAGTACCGCCTGAAACTTTTTTTAGTCTTCCAGCAAATCCACCAGAACTTATGCCATTTCCGTCAATTCTCGCCATCAAAGCATTATTTGCATAAATATCTAAAATTCCATCTGAAGCCCAATTAAAGCCAGTATCAGCATCTCCTATCGCTAAATCAATGACGGGGGTTGTACCAATTCCGACTCTTCCGCTTGAGTCAATTCTTACACGTTCAACATTATTTGTATAAAATTCAATTTGTCCATCAGCAGTACTAAACATACCCCCATCTGTATCTCCGGGGGAAGTAAATGAGTATCCACCACCACCTGCAGGGTTAGCTCCTTTAGCTCTTATTTGCCCATTAACTTCCAACTTTACATCAGGAGCGCTGTCTCCAATCCCGACATTCCCAGCGTTTAAAATGGTAAATACATCTCCTGCACCATTGGCATCTAGTCTTGTTCTATCTCCAGTTTGTTGCCATTCAGACCAACTACCATCTGTTGCATATTTTAATTGTATTGCTGCTCCTACAGAACCTAATACAAGTATCTTTGCATCTGATCCAACTACTTCTAGTTTTTGTGTTGGTGTTGTTGTACCAATTCCGACTTTATTGTTTGTTCCGTCAATCACAAAAGTATTTGAATCAAAATTAACAGTGTCTGTAATTGCCACAGCGCGCCCTGAGCCAATAGTTCCATCGGCAGAATAAACAGTACCACTGCCACTCACGGTTCCCCAAACAGGATTCGCTCCCGCGCCCTGTGTCTTCAAATATTGTCCCGAAGTTCCGGGAGCAAGATCTACCCAATTAGTTCCGTTAAAGTATATGACATCACCTTGGTTAGCGGTAATACCGGCAATGTCGGTGAGGTAAGCATTTCCGGTTTGTTTTGAATTCCATGTTGAAGCGGAAGAAATATATGAGTCTCCGATTGCCGTACCCTGCCAAACACCTGCCCCGATTGTTCCAAGCGTGGTGATGTTTGGTGTGCCTACCCATGTTGAAAGTGCTGTGTTTTCCACATTACTAAGACCAAGTGATGTTCTCGCGGTCGCTCCTGATTCTGCTACAAAATTTGTTCCATTGCCTACAATAATATTACCGTCTATAACAGCCAATCCAGCCACATCTGTTAGTTGAGCGTCTAGTGGCTGTTTCTCTGTATCTAATTCATTTATAGCATTTTGAACATTTGTAGATGCAATATTTCCTGTGGCAATATTGGTTATTTGAGTTGCCGTGTAATCACCACTGCCTGCTGTAATAACTCCATTTCTCCCAAAAACAGACTGAACATCATTAACTGAGTCCAGTTTTTCCCAAATAGAACCATTATCAATGACCCAATCACCAACAGTAAAGGAAATTGAACCGCTTCCTAAGTTTTGAGAACCGGCAACACTCACTACATAATAATTCCCTTTACTACCTGTAGCGTCAGACAAAGAAGGGGTGTTCGCAGTAGCATCCCAAGCCCCCTGATAAATAAGCGCTCCTGTGACACCTGAGAGAAAGTTAGCTCTTGTCATTTTCCGAATAGCTGCCGCGGATGCATCATAAACAGCAATAGAATCTGTGTCATTTACTGCAGATTCAGAAGTTAAACCATTTATATCTAAACTGAGTGTCAACACTGATCCTTCACTTCCAGTGCTACCACCTGAAAGACCGATTCCACTGGCGAGAGATTGGAGATAGTTTCCTGTAGTGTCAGCTCCCAAAGCGACAGCATTAGCAGATATACTCAAAGAACCATTACTGCCAATAGTACCATCCCCACTCATAGCTGTAGCATTAAAATTAGAACCATCAGCAATAATAAGGTAGCTATTTGTAGGTGTGAGTCCTGCAATATCGGCAAGTTGCGCGTCGTATGCCTGCACATCAGATCCTATAGCAAGTCCAAGATTCGTTCTTGCAGTCGTAGTGTTGGATAAATCAGAAAGATTGTTTGTTGAAATTAAATCTCCACCTCCACCCACTGACGCCCAAGTAGGATTGGCTCCCGAGCCTTGAGTTTTTAAATATTGACCCGAAGTGCCATACCCCAAATTAACCCAATTTGTGCCGTTAAAATATATGATGTCGCCCTTGTTAGCGGTAATACCAGAGATATCCGCAAGATAAGAGTTGTATGCTTGTATATTAGTACCAATTACAAGTCCTAGTCCTGTTCTGGCTCCAGAAGCTGTTGATGCTCCTGTGCCTCCCTGGTTCACACTTAAATCTGTTGTTAATCCCGTAAGCTCTGTAATATCAGAGTTTGAGCCGGATACTGCTGGTGTTCTTACAGTACAGTTAGTATCTCCTGGCGAGCAGTTCGGAGATACTGTTTCTCCGGGACTGTATTTGGATGTCGGAGGGGCCGCAAAAACGACGATGGAAACAAACATTGAGGCAATAAACATCCCGATAATAAATTTCATGCCCGCACTCAAATTTTTAGCAATCACAATAAGTGGTGTATTTTTTATAGTGCTCATAATTAAGGTTAATTTATATTATACTTTATGACATTAAAAAACACAAAGTTATTTTTATTCTCCCTCAGATTGTAATGCTCACCGAGCCGTTTTAGGGTTATATAATTATGCTTCTTTGTTATATCCATTATTTTACAATAAGTCCTTGTACTTAATGGCCACACGGGTAGCATTTGCCCCAGAAAGGGTGGGAAACGACTTTCCCTTTTGGCTTCACTTTGGAAATGCTTTAATACATTTTCCATGGCGTTTCGTAATTAAGCACTTGATGCGAAATAACGGAATTGTATTCAATCAGCCACTCGGTAATCATCTTGTTGAATCTCTCGCAGACCAGATTTGTCTTTTGGTGTATGTTTTCTTAACTAATACTGTTCAATTTTCAATATCTCGCAGATCTTGATAAATTCCTTGTTAAATTCATAGCCATTATCATTCAATAAAATGAACAGTCCGCCAGCCCCAAAAGCGAGGACGGTCCGGCGAACGGAAATATGAGGAGCAGGCAAGGCATATAACGGCGCGGAGTGGACGCCGTCGGTGCCGTGGAATTATTATCAAGAAATAGACAAAAAAAGAATGCTGCTGCATCCGCAAGCTCAAAAGAGGTTTGAAGAGTTATTGTTATCCGTCAAAAACAACACCGTATGAAACGCTTATCACCTTTTCCGGGAAGCGGGAATAAACGCATTTAGGGCGGGGGGTGAAGCAGTATTGCAAATGTAAGAGGTTGTAGGGAAAATAACCCAAGAAACAAAGGGGTAGTATAAAGTCCACAATTTGAATCCGGATTGCGGGCTCTTCTTAATTGTCCGAAATTTGCTATGGTATAAGACAATGGCGAGGTCTGAAACGCTGGGGCGTTCTGTGTCGTTTTTGGCGGTTTTTTAATGAAATAAAATTATGCCGGAAAAAGAAATCATCGTAAACAATTTCAAAATTCGCTATTCCGAAAGGCAAAGAACGGACGGCGCCGTTTTTGTTTTTTTGCACGGCTGGGGCGGAAATTATAAATCTCTTTCGGCAATCTACCGAGATTTGGATAATTACATCGCCTTTGATTTTCCCGAGTCGGGCGACGGTTCCAATCTCAAAGAGCCGTTGAGTTTGTCAGATTACGCCGAGTTAACAATGTCTTTCTTAGACGCGAAGATACGCGGAAGGGACATAATCTTTGTCGCGCATTCATTCGGCGGCAGGGTCTTGGTAAAAATGCTTAATGAAAATAAAATACAAAATGTCAGGAAAATAATTTGCATCGGAGTTCCCTTTTTGCGAAATTACGGTTACAGACAGAGGGTCATCGGCATAATCACAAAAATTTTCAAAATCATTTTTTCCGTCTTGCCACAATTTTTGTCGGATGGGGCGAGAAAGATTTGGTACAAAGCAATCGGCGCCGGCGATTACGCCATGCTTGAAAACGCGGCAATGAAAAAAACATTTCAGAATATAATCAACGAGGATATTTCCGGAATGTCGCGCGTGTTGAAAAATTACGAAACGGATTTTATTTGGGGGAGTAATGACAAGGAGTCCCCTCTGCGCGGAGCGAAAGTTATTTCCGAGCAAGTTAGGGCGAGATTGCATGTCATTGAAAACGGCGGGCACTTCCCTTTTATCGGAAAGACAGCCGAAGAGTTCAATGAAAGATTCAAACGAATCGCAAAAATATGATTTTAAAAAACTTAATTTACATTTACCAGCTGGAGCAATATGACAAGAAAAGATTTTTGTCATTTGTTTATAAAAATATTGATTGGTTTCATCTTAGCAAAAGAGGCGAGTTAAAAAGGACGCCACGTTCAATGTTGATTTTCTTTCTGGATATTTTATTTATCGTCACAACCGAGGCGATTGTTTGGTATTTTGCGGGAGTCTTGTGGGCATTTGTCGCCTTGTTCTTCTTCGCCATTTTCTTGCCGTTTCTTGTCATTTTCGCGGATATTTTAATCGCGCCCTTTGTCTTCCTCAGAAAAAACAAAATGATCAAAAATGCGGAGAAGATAATACGCTCCAATAAAAAAAGGGGGTTAATCACCATTGGCATAACCGGCAGTTTCGGCAAGACAAATATGAAAAATATTTTGGCACGCGTTTTGGGAGAAAAATATAAAATATTCGCCTTTCCCGGAAATATAAATACGGATATTGGCGTGGCTCAATATTTAATCAAGCATACGGAAGAAGTGAAAAACGCCGATATTTTAATTTCTGAAATGGGCGCGTACAAAAAAGGAGAAATCAAAAGGATATGCAAAATTATCAAACCTCGCCATTCAATAATCACATCAATCGGAGAATGCCATCTGGACAGATTTGCTTCCTTTGAAAATATTGTTTCCGCCAAATTTGAATTGGCGAACGCCACGGAGAAAAAAACTTTTTTAAACACCTGCGATGAAAATATTAAAAAATACGCGGACAGGGAAATTGCCGGCGATATGGATGTCGTGAAAGTATGCGGAAGAGAGGAAGCTGAAAAGATGGAATACCTGGATGGGTTTGACGGTATTTCTTTCGGATATCGCGGAAATATTTTTACCACAAAACTGGTGGCCGATTATGTCGTTGATTTTTCAATTATCTCCTTTAAAATCGCCGATGAATTGGGGTTGAGCGTTTTTGAAATGAAAAACGGATTAAAAAAGGTTGATTTCGCTCCGCACCGGCTGGAGATTATAAAGAACAAGGAATTAAACAGAACGATTATTGATGACAGCTATAATGGGAATTACGCGGGATTTTTAGAAGGTTTGCGCGTTTTGTCCCGAGCGAACGGAAGAAAAGTGGTTTTAACTCCGGGCATCGTTGAGCTGGGCAAAAAAAGATCACGGGAGACGCAAGAGGATTTGGCGGAAAAATATTCCAAGAGCGCCGATTTGGTATTGCTCATAAAAAACGAGAATGTCATTTCCATAATAAACAAGTTTAAGAAATTGGGATATAATAGCTTCAAGGTGTATGAAACCGCCAAAGAGGCACATAACGATTTGGCGAATGTGTTAAAGAACGGGGACACCGTTATTTTTCAAAATGATATACCTGATAATTATTCTTGAATATGAAAGAATTGCAAAATAAAACAATAGGCGTATTTTTCGGAGGTCAAAATCCGGAACATGAAATTTCCATAATCACCGGGGAATTCGCCATTGCCGAACTCAAAAGAATGGGGCTCAATGCCGTTGGCATTTATGTTGATAAAAACGGCGTTTGGCGTAGTGATGAAAAAATATCAAAATTAAAATTTTTTAAGGATGATTATGAAAAAAAATTAAAAGACATTCCAAGCTGTCTCCTTGATTTGAAATTATCGCGAGAGAAACTGGTTTTGAGGCAGGGCTGTTTTCTTAAGAAAAAAAGACTGGATATTGATTTTATTTTCCCGACTTTCCACGGCTTGCTCGGGGAGGACGGAACTATTCAAGGGTTGGCTGAATTTTTTCGCGTGCCGTACGCGGGGTGCGGAATATACGCCTCGTCAGTTTCTATTGATAAGGCTCTGACAAAAAAACTCCTGAAATCATTGGGCATGCCGATAACGGATTTTGTGGTTTTGAATAAAAAAGATTTTATAAAAGACAAAGAAGGCGTTATCGCCGGAATTAAAGAGAAGCTCTCTTTCCCAATTTTCGTAAAGCCAGCAAGAACCGGTTCCTCCATCGGAATAACAAAAGTGAAAAACAATGACGAAATGGAGGACGCGCTGAATCTCGCTTTTCACTACGATATAAAAGTAATCGCTGAAAACTCCGTAGAAAATATAACCGATCTGACTTGCGCCCTCTTGAACGACGGAGATGAAATAATCGCCTCGGAGGTGCAAGAATCCCTCTTTAGTTCGGATTTGTTTGATTACGGCGTAAAATACCTTGAAGAGGGTGGCGCTCAAATAGGAAATGCCGAATCCAACCTTGTCATTCCCGCGAAAATATCCGACGAATATACGAGAAAAATCAAAAATTACAGCAAATTGATTTTTAAAGAAACGGACGCAAACGGGACCATGCGGGTGGATTTCTTGCTGAACAAAAAAACGGGCGAATTGTTCGTCAACGAGATAAACACGATGCCCGGCACTCTCTATCATCATATTTGGAAAAAATCCGGCATTTCAATGAGTGAAATTTTGGAAAAAATGATTTTGAGCGGTTTTGCGAAATGGAAAGAACTCCAAGAAATACATACTGATTTTGAAAACGATGTTTTAAACAACGCCAACCAACTCAAACTGCAGCAAAGGAGCGATTCCTAAATCAAAATCCCCCACCGCGCGCGGCGCATGGACCATTCGTTAAAATCCCGCGGATTTTGTTCATAAAGTATCAAAACTTCATTCAAAAAAACACCGCCGTTTCGCAATTTCGGAGCTTTGAGTGTTGTTTGACCCCCTCCTTGCCTCTCCCGCGAACGGACGAACTTAACCCACGCCATAAACCAAACCTAACAAACCAATCCGCGCGGTTTTTTGTTTTCTTGCGAGGATGATGGCGGGGCGGGGCGAGATAATGTATAATTGAAATATGGACAGGTCGCGCGACGGGGATGGCCGGCAAACGCCTTGATGAAGCCTATCGCAATATGAACGAAAAAATAACAGATAATTTGGAAAAGGCTCGCGAACACTGGCGAAACGGGCATTTAGGCGTAACAGCTGACGACCACAAGGCGGTTGGCGGTTCCCCGAATGAAGAGCTGAGGCGAAACCCGGGCAAGACACTGGGCGAATTATGGAAGGAAGAGAAAATTCTTGAAAAACTGAAAAGCTATGCTACTTTTCTTGAAAGGGCGAGGAAAGAATACGGGGAGAAAAACCTCAACGACCCTGATATCCACTGGTCAAGGGATGATATATTTTCCGCCAAAGAAGAATTGAGAGCGGCTATCCCCTATTTGAAGTCTATCGGAAAATTGCCGAAAGAATTTGAGAATTTTAAAGTTGAGAATTTAGAAAGCGACCCAAGTAATCGGTAGACTCAATTTCCATCGCTTTTCGAGATAAACAAGGGAAAAGCAACAACCGCGAAAATGAAAATATCTGATAAAAAAATTGAGCAAATACGAAAGGAGGCGGAAAAACGCTTCAAAAATTTAGGGCCGAGCCATGACTGGTCGCATGTGAAAAGAGTTCTTCAAACGGCAATTTATATAGCGGAAAAAGAAGGTTTTGACACCAGTATCGTGAAAACAGCCGTTTATCTTCACGACATAGGGAGAGAGAGTTTGAAAGAAAAAAATTACGACCATGCCGTTACGGGAGCCAAAATGTCGGAAAAAATTCTCAGAAAACACGGTTTTTCAGAAGATAAAATACGCGAAATATGCCACTGCATAGAAACGCACAGATTCAGAAACAATAAAATTCCGAAAACAAACGAAGCAAAATGTCTGTTTGACGCGGACAAGCTTGACGCACTCGGAGCCTTGGGAATCGCCAGGTCGTATATCTACCTCGGCGAGATGGGCAACTGTGTTATTTACGCCAGCCCTCGGAAAAGAAGATCTCCATCCAGAGAAATAACCTATTCAGTGCAAGATGAATATGAGGCAAAATACAAACATATCCCCAAACAGATGCTGACAAAAACAGGAAGGTTGCTCGCCAAAAAAAGATTGAAGCGAATGCACGATTTCTTGAAACAAGTTGAAAAAGAGGCGCTCGGTGAATCCTAAAATCCACCGAAACCGGGTTTCGGTGGATTAAAACAAAACAAATTTATGGAAAAAATTTCATCCATTGACCGGGTTGTCGGAAAAATGACCCGCGCTGAAAAAAACCAAATTCTTATTGCTAAGGAGGAAATTTTTGACGACCAATTTTTTGAGAAAGTGGGAGAGAGGGAAAAGGAAAAAACGGAGGAAGAACTGAAAATAATCAATCTCGCCAATGAAGCGACGAATGAAATGAGGAGAGAGTACGGTTTGGAAGATTTTGATATTCCTCCCGAAAACTTCCACATTATTTTTAGAGATGTCTGGCCGAAAAAAAGACAGGTCGCTTTCTACGACGCAATGGTGCAAGCCGTCGCTGCGAAAGAAGAGCCTCGGAAAATGGTTTTTATGGAAAACACACTGCATGAAATGATGCATTTCAAGTCCTACAATGCCCTGCAGCTCACCGCCGAAAAGGAGCCCCGAATCGCTCCTTACCGCTGTGGTCTTGTGGTTGTCGGCAGAAACGCAAAAAAACAATACTTTTCAAGTTTAAATGAAGCGATAACGGCGGAAATGACGAAAAGGGCACTCCTAAAACTTTTTAAAAATCCTCTCTTTGCCGAAGAAAGAGAACAAACAAAAAAAATCATTGAAAAGTATCCGAATATTCGTGATAAATCAGGGCAAATGCTCTTTGATGAGGAAACTTATCACGTGGAACAAAAAGGCACAAAAGTAACACGTAACAATTTCAGCTATCCTGAAGAGAGGGAAATTTTGGACACTCTAATCAAAAAAATAATGGAGAAAAATCCGGGACGATTCAAAGACAAAAAAGAAATTTTTGAAATTTTTGCCAAAGGCGCGATAACTGGCAACATTCTGCCCATGGGAAAACTGATAGATAAAACATTCGGTGTCGGCGCACTGAGGAAAATCGGGGAAACTGACAAGAAAGCAAAATCATTGAAAGCCCTTGTCGCTTCCCTTTAAAAACCGAGGCGGGATGAACACGACTCCCAAAAAACAAGTGGGAAAATGAGTTTAAACAATGGAAAGTAAAAATTACAATGAAGCCATTGAAATCGCCCCCGGTGTTTACTGGGTCGGTTATTATGATGAAACCGCAAATTTTCACTGCAATCCGTATCTTGTCGTTGTTGACGGAGAGGCCATTCTTATTGACCCGGGTTCAAACCCCCACTTCCCCACCGTCGCGCGCAAAATTTCCTCGGTTATTAAATTCAGCAAAATTAAATATATTATCATCCATCACCAAGACCCGGATCTCGCCTCAAACATTCCTGTTTTTGAAAAACTAATCAACCGCAAAGACCTTAGAATCATAACCACAAAAAGGGTAAGTTTTCTGACCAATTATTACGGGTTTGAGTCTCCATATAAGTTTGTGGAAGACGGCCCTCTCTCTTTCAAGGGGAGGAAATTCAGATTCATCAATACTCCTTATCTTCACGCTCCGGGCGCCTTTACCACTTATGACGAAAAAAACAAAATTCTTTTTTCTTCCGATATTTTTGGAGCCTTTTCAGAGGACTGGAATCTTTACGCGAACGAAAATTATCCCGAGAGAATGGAGAAATTCCACCACACTTACATGCCCCCGGGAGAGATATTGAAAAACCAAATGAAAGAACTGGAGAAAATGGATTTAAATTTAATCGCCCCCCAGCATGGCTCGGTTATTCGCAAAGAATTGATAAAGAAAAATATTCTCGCCCTGAAAAAAATGAAAACCGGGGGATACTTGATAAAATAACATGCCTCAAAAAATCAGTGAAGAAAAACTGCGGCGGTTTGCCGAAAAGCGTTTCAGCGAGATTTTTTTTAAACTTATCGCTGAGTATGCTGACAGGCTTGATATCCTTCAAAAAGAGAAAGAGGTTCTCAAAAAACAATACGATTTTATCTCACTTCTCTCTCATCAATTGAGGACTCCCGTTTCCGCCGTTAAGCTTATGTTGGAACTCGCCTCTTCGGACATCAAAGATAAGGAACTGGCGGAGGGCATAAATGAAAAAATCAAAAATATCAATTCCATTATCGGCGATCTTCTTTTTTTCCTTGAAGGCAGCGGTTCAACTGAAATTAAGAAAAAGGAAACTTTTTCCCCAGTAAAACTCATTGAAAAGGAACTCGCCTTAATGAAAAATAATTTTAAAAAGAAAGAGATTTCCGTAAAATTCAAAAGACTGGACTTCAAAGCGATGGCGCGGGGGAACGAGGCGATGACTTCCAAAGTGTTCCGCCTTTTGTTGGAGAACGCCGTGGCGTATAACAAACCGGGCGGTTTGATAAAAATAGCCGTTTCGCGGGCGGGAAAAGGCTTTCTTAAAATCTCGTTGAGGGACACCGGTTTCGGAATCCCGGAAAAGGAACAAAAAAACGTCTTTGAAAAATTCTTCCGCGCCTCAAACGCGTCGCTTGGCAAAAACGAAGGGAGTGGCGTAAATTTGTTCGTCGCTCGCGAAGCGGTAAAATCATGGGAAGGAAAAACCGGATTCAAAAGCGAAGAAGGCAAGGGGTCAACTTTTTATTTCACCGTCCCGTCCGTTGCCTAAAAAACAAACCGGGTGAGAACTTTTTCGGAGGGCTTTTTAGCCAAAATCCGATATGAATGATATTTCACAAAAGCGATGATTTTTTGTCGGATTTTATCCCCTTTATTTTTTTTGTAAAATGCTTCAGTGGGGTGTAAAATAAAGGTAGTGAAAAAGAAGGACAATTTCAAAACATTTTACGCTCTCTCTCTCGCTTGGCAATTGGGATTCCTTATCGCCATTCCAATCGGGGCATTTCTCTTTTTAGGGGTTTTGGCTGACAGATTTTTCAAAACCGAACCGTTTCTTCTGCTCCTCGGAATTCTTACGGGAATCATTATCACGGTTTATGAAATGTATCATTTATTTATTCCCTTAATTAAGGACGGCGATAAAAAAAATGATTAAAATAGGTTTATATCCTGAATATATTTTATCCGTTTTCGGAATATCTGTAACCAATACCTTTTTAACATCTCTTTTGGTTATGGTTATCCTGGGAATTTTTGGAGTGATTTTTTATCTGAAAAGAAATAACCATAAGAACATTATTATTGACGGAATGAGAATCCTTATTTTTGAATTACTGGAACTTACAGACACGGTAACCCAAGACAGAAAATTGTCCAAAAAAATTCTCCCGCTCATCGCCACCTTTTTCCTTTTTATTGTGAGCGCGAATCTCTTGGCCCTTATTCCCGGTTTTCTGGGCTCGTTCTTCATAAACACCCCCGCAGGGCATTTTTCCATTCTCCGCTCTCCGAACAGCGATTTGACAACGACAGTGGCGTTGGCGTTATTTTCAGTGTTTTCAATCCAATTCTTTTCCATGCAGACACTGGGTTTAAAAAGATACATTGGAAGGTTTCTTAATTTTAAGAACCCTATCAATTTCATTTTGGGCTTCTTTGAAATAATTTCCGAAAGTGTCAAGATTCTTTCATTTTCTTTCAGGCTGTTCGGGAATGTTTTCGCCGGGGAGGTGCTGCTCTTGGTCATCGCCTTTTTGATTCCATACATAATTCCTTTGCCCTTTATGATACTGGAAGTCTTTGTGGGAATTATTCAGGCTTTCATTTTTGCCATATTAACATTATCATTTATAAAGACGAGCACGATGGACAACACTATTTAGCGACATTCGAAAAAAAATGAATGATAATTTACAACGCATTTGCAATTAAAAAATAAAGGTCGGAAATTAATTTAAGTTCACAAAAAAATGGAAAACAACACAGGAACAACAGAGGAACGCCAACCCGGCAACGGTAAGGCGAAAGAATGGACTTACGGCATAATTGCCGAGCTGTCCTTTTACACTTTTCTGTACTACACGCAGTATTTGCTCGGAGTGCAGGGAAGCCTTTGGCTCAGCTCCCTTATTCTGTTCGCCCTTTTAAACGCTTCAATAGGGCTTTGCCCTTTGTTGAGAAAATGCCTCAAATAGGAGGAGTGGCGAAAAAAAGAAATTAGCAGTTTTAAAATTCGTAATTAATTAAAATGAAAACCGCAATGATGACAATTTCTTCGTTGATATTCGCTCTCGTGGCGGCGCTTCACTTTTTGAGAGCGATATATGGTCTGCCAATTCTAATTTCCAATTTCCAGTTCCCTGTTTGGGCAAGCTATCCGGCCGCGTTTTTCGCGGCCGCGCTGGCGATACTGGATTGGAAATACAGGCGGTAGCAGAGGAAAGCGCGCGGAAAAACAGGCGCGCGGTCGAAACAAATTAAATAAAAAGATTAAATAAATTAAAATTATGATTCAAGATCCATCAGCAGCATTCACCATGGCGGTCGGCACCATCGGACCGGGATTGGCAATCGGTATGATTGGCGCGGCGGCAATGATAGGTATGGCACGCAATCCGGAAAATTCGGAAAAAATTCAGATTGCAATGATTATCGCCATCGCCTTCGCAGAAGCCATCGCCATTTACGCCTTGGTGGTCGCGCTCATTTTAAAGTTTGTCAGTTAATACAAAGCATAAAAAATCAAAAATTATGGAAGAAGAAACAAAAAAGCGACTTGATTCGCAAGATGAACTGTTGGGTAAAATTTACAAGTCAGTTGAAACAACGCGCAAATATTTTATGTGGACGCTTATTATTTCACTGGTTGTGTTCATTCTTCCTCTCATAGGAATGATTTTTGTCATACCAAAGTTTTTAAGCGTATACACTTCAGGTCTCGGGGGATTTTAAAATATGGATTTTTTAGGAAAACTTGGCATAGACCCACAGCTCTTAATCGCTCAGATGATAAATTTCGGGCTGCTTTTATGGTTGTTGTCAAAATTCATCTACAGACCCGTAATCAAGCGAATTGAAGAGGACGAGGCCGAACTGCAACAAGCCAAAACAAAAACGAAAGAGCTTGAAATAGAGGAGAAATCCTTCACCGAACAAAAAGAAATGGAAATGGCTCAACTGAAAAAAAGAGCGAGGGAGATTATAGCGGAAGCCGAACATATAGCTAAAAAAATAGAAAAAGAAGCGCGCCGGAAGACCGATGAAGAAGCCTTGGCAATAATCAAACAGTCCAAAAGCAAACTTGAATCGCTGAGACCTGATATTGAAGAAGATATTTCCAAAAAAATGAAAGAGGAAATCGCCGTTTCTTTCAAGGAAACTTTCAGCGACGTTTTCTCCCTTTCTTTGCAAAAAGAATTTCAAAATGTTTTTTGGGTTGACCTTTTGGAGCAAATTGAAAAACTGACAATTAAAAAACTGCGAGAGCCGAAATTGGCGGAAATTGTAAAAAAACTCAAAAAAACGGAAAAAGAGGAAAAGGGAAGGGAAAGCCATCTCAGAAAAAAACTGGAAGAAATGTTCGCCTCTCAAATAGGATTGGTGGTGATTGAATACGCCCATCCCTTGAGCAAAGAACAAGAAGAAAAACTGGAAGAAATAATCGTGAAAAAAATAGGCGCCATGATAAAGATATCCAAAAAGCCGAACAAGGACCTTATCAACGGATTCCGCTTTGAGATTGCCGGAATAATCATTGAAAGCAATTTATTAAATATAATTAAAGACGCTGCCAATCTGGGACTTCACCAAGATAAAACTGAA
Source organism: uncultured Candidatus Saccharibacteria bacterium (assembly GCA_964456855.1). Classification (GTDB taxonomy): domain Bacteria; phylum Patescibacteriota; class Minisyncoccia; order UBA9983; family UBA9983; genus SZUA-82. The sequence goes on along the minus strand of CAYWCU010000004.1, from coordinate 33,976 downwards.
TTAATCTCAAGGTCATAAAAATGAAAAAAAGAAATTACAATTCAAAAAACACAAAAAGATACAAGGAAATAGGACATATTGCTTCTTTTTTCTCGGGAGTCGCCAAAATTCAAGGACTTCCGCATGTTTTCTTGCATGAGACGCTCACGGACGAAGAAGGGGCTCCCGCGGCCATTGTCATCGGTTTTGACGATAGTTTTGTTGAAGCGCTGTTCTTTGATGAAAGCTTTGATCTGCAAAAACCCGTTTTCCGAAGTTTTCAGCCATTTTCAATCTCAATCTCGGAGAGCTTTACAGGCAGAGTTGTTGACGGATTAAGCAGACCCAAAGATGGAATGGGGAGTATTAGAGGAAAAGAAAGCCCTGTTTTTCAGCAAGCTCCACAGATTATCGACCGAGGACCGGTTGCAACCCCTCTTTCCACGGGAATAAAAATAATTGACACGAATCTTCCTTTGGGAAGGGGTCAGCGAGAACTCATAATCGGCGACAGAAAATTAGGTAAGAGCACGATTGCCACAGACACGGTTTTGAATCAAAAAAACGCAAAACCGACTGTACACTGCATATATGTGATTTGCGGACAAAAAGAGCAAAAACTTCGCGAACTCGTTTCTCTCTTTAAAAAGCGAAATGCGTTTTTATACACGACAATCGTCGCCGCCACTTCCGAATCATCATTCGCCGAACAATATCTGGCTCCTTTTGTCGGATGTTCCATCGGTGATTATTTCCGCGACAAAGGAGAAGATGCCCTTATTGTTTATGATGACCTGTCAAAACATGCCAAAGTTTATAGGGACATTTCCCTTCTCCTTGAACGGGCTCCGGGGCGCGAAGCATACCCCGGGGATATTTTCTCGCTACACGCCAGTCTTCTGGAGAGGGCGGCAAGACTGTCGGATGAAAAAGGAGGGGGTTCACTGAGCGCGCTACCAATCGTTGAAACCCAAGAAGGAGACATCACTTCTTTTATTCCGACCAACATCATCTCAATCACGGATGGACAGATTTATCTGGAAAACGGGCTTTTCCAGAAAGGCTTCCTGCCGGCGGTCAACATCGGACTCTCGGTTTCGCGCGTGGGATCGCAAGCGCAGCCGAAAATCCTCAGAGAAGTGGTGGGAGGAATCAGATTGGCTCTCTCTCAACACAAAGAACTTCAAAAACTGTCCCAATTGGAAACGGTCGCCAGTATTGAAGCGCAGAAAAAAATTCATCGTGGAGACTTAATGCTTGAACTCCTTAAACAGGAGAAGCATACGGATATTACGTGGCCGGAACAATCAGTTTTGTTTTATACGGTTGAACAGGGACTTTTTGACGATGTTGATAAGAACAGGTGGAAAAATTTTGAGAAACTCCTTTTGGAATTGCTGAGGAGCAGTTATTCGGATATATTGCAAAAAATAAAGAGTGGCATCTTTGACGAAAAAATAAAGGCGGATATCAAAAAAATCGTGAATGATTTCAAACAAGAATTTTTGTTAGCCAAAAATAAACAGCAATGAAATCTTATGTAATATACAAAAATCAAACGGAAGGACTCAGGGATGTTTCGGAAACAGTAAAAACAGTAGAGAAAATAGCCGCATCGGCCGTTCATTTTTTAAGGCAAAAAGTATCCACACTTGATATTTACACCGCCGAAACAGAAAGAGCGCTCTCTAACTTGTCAAAATTTTATCAAAAAAGAGGGAATTCTCTTTTGCAAAAAAGAAAAACGGGGAAAAGAATGCTTGTCGTTCTCACGGGAGATAAAGGATTGGTTGGCGGACTCTGGCATAAAACCATCAACACTTTTCTGAAAAGCGTCAAGGAATATCAATCCGTTGTCGTTGTAGGGTCAAAAGCGGGCGATTATCTAAAGGAAGAAAATATCCCCATCGCGAAAATGTTTTCTGATTTTCTGGACATTCCCAACGAAGACCAGATAAGAAGTGTCAGCAACTACATTTTTGATGCGTTTAAGAATGGGGGGCTTTCGCGGGTGGATATCCTCTACCCTAAATTTGTCTCCTTATCCGAGCAAAACCCTTCTTTTATTCTCTTTCTTCCTTTTGAGTTCTCTTCAATGGAGATTGCTGATTCAGGAGAAAAGAATGATGGAAAGGACAACCTTCCAAAAGAAATAAAAATAATGGGCGGAAAAGAAAACGGTGAAGGATTCCCCGTCTTTGAACCATCAAAAGAAAAGATTTTTGATGAACTTTTGCAAAAATATATCGGAGTCTTTTTTCACAAAATAATGATGGAAACAAAATTATCAGAACTTTCCGCGAGAACGGTGGCAACGGAGCACGCCGCCACAAAGACGGATGATATTATTAAAAAATTAAGACTTGATTACGCAAAGGAAAGGCGTCGAAGCGTAACTCAAAGACAACTGGAGAGTTTTGCCGCTCATAAAACAATATGAAAAAAAATAAAGGAACAATCATAGCGATAAAGGGAGGGGTTGCGGAGGTTATGTTTGAAAAGGAAATTCCTCCCATCCACAGCCTTCTTGAAAGTGACAAAAAGAAGACTCTTTTTGAAGTGGTTGAAAGAAAAGATTTCAAAACCGCCCGAACAATTGCCCTCTCGTCATCTGAGGGAGTTGAAAGAGGAGAGGGTGTTGTTGTCGTTAGAGAAAAAATATCAACTCTGATTAATAAAAATATTTTAGGAAGAATGTTTGACTTGTTTGGCCACCCGATAGACAAACTCCCTTTTAAGGACGGGAAACCGTATCCTCTCTATAAAAATGAAGTTTACAGAACGGATAATATCTTGCGCGAAGGAGAGCTTCTGGAAACGGGGATAAAAGTCATTGATTTGTTGAGTCCTTTCCGAACGGGAGACAAGATAGGTCTTTTTGGGGGGGCGGGAGTCGGAAAGACGGTTCTTGTTACCGAACTTATCCACAATATCGCGCTCAGGAGAAAGGGGTGCTCCGTTTTTGCCGGAATAGGAGAGAGAATTCGCGAAGGCAATGATCTTTACCTTACTCTCAAAAATCTGGATGTGTTGAAAAATACGGCGCTTTATTTCGGAGAAATGGATAAATCCCCTGGCGTGCGAACGCGAATAGGACTCTCTGCCGTAACCGCCGCGGAATTTCTCCGAGACGAAATGGGCAAGAATGTCTTCTTGTTCATTGATAATATTTTCCGTTATGCCATGGCGGGAATGGAAATCGGAGCCATATTGGGAAAAGCTCCGTCGGAATTGGGATACCAAGCAACCTTGGACCATGATATGGCGTTGTTACAGGAACGAATAAAGGCGGATAAGACCAATTCCATCACTTCCCTGCAGGCGGTTTATGTTCCTGCCGACGATCTCACCGACCCGGCGGTGGTCGCGATTTTCGCCCACATTGACGCCTCTTTGGTTCTCTCCAGAGATGTGGCGGCAAAAGGCATTTATCCGGCGGTTGATGTTCTTCGTTCCAATTCTTCGGGTCTTGATAAAGACATTGTCGGTGAACGCCATTTCAAAACAGCGTCCGATGTGAGAGCGGTCTTTCAAAAATACAGGGAACTCTTTCACATTATCGCCATTCTCGGAATTGACGAGCTTTCGCGAACGGACAGGACCACAGCCAAACGCGCGGAAAGATTGCAAAGATTTTTAACTCAACCTCTTTTTGTTACCGAATCGTTTAATGATAAAAAAGGCGTTTATGTTCCTATTGAAAAAACGCTGGAAGGCTGTGAAAAGATATTGAACGGCGATTTTGACGATGTGGATCTTGAAAATCTTTATATGATAGGATCCATTGACGAAGCCAAAAAACAAAATGATTAATTGTTCCATAACTTCTCCGGATAAAACAATGGTTTATGAAAAAGTGGCAAGCGTAATACTGCCGGCTTTTTTGGGGCAAATGCAAATATTGCCCGGACACACGGAAGCTTTCGTTCTTCTTAAAGAAGGAGATGTCATTGTGCGGCAATTTGACAAAAATAAAGAAAAAGAGGGTGGCAAAGACAATGTCGTGCATATCACGGGCGGAGAATGCTATGTTAAAGACAATAAAGTAACCATAATTTTATAATTTCCAACTCCCCCGCTCAACAGCCATTGGTGTTTGAAATACCCATTAGAAACGGTCGGGAACGGCTGTTTTTTTAATCACCTTTTTGCTGTATAATTAAGGTATTATGAATAAAAAAACAAGAGCTCCAAAATTCAGCAAAAAAGGTCTTAAGAGCCCTGTTGACGCCATTGAAAAATATGTAAGAGCGGCAAACTATCTGACCGTCGCGCAAATTTTTCTGGGAGACAACTTTTTATTGGAAAAAAAACTTTCTTTTGACAATATTAAACCCCGCCTCTTGGGACATTGGGGAACCTGCCCGGGAAGCAGTTTTGTTTACGCCAATCTCAATTACCTTATCACGAAACACAAACTCTCAATGATGTATATTATGGGTCCCGGACACGGATACCCGGGTCTGCAGGCAAATCTTTTCATTGAGGGGACGCTCGGCAAATACTACAAAGACGCCACGCAAGATGAGAAGGGTGTCGGATACATCGCCAAAAGCTTCAGTTGGCCGTACGGGTTCCCCAGCCACAGCAATCCAGGAACACCGGGAGTGATTTTGGAAGGAGGCGAACTTGGATACGCTCTCGCCACCGCCTATGGAGCCGTCTTGGATAATCCCGACCTTATTGTCGCCTGCCTCATTGGGGATGGCGAAGCGGAAACCGGACCGACCGCGACTGCTTGGCATCTGAATAAATTTGTTGACCCGGCAATCAATGGAGCAGTTCTGCCGATTCTTCATTTGAACGGGTATAAAATATCGGCGCCGACGATTTTTGGAAGAATGAGCGACAAGAATCTGCGTTCCCTTTTTCACGGATACGGATATGAACCTATTTTTCTTGAGGGAGACGATTCCAAGGTATATAAAAAAGCCATTGATGTTTTTGAAAAATGTCACCAAAAAATACGCGCCATTCAGAAAGAAGCCAGAAAAAAAACAGTTTCCGCGCGCAAAGGCGAATCCCCTCGCTTTCCAATGATTATTCTAAGAACACCCAAGGGATGGACGGGAATAAAGCGACTTCACGGAGAAAAAATTGAAGGAAATTATCTGGCGCACCAAGTAGTCGCCAAAGAAGCCAAGCATGACAAAACGGAACTTTTGGCGGTTGAAAAATGGCTTCGCTCATATCGTTTTGAAGAACTTTTTGACAAGAAGAAAGGCTTTATCAAGGAAATAAAATCAATCATTCCGCCCGAAAAATTGCGAATGGGAGACAATAAACACGCCTTTGCTTCCAGAAATTCCAAAGAGCTTATCCTGCCAAGCGCCGCAAAGTTCAGCGAGAGCGCCAAAAAACCGGGAACCATCGGGTCAAGCAGTATGCGCCGAACAGGACTGTTTTTGAACGAGGTTTTTAAGTTGAATAAAAAAAATAAAAACTTCCGCTTTATGTCCCCCGATGAAACATATTCAAACAAGCTTGATGCTATTTTTCAAACCACGAGCCGGGCATTTGTCTGGCCGCCGAGAGCATGGGACAAAGATATGTCCCCGGACGGACGAGCGATGGAAATGCTCAGCGAACATTCCCTTCAGGGACTGATGCAAGGATATGTTCTTACGGGTCGCCACGCCGTTTTCGCTTCCTATGAAGCGTTTATTCAGGTGGCAAGCAGTATGGTTGACCAATACTCCAAATTTTTAAAAGTCGCCATTGAAACGCCGTGGCGCGGAGATATCCCATCAATGAATTACATACTCACTTCTTCGGGATGGCGTCAAGAACATAATGGCTTTTCTCACCAAAATCCGGGTTTTATCAGCGATATGCTCCAAAAAGACGGTTGTTTTATCAGGGTTTACTTCCCTCCGGACGGAAACAGCTCTTTGGCGGTTATGAAAAAAAGCATGGCTTCAAAAAATAAAATAAATATCATCGTGGCGGGAAAAACCCTTGAACCGCGCTGGCTTACCCCAAAACTGGCGGAAAAAGAGTTAAACGAAGGACTTATGGTTTGGGACTTTGCCAGCGACCCCAAGCCGGATATTGTTTTCGCGGGTGTCGGAGATTATCTGACAAAAGAATCGCTCGCCGCGATTGACCTCCTTAGAAAAGATATGCCGAGCCTGAAAATGCGATTCGTGAACATTATGGAACTCACGTCCTTAGGCATAGGCAATTCGGGATGCCGAGTCCGCGCCTATGATTTTAATCACTACTTCACCCCCGACAAACCGGTTATCTTTAATTTTCACGGTTATCCGGATGTAATCAAAGAAATACTCTTTGACAGAAAAAACCCGGGGAGGTTTTCGGTTCGCGGCTATATTGAAAGCGGGTCAACCACAACCCCTTTTGATATGCAGATAAGAAACAAAACCAGTCGCTACCATCTCATTATTGAAGCTATGTTTATATTAAGCGAGAGGAAAACCGTTACGAAAGAAGCGGCGGGAAAGATAATCGCCAAATATGAAGAAAAGATAAAGGAACATGGAGAATACATCAGAAAATACGGAGTGGACCCCGACGAAATAGAAAGTTGGAAATGGTCCAGATAAAATTTCAAAATGCCAAGAATAAAAAAATATTTAATTGTGAATCCGGGGAGTGCCTCAAGGAAATACGCGTTTTATGAAAACAAAAAGGAGATTTTAAGCGTCCGTTTTGAAAAAGACGGTTCTTCCGGCGGATTTATCGCCACCTACCAATTTGGAAAGCATAAAAAAGAAATCAAGCTCACCCAAAACGGCTTTGAAAAAAGCATGAGTATGGTTATTGATTTTTCAATCAAGGAAAAATTCATCAATGACAAAAAGGAGATAGCGGCCATCGGGTTTCGCATCGTGGCGCCGGGCGGGTTTTTCAACAAAGTCCGAACCATCAACGCCGATTACATCAAAAAACTCAAGGCGATGCGGGAGGCCGCTCCCCTTCATATCGGACCGGCTCTTTCTGAAATTGAAAAAGCGGTGAAATTGCTCCCCGCGACAAAAAAATTAGGTGTTTCCGACAGCGCCTTTCATTCAACCATGCCCGAAGTGGCAATCACTTATGGCATCCCTTTGGCGACCGCCCGCAAGCTTGAAATCCGGCGATTTGGATTTCACGGCACTTCTGTTGAATCCGTTTTACGGAAAGTTCAAAAAAAGTTCAAAAAAATGCCCGGGCGGATTATTATCTGCCATCTCGGGAGCGGAGCAAGCATAACGGCGATAAAAAACGGCGCGAGCATTGACACCTCTATGGGCTTTACCCCACTTGAAGGGGTTTTAATGGGAACGAGGTCAGGGGACATTGACGCTGGCGCTTTAATTTATTTGGCGAAAAAATTAAAACTTTCTTACGGCGAACTTGATGAATATTTAAATAAAAAAAGCGGTCTGTTAGGCGTCAGCGGAAAAAGCTCCGATGTCCGCGAACTTTTGGCGCTTGAGAAAAAAAACCCGAAAACCACTCTCGCACTTGATATTTTTGTTTACCGAATTAAAAAATACATCGGCGCCTACACCGCCGCTCTAGGAGGTTTAGACTTGCTTATCTTTACCGCCACGATTGGCGAACGCTCGGACATTATAAGGGGAAGAATCTGCCACGGGCTTGAACCGTTGGGCATTGTTTTGGACAAGAAAAAAAATAAGGAGACCACACAGGGCGAAGGATTTATCCAAACTCAGAAATCAAAAGTTAAAATAGCCGTCATTAAAACGAACGAGACGGAAGAAATCGCCCTAAAAATACAGGATTTAAATTAACCAACCCGGCTATGCGAAAGCCATGTTGAAAATTTGTTGTCTAAAAAAACAGCCAGGGATTAATCTGGCTGTTTACTGGTTATACTGTGCGCGCGATATTTTCAAATAATTCTTCTTTTCGCAAGGGCGGAGAAAGATAAGATATAATTTTGTCTTTCTCCGGATGCCCGAGAATAATTATTTTCTTGCCACACTTGGGGCATTGAATGTCGCAGAGTATCGCCTGGCGACTCTTCCAATACCCATTCCCCTTGTCATCAATATACACATAATACTCTTTCTTAATAAATGTCCAGGATGACAGTCTGGTCCCTTTGCCACATCTCGGACATTTAATAATTTTCCTCCTGATTAACTCCTTCAATTCAAGGAGTTGCTCTTTTTTTCTTTTTTCTGTTTCCTTTATTTTTTCCTTGATTCTCTCTATTTTGTTCAAAATACCTCCCCTTTGATTTTCTCCCTCTAATCTAGCAAAAATAAATGATTTGCGCAATTCATTTTAGCTTAGCTTTTGCATATTTTATGGACCAATTGTGGTATAATACAGCGGTAATGGAACTGGATTCTCTTATTGAAAAAAATTTTCGGGTTACAACCCCTCAAAAAAAAGCGCTCAAAAAGCTGGGGCTCAATACTCTGCGCGATATGCTTTTCTATTTTCCTTCGCGGTACGAAAACTTCTCCGAAAGAAAAAATATCATTGACCTGAGAGAGGGCGACAAAACCACGGTTTACGGGAAAATAGTTGAAGCTGAGAAACAAAAAACGCAAATGAGAAGAATGCCTTTGTCGCGGATTATTATCGGCGACCTTACGGGAACTATAAACGCCCTTTGGTTTAACCAACCGTATATTACGAACATACTGAAAATTGGAGACAAAGTGGCGCTTACCGGAAAAATCTCAAACGGAAAATCCGGGATGTATATCGCCAACCCAACCTTTGAAAAGGTGGATTCTTACGGGGATTTAAGCGGGGGCGAGGCACTGCTCGCCGTCTACCCGGAAACGCGCGGAATAACTTCCAGGTGGCTAAGATTCAACACGCAAAAAATATTGGCGGCAATTTCCAAGACGGATTTTCAAGACCCTATTCCGGAAAATATCCTGAAAAAATACCATTTGCCAAGCCTTTATTCCTCTCTCGTATATATTCACACCCCCCAAGAAGCCAAAGATGCCGAGGCGGCGCGCAAACGCTTTGCGTTTGAGGAGATATTTTTCATTCAATTGAAGCGGTTGAGAGAAAGGCTGGAGCGGGAAAAGTGCCGCACCTTCCCTGTTGAAATAAGTCAAAAGGAAATGGATGATTTTCTTAAAATTTTTCCATTTGAGCTGACTGTGGCGCAAAAAAAATCAATCAATCACATTATTGAAAATTTCGGCAAAAACACCCCTATGGCGCGTCTGCTTGAAGGCGATGTCGGATCCGGCAAGACCGCCGTCGCCGTGGCGGCCTCTTACGCGATTGTAAAAAACAAGTATCAAGTGGCATATATGGCGCCGACGGAAATTCTCGCCCGCCAACACTTTAAATCATTCATAGAATATTTTTCCCAACTGCGTCTCACGACAAAAATCGGAATGATTACTTCATCCGAGTGCAGAAAATATCCGTCAAAAGTAGCCTTTGAAAGAGACAATGGGGATGGATCAACACATATTTCAAAAAGCCAACTGCTCAAGTGGGTTGAGAGCGGAGAAATTCCGATTTTAATCGGCACCCATTCATTAATACAAAAGAGCGTCAAATTCAAAAAACTCGCCCTCGTCATCATTGACGAGCAGCACCGCTTCGGCACGAAACAAAGGGCTGTTCTGGCAAGAGACAAATCGGAACAAATTCCTCACCTTCTCTCAATGACCGCCACCCCCATTCCCCGCACTTTGGCTTTAACTATTTATGGCGACCTTGATCTTTCCCTTCTGGATGAAATGCCTCCCGGAAGAAAAAAAATAATCACCGCAATCGTCCCTCCCGAACAACGTCAACGCGCCTATGAACAAATCAGACTTGAAATAAAAAAAGGGAGGCAGGCGTTTGTCATATGTCCAAGGATTGACGAACCGGATCCCGAGAAAGAAAAAGCCTTAAATATAAAATCAGTCAAAGAAGAGGCGGAGCGCCTGCGAACGGAAATTTTTCCCGAGTTTGAAATAGGAATACTGCACGGCAAAATGAAACCAGATGAGAAGGAGGAGGCGTTGGAAGAATTCAAGAAAAATGAAACCCAAATACTGGTGGCAACGTCCGTGATTGAAGTGGGAATTGATATACCAAACGCGACAATGATAATCATTGAGGGCGCGGAAAGATTCGGTTTGGCTCAACTTCACCAACTGAGAGGAAGGGTGATGAGAAGTTCGTATCAGCCCTACTGCTTCGTTTTTACGAGCTCTGATTCCATTAAAACGAAGGAGCGATTGAAAGCACTAGAGCAAGCAAAAAGCGGGTTTGAATTAGCGGAATATGATTTAAAATTCAGGGGGTCCGGCGGGCTTTCCGGAGTCAAACAATGGGGTGTTTCCGATATCGGTATGGAGGCGTTGAAAAATATCAAAATGGTTGAAGCGGCGCGCCTTGAATCGCAAAAAATCCTCAAGCAAGACCCTGAACTGAAAAAATACCCCTTGATTAAAAAAAAGCTTGAGTCCCAAGAAACAAAGATACATTTTGAGTAGAATCTGCGCGACATTTTTAGTCGCGGATTTCACGCCTGTTTTTGGTTGCAAAATACGGTTTTAAGGTTTAGGATACTTGAAGATTTAAAGGAGGATTTAAAAAAATCCTCTCAAAAGAGAAGAAACAATAATATATTAGGAGGAAGAATATGTACGACATGACAGTACTTATGCGCTTGGACACTCCGGCAATGGGAATCTCGCCACTGCAACTGGTGGAAAGAATCTTGGGGCCAGACTTCAAAAGGATAGAAGACGAGGAAGAAAAACCCGTCTTCCAAAAAGGATTTATCAAAATAAAAATATTGGTTGTTGACCAGGATTAATGACCAAAAGAAAACAGGCGCGTCGCAAAACGTGCCTGTATTTATTTTTCAATTACCCCTTTTTTCTTCGTGTAAACAATCATCGTAATGAGAACGACGGTTGTCATAATGACGCTCTTCAAAGCATAAAGAGTCGCCAGCGTATCATGATTTCCAAGCCCGATAGAAAGTGCCACCGAACTTGTTACTAAGTATATCCCCCAAGAATAAAATGAATCCGTATTTCTTTTGTTCTTGATTACTTTGCGAATGGTCGGGATATAACCGCCCGCGATGAGAAGTTGCAAGAGAGCGTTTGAGACAATCGGATTTTCTGAAATAATCCAGAATATCACGATAGTTACCGCGCCTGAAAGATATAATCTTTCAAACAACTCAAAGTGAAGTTTGGGTTTTTTAACCCAAAGAATTATCGCGAGCACCACCAACATATCTCCAATCATATCGACGGTGTTGAAAATCCCGGTTTCAAAATTCAAATTTTTTCCGGAATGTATATATGTGAGAAAACTCAAGAAGCCTCCCACAAAAAATATAACCCATGTGGAGAGAGCGGGATTCACATCCCGCCTGTATATCTGGTACATATATCGCGAAGTCGCGATTGCCACCAGCACGACGACAATCCATGCCGCCACGCTGTTCCACAATATCTGGTCGGCGTATCGCGAGCCCGAGATTGCCACCGATACAACACTAATCCATGCGGTCACGATACCACCTCCTTTTTTAAATTATTAACGAACTGAGCCTTGTGGATGTGCCAGGACTTGAACCTGGAACCGCCGAGGTATAAGCTCGGAGCTCTGCCAATTGAGCTACACATCCCCCTTTTTCAAAAATCAAAGCCTAAATCCTTTTTCAACTCTAGCCTATTTTTAGAAAATATTCCAACAAATCACGTCTAAAATTATTTTAGCGAATCAAAAAAACTGAGCGTGCCTTATTCTTTTTTCTTCAATTTTATTCCGTTTTCGGTCAATATTTTGTCAAATTCTTCCTTCTCTATTATCTCTTTTTCTATCAATCTATCAGCTATTTTATCAAGCGTCGTCCTGTTTTTTATGATAATTCTATTTGCTTCCTTTAAGGCGTCAATCATAAATTTTCTCACTTCCTCGTCTATTTCCTTTGCCATTTCCTCGGAATAATTTTTCTCAGCACCCAATTCTCTGCCCAAAAATATTCCCCCGCTCTTGGAGCTGAAAGCTACGGGACCGATTTTGTCAGACATTCCATATTTAGTAACAAGGGCGCGCGCGGTGTCGCTCGCGCGGGAAAGATCATCAGCCGCGCCAGTCGTCAAATCCCCAAAGACAAGTTTCTCCGTGGCGTATCCACCAAGAGAAACGGCTAATTCATCAAGAAAATGGGATTTTGAATAAAGATGCCTTTCTCTGATGGGTAATTTCAACGTATAACCGGCCGCCTGCCCCCTTGAAATAACCGAGACTTTTTGAACAGGGTCGGCATTCGGGAGAACGGATGCGACAAGCGCGTGCCCGGCCTCATGATAAGAAGCGATTTTCTTTTCTTCACTGTTAAGCAAATGGCTCTTTCTCTCTGGTCCGAGCATTACTTTTTCAATAGAGCAAATAAGATCGTCTTGGGTTATTTTTTTCTTTCCGTGACGAGCCGCTAGAATAGCGCCCTCATTCATCAAATTTTGAAGGTCTGCTCCGGCAAAACCGGGAGTTCTTTCAGCAATGACTCTTAAATCAACATCATCGGTAAAAGGTTTTTTCTTGGAATGTATCTTTAATATCTGTTCTCTTTCATTTATATCAGGAAGGTCAAGGATAACCCGCCTATCAAACCTGCCGGGCCTTAGAAGGGCGGGGTCAAGAACATCCGGCCGATTCGTCGCCGCCACCACTATCACCTTTTCATGCGGTTCAAATCCGTCCAATTCAACCAAAATTTGATTTAAGGTCTGTTCTCTTTCATCACTTCCTCCTCCCATCCCCACCCCCCTATGTCTTCCGACAGCATCAATCTCATCAATGAAAATAATGGCGGGAGCCATTTTTTTCGCCATTTTAAACAAATCGCGTACTCGGCTGGCGCCGACCCCGACGAACATTTCCACAAATTCAGAACCGGAAATATGGAAAAACGGCACTTCCGCCTCTCCGGCAACCGCGCGGGCGAGCAATGTCTTCCCTGTTCCGGGAGCCCCCACTAAAAGAACGCCTTTGGGAATGCGCGCGCCTATATCCAGAAACTTTTTCGGATTTTTGAGAAAATCAACTATCTCCAACAATTCTTCTTTCGCTTCAGAAACGCCGGCAACATCCTTGAATGTTATTTTTTCCTTTTCGTCGTCCGGTCCAACCATTCTGGCACGCGATTTGCCAAAACTAAATGCCTGAAGACTGCTACTTTTCATTTGTTTCGCCGCCATCCAAAAAAACCAAATGATTATCAAGAGAGGTATCAAAAAGGGTAAAATAGCCCCTAGCCAAAACATAAAGCCCGAGGGATTTTTAACGGCCAAAGAGATTTCTTTCAATTTTTCCCCTGAAACACCATAATTTACCAAAGTTTGCGATAACGCGGCCTCTGCTTCCTTTTTTGATTTTTCAACCGTTCCGTCTTTAAGCTTAATCTCCAAATCTTCTCCGCTGACATTTATGCTTTTGACTTTTCCGGCATTTATTTCACTGACCAACCCGGACAGAGAAATTTCTTTCGGTTTCTTTATATTTTCAGACATTATTGAATAAATAACCGATAAAACAATGAAAATCAGAAGAACCGCGATTATATTTTTGTAGAAAAGGCGCGCGGGGGAGTTTTTGGGCATCTTCATTTTTGGGATGTTCATTTTAGCCATATTGAATATATGCAAATTATACGTCATTGATGAGCGAAAATCAAACCCGCTCCAACGCTTGTTAGTATCGGGGTTAAACTGCTACACTTAAGATATGACCGTTTTTTAAAAGGTCATATCTTAAAAATCCTGGAAATTTTAATATAAGGCGGTCAAAAAAGCCAAACACTCTCTTAATTATGAAAATACTCTTAAACAATAAAAAGGCAAAATACGATTACGAAATCCTTGAAACATTTGAGGCCGGTTTGGAGTTGCTCGGGTGGGAAGTTAAATCCTTGAAAAATAAACGGGGATCGCTTTCCGGGGCGCACGCCATAATAAGGGGTGGAGAAGTTTATATCGTTGGTTTCAATATCCCGCCTTACCAGGCGAAAAATCTCCCCGCGAACTATGAAGAAGACAGAACTGTCCGCCTTCTTTTGCGGAAAAAAGAGATTAAATATCTGACAGGAAAACTGGCGCAAAAAAGATTGACATTGACACCAATTATGGTATACACTAAAGGCAATAAAGTAAAAATGAAGATAGGGTTGGCAAAAGGGAAAAGAAAATACGAAAAAAGAGAGAAACTGAAGCAAAAAGAATCAAAAAGAAGGATTGAGAGAGAATTAAAAGGAAATTAACAAGATTATTCAAGCATTGTTAATTTTATGGGGATGATTGGCCTCGACAAGAATCGGCCTAAAATACGCAAACCGAGCCGCCAAAACCTCGTAAAACTTTTGGCAAACTAATAAGTGCGAAAACTTATTTACCAACTCCCGCTTTAGCGTTAGCTTAAACGGGGCGTCCATTCCGCCGACTCCCAATAGGTGGAACCGGATGTCATTTAATTGGGATAAGAGCCCGGATTTCCTTGCCTTGGCTCCGACAATCGCTTTCGGGCGGAAAAGGATCGGGAGTGTTAAGGTTTTGCTTGCTTAACACTTAACACCCTTAAAAATTCGTGCGAGCGGATAAAAGCAAGATAAGTTTGTAGACCTATTTTAGAAAAATTTTTGCACGCGGGTTCGATTCCCGCCATCTCCACTCGTTAAAACATTAGCGCCCTCCGGGGCACTTTTTGTTTTTTGAGGGGAGATGGAGAAAGCAAACTGCTTTGCTTTCGTCGGGAATTGAAAGGCGCAAGCATGTTGAGCGAAGCGAAACGGCTGAGCCAGGGTTGTGAGCCGTATAAAACCAAGGAGTTCGCCACAGGCGGACAACTATGGTTTTAACGGACTCCTGACCGATTCCCGCCATCTCCACAGTGGTGGACTAGTACATAAACTTGTAATTTGAGGGGTCCTGTGATAATATTATAAAGAATTTCCAATAAGGGAATTGTCGTTATACCTCACAAATTTTGAAAAGAATACGAATCAACAACGAAATAAGGAGTCCTGAATTGCGGGTTATAAGCGACAAGGGTGAGAATTTTGGCGTCATCAGCTTGGCGGAGGCGCTAAGCATCGCCAAAGAAAAGGAGCTTGATTTGATAGAAATATCCCCCACCGCCAAACCGCCCGTAGCGAAGATAATGGACTTTGGAAAGTTCCAATATCAGGAACAGAAAAAAACGCGCGAGGCGAAGAAAAAGGCGCACGAAACGGAAACGAAATCAATACAGGTAGGCATAGGAACGTCTCAACACGACCTTGAACTTAAGGCGAAAAAAACTTCAAAGTTTTTACAAGAAGGACACAGGGTAAAGATAGCCTTAATATTGAAAGGAAGAGCGAAATATATGGGGAGGGGTTTTGCCGATGAAAGACTGGAAAGAATTCTGCGTTTGATAACGGAAAATTATAAAATAGCCGACGGCCCCAAAAAGGGACCACGAGGTGTTCAAGTGATTATTGAAAAAACGGCTGAAAAAGCGAAAAAATAAAAAAAATGTTAAAGACGAACAAATCATTAAAAAAAAGACTGAAATTGACCAGAAGAGGCAAAGTTTTAAGACGGAAGCCCGGTCAGTGCCATTTTAACGCCAAAGAGAAACGATCAAAGCAATTGGAGCAAAAAAGAATGACCGATATGGATATTAAAAAGAAAACTTTAAGCAGGTTTTTACCTTACAAATAAAAAATGACCAGAGTTAAAAGAGGAACAATTTCATCAAAGAGAAGACGTAATGTCCTTAAACAAGTAAAAGGGTATCGTTTTGGCAGAAAATCCAAGGAGAAGATGGCAAAAGAAGCAATCGCTCACGCTGGGGTTCACGCTTTCCAGCACAGAAGAAAGAAAAAAGGGGTGTTTAGGAGATTGTGGCAGATAAAAATCAATGCCGCTTCTCGCGCCAACGGACTTTCATACAGTAAACTGATAGATAAACTTAAAAAAGGAAATGTTGCTTTGGACAGAAAAATTTTGGCAAATTTGGCGGAACATAAACCTGAAGTTTTTTTAACTTTGCTTAAAAAATTCAAATAACTTGTTCGCGTCTTATTTGAATTTTATCGTGGCAAAATAGATAATAAAAATCCCCAAAAGAATAAAGCCGACCTGTAAAAGGGCGGTTTTCGCTTTTGGGCGATTTGCGTTAAGTTCTGGAAGTAAATCAGTCGCCGCGATGTAAAGAAAATTTCCGGCGGCAATTCCAAGGGCCGGACCGATAATAAAACTCATCTTCTCGGAAAAAAGATAGGCTATTGAAGATCCGAGGATAATCGCGGTTGCCGCGAAAAAATTGTAAAGCAATGCCTTTTCTTTGTTATAACCCCGATGAATAAGGACAAAAAAATCGCTTGTTTCTTTGGGAATCTTGTGGAGTAAAATAGCAAAAGAACTGATTAAACCAAGTTGAAAATCAGCCACGAAGGCGAAAGCGATTATAGCTCCGTCTATGAAGTTATGCGTTATCGCTCCAAGAATAATAAGTGAGGGGCTTCCATTAACGGGGCATTCTCCGTTGTGACAATGATACCAAAGCAAAAAACGCGATAAAACAAAAAACGCGATAAAACCGGCAAGTGTATATTTAAAGAGAAGCTCTGTCCCTAAAAAACGCGTCGCTTCAGGAAGAATATCCAGAAAGACAACGCCTAAAAGCGTGCCCACGGCAAAACTCACAAAATAGTGGAGATATTTTTTGATTTGAATTTTTTTCAGAAAGAACACCACTTGTCCGATAAGGGAAATGATGATTTCCAGAATGCCAATCCCTAAAATCCAAAAAAATAATGTTTTCATTTTTAACGGCTGATTGATATTTTAAATTTTAAACCGCCAATGTCAAAATCGCCATCTTCCCTTACCTTCACAAACTCAACCGCCGATAAATTTGTCGCTTTCTTTATTTCCTCTTTAAATTTATTGATAAAAGATATTCCATCTTTGTCAGTTTCAACGGCAAGCGCCACTTTGTCGGCGGGCGCCAAACTGGCATTTTTTCGCAAATCTTGTATTTTGCGGATTATTTCCCTTACCATACCTTCTAACTTTAATTCTTCAGTAATTACCGTGTCTAATTCAACTTCATTCTCCGACTCTCCACCGAACAAAATTTCTTTGACATTCACCTCATTTTTGATGAGCTTCAATAATCCATCCTTATTTTTGAGATTTGATTTTTCATTTTTTATTTTCAACGAAGCGATTGGCTGCCTTACTTTAATCCCCGCTTTCGCCCTCTCCTCCAGACCAAGGGCGACTATTTTTCTAACCTCTTCCATGTCCCCCAAAAGCTGAAGACTGACGGCTGATGGCTGATGACCTGTTTTCGCCCAGTCCTCCAAATGCACACTCTCCTTCATATCTTCGTCTTTGAACTCTTGATAAAGCTCCTCGGCGGCAAAAGGCATGAACGGCGCGATTAATTTTGAAAACTCCAGCATAATATATCTTGTCACTGCGACGGCGTTTTCTTTATCTTCGCCTTCACTTTTAAACCTGTCCCGAGAACGCCTTATATACCAATTGCTCAAATCGTCAACAAATTCGCCAATGGGGCGGACCGCTTTATCAAGTTCGTAATTGTCCATCGCCTCCGTAATCTTACCCGCCAATTTGTTTAATCTGATAATAATCCATTTATCTAAAACGCTCTCAACTTTCAGCTCTCGGCTTTCAGCTGACGACTGATGGCTGATGGCTGATGGCTCGCTTACGTACATTTTATAAAACGACAAAACATTCCTTATTTTTGAAATCACTTTTTTATTGACCTCATCAACACCTCTTTCGGAGAAGTTCAAACTTTCGGCGCGAACCGCCGGGGAAGAAAGAAAATAGTATCGAAGCGCATCCGCGCCGTATTTTTCCACGACCTCCATGGGGTCGGGGTAATTTTTCAATCGCTTGCTCATTTTTTGCCCGTCCTCCGCTAAAATAATGCCATTAGCAATGACATTTTTATAAGCCGGCTTGTTGAACAACGCGGTTGAAAGAACAAGGAGTGTGTAAAACCATCCCCTTGTCTGGTCAATCCCTTCCGCTATAAATTCCGCCGGAAAATTATTTTCAAATTCCTCTTTTTGTTCAAAAGGATAATGTGCCTGTCCATAAGGCATAGAGCCAGATTCAAACCAGCAATCAAAGACCTCTGGCACTCGTTCCATTTTTCCTCCACAAGAGCAGGGAACCTTGATTGCGTCTATGTAAGGACGATGCAAATCAAGGACAAAATTATCATTATGGGGCAATGGCGCGAAATCAATCTTCATCACCCCTCCCGTTTTTATGAAATCGTCTTTATTCTCTTTCATTTTAACCGCCTCTTTCTCATCCGCTCCGCGCGCCGCGGCAGAAAGAAGCCAAATTGAATATTCATGGCTCACAACCAAAATATTTTTTCCTTTATATTTTGCCTCTATATCATAGAGAAAATTCCCCACTCTCTTTTTAAGTTCATTTAGGTTTTCTCCTCCCGGAGGATTTTTATAAAACTTATCTTCCAGAGATAAAAAGAGGGCGTGATATTCCTCAGGGCTCTTGCCTTCAAAAACACCGGTATTAACTTCTCTCAATCTTTTGTCAAAAATGATGCTTTCTTTGTCCAGTCCGAGTTTTTTGGACACCAGCTCGGCCGTCTCTCTTGTTCTGCGAAAATCGGATGCGAAAATCATATTGATTTTTTCATCTTTCAGTTTTTTTACCGCTT
The DNA here is from genome assembly GCA_964456855.1 of uncultured Candidatus Saccharibacteria bacterium. GTDB lineage: Bacteria > Patescibacteriota > Minisyncoccia > UBA9983 > UBA9983 > SZUA-82. The sequence goes on along the minus strand of CAYWCU010000004.1, from coordinate 15,310 downwards.
CGTCAATTTCTTCCTTTCCTTTTTCTGTAAGCGAATATTTCTCCGAATTTTCAAAATTACTGTTTATTGTATCAGACGCATTGCTCTCAGCTTCTCCGTGACGCATCGCAAAGTACGAATTTCCGGACTTGAGCTCGTTCTCTTTAATGTCTTCAATGGAACCAATCGTTTTTATTTTTCCGCAGCCCCCGCATCGCCAGACAGGTAAGGGCGCGCCCCAGTAACGAGAACGGGAAATAGCCCAGTCGCGCGCCCCTTCAAGCCATTTGCCGAATCTTCCGTCTTTTAAATGCGACGGCACCCAATTCACCTTTTGATTGTTGGCAATCATATCTTTCTTTATATCCTCCACTTTTACGAACCATGAACTCGCCGCGTAGTTTAAAAGCGGAGTGTCGCACCTCCAGCAAAAAGGGTAAGAGTGAGTTATTTTTTCTTTGGAGAAAAGTTTGTTTTTTTTCGCGAGAAATTTGATTATTTCAATATCGGTTGACTGGTGGTCATCCTTCGGCTTAACGGATATTCCGGGGAAGTCTTTAACTTCATTCTTGAATTTTCCGTCCATCCCGACATGCTGAACAAAGGGAAGGCTGTATTTCTTCCCCAGTTCCATATCATCCTCCCCGAACGCCGGCGCGATATGGACCACGCCCGTGCCGTCTTTAGTCGTCACAAAATCCGCTCCGTAAATCTTCCAACCGTTCCCTTTGTTTTTTAAATCTTCATCGCTTGCATAATAATCAAAAAGCGGTTTATACTTTTTACCAATCAAATCTTTTATATTAAAATCCCAAATTCTAACCTTGACTCCTCTATATTTTTCATTTTTTATTAAATAATCTCCATAAAGAGTAGCTCCGACACCTACTGCTATAGCATCTGGGCTTGATACAAAATTTCTATCCAAGTAATTTTTACTAAAAATATATTTATCCCCCTTAATTAAATTTTCTTTTTCGGATTCCAATATTTCCATCTTTACATAATCAACGTCCGGATTCACCGCCAAGGCGACATTTCCCGGCAAAGTCCACGGAGTGGTCGTCCACGCCAAAACATAGGTTCCAGGTTCATCTTCCAATTCAAACTTGGCAACCACGGAAATGTCCTTTATATCCTTATACGCCTGTGTAACCTCAAAATTTGAGAGAGTCGTCTCACATCGTGGACAAATATGCATAGGTTTATAACCCTCATAAACAAGTCCTTTATCATAAAGTGTTTTAAAGACCCACCAAACGGACTCCGTGTATTTCCAATCCATGGTGCGGTAATCTCTTTCCATATCCACCCAGCGCCCGATTGCCGGGATGACCTTTTTCCATTCATCCACGTAGCGCAAAACACTCTCTTCAGCCTTTTTGTTGAATTTTTCAATTCCGTATTCTTCAATATCCTTTTTGCTTTTAAGTTTAAGATCTTTTTCAACTAAATTTTCAACGGGCAAGCCGTGGCAATCCCAGCCCCATTTTCTCGCCACTCGCTTGCCATTCATCGTTTGATAACGAGGAATGGCGTCTTTTATTATGCTCGCCAAAATATGTCCGTAATGCGGTGTTCCCGTGGCGAACGGAGGACCGTCATAAAAAAGAAAATCGCCCCCGGGAGCGGGCTTTTTAACGGATTTCTCAAAAATTTTGTTTTTACGCCAAAACTCTAAAATTTCTTTCTCTGTCATTGTCTACTATTCTAACAAAAAACGTTGATTTTACAAACCAAAAAGCGAGTATTCGCCAAAATACAAATTAAAGTTTTGTCACGGTTCACTAAGCACACTTCTTTTTGGTTTATACAAAGGATAATCTTATTTTAAAATCATTGGTCGTAACGGCAAACAACCGCGTCAATTATAACTGAACCCGTGCCATAGCTTGAAGCTAGGCGACTAAAATCATTTTTAAAATATTTTTCTCTGAACTTTTGGGCTTCTGGGGTAAGAACTCCGGCAAGACCCCTAGCGAAAGCATCTAAATCAACCCCCCTCTTCTCTCGGTATGCCCTACTATCAACTTTCCTTTTTAATAATTCTCTTCTCATTTCCATGGATTCTGGCGTTCCAACTCCGGCAAGACTGCTAGCAATACTATCCAGCATATCGCTATGCCGGTTGAGCCATTCTTCTCTCATTCTCATTGATTCCGGAGTTCCAACTCCTACAAGACCTTGGGCAATATATCCCAAGTCAGCTCCATTCTCAATCAAATCTTTTCGCATTTCCATGGATTCCGGCGTTCCAACTCCGGCAAGGCCCTGAGCAACTGTGTTTAAATTAGCGTCGTTCTTAATTAAATTCTCCCTCATCTTCATGGCTTCGGGGCTGTCCACTCCGGCGAGACTTTGGGCGATATCATCTAAATTAATTCCTTCTTTTTTCATCAAATCCTCCCGCATTTCCATAGCTTTCGGAGTTCCAACCCCAGCAAGACCGAGTGCTATACTGTCTAGTCCAACCCTTTCTCTCATTAAATCTCTTCGCATTTCCATGGATTCCGGCGTTCCAACTCCGGCAAGACCTTCAGCAACCACCTCTAGCATGCCGATTTGCGGCGACACCTTCATCAAATCTTTCCTCATTTTCATTGATTCAGGGGTGCCAACTCCGGCAAGCCCTCTGGCAAGCTCATACCATGAAAATCCTGTCTTCATCAGTTTCCTCCTCATTTCTATTGATTCAGGGGGCCAACCCCTGCAAGACCTGCAGCAATATGAGCAAAGCCGACAGTATTGAATTTCTCCGGTTTTTCTAATATCGGCTTAAGGGCGGAAACAACAAGATTGGCTTCCGTTTCTGGTGAATATATTCTCTCAATTTTTTCCTGTCTTTTCCGCTTTTCTTCTCGCTCTTTCGTACCTTTGATTTTCCCTATCTCTTCAGAAAGTCCTTCAATCTTTTTATTATCATTCAACGCTTCTCCTTGGGCGGCATCTGTAAATTTATCCCTCTCTTTTTTTGTTCATTGAGAAGATTTTCAAAATCTTCCTTGTAGGGTTTCTTTTCCATATTTTTTATTTTTATCTTATATAGATTACTATTAATTTATAATATCAACCTTTTGGTATTATGTCGGATGCTACAAAAAAAGGCGAGCTTTTACATTTTGTCGGGAGATTCAATACCGAGGCAATGCAGGCCGTTTTTAATTGTGATAGCCACGGCTTTCGTTAAGACTACGCGATACGGAGATTTAGGTCCGTCACCCACTATTCTGTGTTCAGAGTAGTAAGAATTAAACAAACGCGCCAATTCAATAAGATAAGTGCAAAGATGATTGGGCGCGAAATTTGTTTCCGCCTCTTTAATGGCGTCTGGAAAGTTATAAAGTTTTTTTTCAACTTCTGTTATTTCGGCCTCTTTAAAATCGGCACTCGGAGCAAGCCCTTTTTCTTTCGCTAATCTCAGCACCGACGCGCATCGTGCGTAAGTGTACTGCAGATAAGGGCCTGAATCTCCCTCAAAAGAAATTGACTTTTCAAAATCAAAAATAATGTCTTTTCCTGGCGACTGCTTTAGGATTGAATATTTAAGTGCCGCCAAGGTTACTTTGCCGATAATCTCTTCTTTATCATCCGATTCTAAATCACTGTTGGAAATTTTTTCCTTCACGCGTTTTTCAATTTCAGCCATAAGTTCAGCTGCCGTTTTGACATCTCCTGTCCGAGAGGACATCTTCCCCTCCGCGAGACGCAACATACCGTGAGAAATATGCTTTGTTTTATTTGCCAGTTCCGGATAAACATATTCCATCGCCTTCAAAAGGACTTTAAAATATTCATCAACCTCGTTGCCCGTGATTATGATGGATGTGTCGTAAGGATAATCATCGTGTTTGATTTTCGCCAAACCAAGCTCCTTCGCTTCATAAGTCGGCAGTCCTTCCGAATTTATAAAAACCCTGGTATGCAGTCCCGATTTTTCTTTTGGAAAAACGGTGGCTCCGTCACTCTCTTTAAACACTCCTTTTTTCAAGAACTCCAAAACTATCTCTTTTCCCAGTTTTCCTGTTTCACTCTCCAGATAATAGTAGTCAAAATGCTTCCCATCCTTGATTTCCTTCATTTCAAGCATGCCGTAAATCTTCTCAAAATATTCCATACTCCACCTCTTCCCTTCGTTGTAGTAGCGGTTTATCTCCTCATCGCTCTTCTCATAGATTTTTTTATTTATGGAGACAATCTCCTTTTTCGCCTCAATGTCCGACTCGTATTTTTGGGCGCCAAAAGCGTAGGCATTGGCGAGCAAAATAGCTTTATCTGATGTTGCCCGAACTGTTTTCTCCGGCTTTTTTTTCAATTCGTCAAATTTGTCTTTTACTGGCGCGCCACTATCTTTCATTTTTCCATAAAGCAAGCCGTAAACGCTTTTTGCCACATGCATTCCAACATCCCCTTGATATATTGCCCTTTTTACTTCCGCCCCGCTTGTTTTCAAGAGGCGCGCGATTGATTCCCCAATCGCGTTGCTCATCAAATGCCCGATATGAAATTCCTTGAAAGGGTTGGGATCGGTGAATTCAATCATTACTTTTTCTCCACGGCGAGAATCGTTGGTTCCGTATTTTTCTTCCCTGTCCAAAATGTTCTTTATGTTCTCAAAAAAAACGGAATCTTTAACATAAAAATTCAAAAAACCCGGTCCGGCGACATCTATTTTGGAAATTTTCTCTTTAACCGCTTCTGATTTTTCCAACTCGCCCTTTATCTTCTCTGCCACCTCGCGAGGGCTCAGCCCGATATCCTTTACCACCACCATGGCAACATTACTGGCATAATCAGCAAATCTCTCCTCCACGGAAACACTAAAATCAATCCGTTGTTTCGGATATAATTTCTTAATCACTTTCTCAATTTCAGTTTTGAGAATAAACCTTATCATTAGGGCTATTTTAGCATTAAAAACCCTAACAAAAAAGAGTCCAGGTGACGGAGCCTTTTTGAATTTTTTCTTCTCTTTCTTGAGCGCGGAAGCCGGATTTTAAAAGGAACCCGTGCTACCGAAACCGCCGGCGCCCCTTTCCGAATTTTCCAAACTTTCAACGATTTCAATTTCCGGATTTTCAACTTTTTGGATGAGCATTTGGGCGATTTTTTGCTTCTTTTCTATTTTAAAATCCTCGCCGGACAAATTTAAAAGAACAATTGAAATTTCTCCGCGATAACAGGAATCAACAACTCCCGCCATCGTCTTGATGCCATGATTGACGGCCACTCCGCTTCTGTCCCAAACCAAACCGACGTAGCCGTCCGGAATTTGCATTCCTATCCCGGTTCTGACCTTTGCCCTCTCTCCGGGCTTCAAAACAATTTCTTCCGCGGAATACAGATCAAGCCCGGCATCGCCTTTATGATGACAAGAAGGCGCGATTGCCTCTTCTGAAATTTTCTTTATTTTAATTTTCATTTTTAAAATTTAAAATTATTTTAAAGTTATCAGCAATGCTCCGGCAACCATTAAAAGCGCGCCTGTGACGGATTTCCAACCAAGCGCCTCGCCCAAAAAAATGGCGGCGAGCAAGACAACAAAAACGATGCTCAAACGGTCTATGGCAACCACACCCGTGGCGAGACCGGTCTTCAGCGCCAAAAAATAAAAGAGCCAGGACAGGGCTCCGGCGAGTCCGGCCAAAATAATCAACACCCATTCCCTTGAACCGAAGGAGGAAAAAGAAAAGCCGTCAAATTTCTTCAAAAACAAACTGACAATAACTAAAAATACGGCCATAATCACGGCTCGGATGGTCGTCGCCAAAGTGGAATCAATCTCTTTTAAGCCCAGTTTGGCAAAAACGGCAACAAGCGCCGCCGTGAGAGCTGAAATGAAAGCGTATAATACCCACATTATTTTTAATTTTAACACAAAAGACAAATTGCGTCATTTTCAGGAAAGGCCAGTTCAACAATTAATTGCAACACCTGTCGTTAACTATTGGCGTATAGGGTATATGAAGAAAATTAACAAAGAAGGCCCAAAAAGTCGTCAACCTCTCACATTGAGAGAACGCATAGATATTGAGTTGAAATACAGATACGGGGCGAGTATCACAAGTATTGCAAAGAGTCTTGGGAGAAACAAGAGCTCTGTCTCTCGCGAGATTGGCGGCAAATCAAGAAGAGGTCTGAATAAATATGATGCCGATGTGTCGCATAAAAAAGCTTTGGCTCGCATCGCCAACCGCGGCAACATACCAATACTTGAACGAAACGAGGAGTTGCGAGAGTATGTGGCGGAGAAACTGAAGTTGGGATGGTCTCCGGAGCAAGTCAACATCAGACTGCCGATTGATTATCCGGACGACAAGACTATGAGAATCTCCCATGAGGCCATTTATCAATTCGTTTACGCCCAGATACGGCGAGGAGGAAACGGCAGGGTTAAGGAAGAGTGTGAAGACTTGCGACAATACCTAACTCGCAGACACAAGAGAAGAGCCAGAAAGGGCTTTAGAAAAGCCCAGAAAGCCGAAAGGGAGGCATCCCTTCCTTCCATTGAGAGTCGCCCGAAAGAGGCGGGTGAACGAGCAAGGGTAGGAGACTGGGAAGATGACCTCGTTGTTTCTCGAGCGTCCAAAACTTGTGTTAAAAGTGTCAACGAGAGAAAGACCGGTGTCGTGTTTTTTGGCAAGACCGAGGACGGCACGGCGGAAGCTGGTGATGTCGCGTTGTTTGAAAAGTTGGGCGGGATACCGGAAAATTATCTTAAAACTTTGACTCGCGATTGCGGTTCTGAAAACAAAGATTACAAAATTGTTGAGAAGAAACTGGGTTTGTCCGTATACTTCGCTCATTCGTATTGTTCGTATGAAAGAGGATTAAATGAAAACTGCAATGGACTGTTGAGAAGATACTTTCCAAAAAAGACCGACTGGAGTAAGGTATCAAGTAGCGAGCTCGCTAAAGCGGAGTATCTAATCAATACTCGTCCGAGGAAACGGTTGAAGGGTTTTACACCCGCTGAGGTCTTTTACCGGGAGACGGGTGTTGCGTTATTTTGTTGAATGTACCAAAGCAAAAAAGAGACGGTAACTATATGTTGCCGTCATGGTCAATCAACTTTTTTTAGGGATACATTCTCCGCATTTTGGGCAAGCGGAAACACATTCCCTTTTGTTTTCCGAGTTGAGTGGCAAGGAATAAACCTCATCACACCCAAAACAAACAATCATCTTTCCTCCTTTAAAAATCGTCCGAAATGAACGATTCTATATATATTTCTACAGCAATATTAAATGATTGGCAAGTCTTTTTATTTCCCGTACTGATGTTCGTCATCAAGCATATCGTTTTCTCTCCAATCTCGCGCCCAATCGTCAATTTTGAAAGACTTCAGTCCGCCGTCCTCGCAGGAAGCCACCACTCTGTTTATTCCGGCGTTTATAATCATTTTCTTGCATATAAAACAAGGAAAGGCGTTGATGAGTTCTCCCCCTGGCTCCCTCTGCCCGTAAATATACATATCTCCGCCCAATAAGGAAACTCCCGCACGAGCGGCGTTAATTATGGCGTTTTGTTCGGCATGAACGCTTCGACAGAGCTCATACCTGTGCCCGTGAGGGATGTTTAGTTTGTCCCGCAAGCAAAATCCGTGTTCAAGGCAGTCTTTTGTCTTGCGACACGAACCGACGTATCCCGTGGCGATAATTTGATCATCGCGAACTATAAGAGAGCCAATTTTCACGCGATGACAAGTAGTCCTCGCGGCCACCTCTTTGGCAATGTTTAAATAGTATTTGTCTCTGCGGGGACGATGATTCATCTTTATTCCACCGTGATGCCCATTGAACGGGCAGTGCCTTCAATAATTTTCATTGCCGCGTTAATGTCATTGGCGTTGAGGTCTTCCATTTTTCGTTCGGCAATTTCTTTAATTTGGTCTTTCGTGACTTTGCCAACCTTTTTGGATAACGGCTTCCCTGATCCTTTTTCTACTCCGGCCGCCTTGCGAAGAAGGTCGGATGCCGGAGGAGTTTTTAATTTAAAGTCAAAACTTCTGTCTTCATAAACTGTAATCTCAACCGGAATAATGTCGTTTCCTTTGTCTCTCGTCGCCTCGTTAAATTTATTCACAAAATCGCCGATATTTATTCCGTGCTGTCCCAAAGCGGGTCCGACGGGTGGGGCGGGATTTGCTTTTCCCGCAGGTATCTGAAGTTTAATTATTGTCTTAATTGGTTTTGCCATTTTTTTATATTTTTTTAACTTGTAAAAAGTCCAATTCCACGGGCGTTTCCCGTCCAAACATTGAAACCAAAGCCTTGAGTTTTCCTCTCTCTTCGTCTATTTCACTGACCTTCCCTTCAAAATCTTTGAAAGCCCCTTCGCTGATGCGAACGGTATCGCCAATCTTAATGTCCACTTTGTATTTCGGCTCCGTAACCCCCATCCTCTCAAATAACCTATCTATTTCTTCTTTTTCCAAAGGAACCGGGGTGGTTCCGGAACCGACAAATCCGGCGACTCTCGGAGTGTTTCGCACCACATACCAACTCACATCTGTCACGACCATATCCACTAAAACATAGCCAGGATAAATTTTATCTTCCACCACCACGCGTTTTCCACCTTTAATCTGGATTTTTTTCTCCCGCGGAACGATAACATTAAAAATTTTATCATCCATTCCAAGAGATTCTATCCTCTGCTTCAAGTTACGCACAACAGCGTCTTCATAGCCTGAATAAGTGTGAATAGCGTACCAATTTCTTCCAATTTCTTCTTTTTGCTTTGCCATAAAATATAAAAACTTAAAATTAGAGAACAAAAGTTTTGAGCAGATAACTGAAAATCATATCAAAGAACGACAAAAATAAAGCCACAGCGATTGAAATACCGATGACAAGCAATGTAAAATTTATTATTTGCTTTTGTGAAGGCCAATTGACTTTCTTTAATTCAACCCTCGTTCCTTTAATATAATCCTTTAATTTGTTATACATATCTCTCTTAAAAAAGCCCCTTTCGGGTCTTTTTATTACTTATTATTCTATTTTATTTTATCTCGTGTGTCAAGTTGATTTGTAATGTGTACAGACATATGGCGGTTTTCGCCCCAAGCTCCCTGGTGAGATTTTTCGCCTTTTTTCGCGCATTCACGACAGCCTTGCTTCGCGAAGGCGCGAACAGAAAAACGCTCAAAAGGGAAAAAATTATTTTTTTGAATGGAATTTTATCAAACATATTCTTGCTAACAATTATACACGAACAGGGGTTTAAATCAAAAAGGGCCCGGAAAACTCGCGGACCCTTAACTTTTTTATTCTTTTTCTTTTTTTTGTCTTTCGCAGACCGAACTCAGTTCGGCCAGAAGCCTCCCTGAAAGGCTCCTGTATTCCGGCGATCCGGCCGGAATACCACCAAAAACCAGTGAGTTGAGGGGAACTTCCGTTCCCTTTGCCCGGTTCATCCAGGCGAGGGAGCCTATCCCCTCAACTATTCTTATTTTTTTTGCCTTCGTCCCGAGAGACTTGAAGTCATCGGGGCGAAAAGGGGAAATCAGACGTATTTTCCCCGCTCCCAGCCCGTCCCGGGACCTAAAAACATAAGTTCCCGGACGACCCTCCAAAAGAAGACTCAGTTCAATGCCCGGAAACCGGACAAAATCCTGAACCTCCTTTTCAATCATTTCTTTGTATTCTTCCTTTATTTTATCTTTTTCTTTTTTGGACATCCCCATTGAATGCCCTCCTTTTTAAAAAAATTTTAAAAGTTTGAACCGGAAACCGGTTCGTTTATATTTATATATGTTATTTTAAAGTGCCTTAACGCCTTGTCATTATAGTATAAAAAAAATAATTGTCAAGACAATTATTTTTTTTATACTATACTTTGAAAAATCCTATTTTCTGCCTTCCGCGATGGTCTGGGTTATGTTCGCGGGAACGACGGCGTAATGGTCAAATTCCATGGTATATGTCCCTCTGCCCTCCGTCATTGACCTCAACATTGTAACGTAGCCGAACATCTCGGAAAGCGGAACTTTGGCGTTTATCACCTTCAAGCCTCCACGTTCTCCCATTTCTTCAATTTGACCTCTTTTGGAGCTGAGGTTTCCTGTAATATCCCCGAAAAATTGTTCGGGCACGATAACTTCCACTTTCATAATAGGCTCCAAAATAACCGGCTTCGCCCTTTTGGCGGCATCCTGAAACGCCATTGAACCTGCGATTTTAAAGGCCGCCTCGGAAGAGTCAACTTCATGATAAGAACCGTCGTAAAGTTCAACAGAGAGATCCACCATCGGAAAACCGGCAACGACACCCCTTTCCATAGCTTCCTTAACACCTTTTTCAACGGCTGAAATAAACTCCGAAGGGATAATTCCTCCTTTAATGGAGTTAATGAATTCAAAATCCTCACCCCTCTCTCTCGGTTTAAGCCTTAATTTGACATGGCCGTATTGTCCGCGACCTCCTGACTGGCGAATATATTTTCCTTCCGCGCTGGCATCGGCGGTAATCGTTTCTTTGTAAGCGACTTGCGGCTTTCCGATATTCGCCTCAACTTTGAATTCGCGTTTCATCCTGTCAACCAAAACATCCAGGTGTAATTCTCCCATTCCTGAAATAATCGTTTCTAATGTGTCTGGGTCGGATTCAATTCTAAAGGTTGGGTCCTCATCCGAAAGGCGGTGCAAAGCGATGCCCATTTTTTCCTGGTCGGCTTTCGTCTTAGGCTCAATGCGCAAAGAAACAACCGGCTCGGGAAAGTCTATTTTTTCCAAAAGGACAGGGCGATCAAGAGAGCAGAGAGTATCTCCTGTGCGAGTGTCTTTAAGCCCAACAATAGCGGCGATTTCTCCGGCATAAACCTCTTTAATGTCTTCCCTATCATTGGCGTGCATCCTTAAAATTCTTCCAACCCTTTCCTTTTTTTCATTGCTCGCGTTCAGAACGTAAGAGCCCGCCTCAAGCGTTCCCGAATAAACGCGAAAATATGTCAATTGACCGACAAAAGGGTCTGTCTGAAGCTTGAAGGCGATAGCGGCAAAAGGCTCTTCGTCACTCGCTTCAATTTTAATCTCGGCGTCAGTTTCCGGATCGTGACCTATGGTGGGGGAAACTTCCACAGGGTTTGGGAGGTAATCAATGACAGCGTCAAGAACCAACTGAACGCCTTTATTCTTCAGCGCCGAACCGCAAAAAACCGGGACCAGTTCATAGGCGATAGTCGCTTTTCTTAAAACTCTTTTTAAATCATCAATGGAAATTTCCTTGCCCTCAAGATAATCATTCATCAATTTGTCGTCCTGCTCCACAATTTTTTCAATCAAAACTTTGCGAAGCCTTTCCGCTTCTTCCTTCATACCCTCTGGGATTTCCTCCTGATTGACTTCTTCCCCGAGTTTTCCTCCAAATCTGTAAGCTTTTTGAATTAATAAGTCAACGACACCGTCATGCTCGCCTTCAAGCCCTATCGGTATTTGCATTCTCACGGCATTCGGCGTAAGCCTGTCCAAAATTGAAGCGAAACTCTTTTCAAAATTGGCGCCCATACGGTCCAACTTGTTTATAAAACAAACCCTCGGAATATTATATTTATCCGCCTGCCGCCAAACTGTCTCCGATTGAGGCTCCACACCCGCGACACCGTCAAAAACAACGACGGCACCGTCCAAGACACGCAAAGAACGCTCAACCTCAACGGTAAAATCAACATGGCCCGGAGTGTCAATAATGTTTATGCGATGTTCAAACTCTTTCTCTCCTTTTTTATAAGTCGGAGTCCAAAAACAAGTGGTTGCGGCGGAAGTTATGGTTATTCCCCTTTCTCTTTCTTGTTCCATCCAGTCCATAGTGGCCGCGCCCTCGTGAACTTCCCCTATTTTGTGCGAAACACCCGTATAAAAAAGCACCCGTTCTGTAACAGTTGTCTTTCCCGCGTCTATGTGAGCGACAATACCAATGTCGCGAATTTTCTCCAATGGATATTTTCTCATATTGTTTTAATTTTTGGGGCGAAAACAAAAGAAAAGAATCGCGGATATCAGAAATGGAAGAGAGCGATTCTTAAAATTTAATCTCGGAAGCCTTTGTTTTTTAAATTATTACCAACTGAAATGAGCGAATGCCATATTTGCCTCCGCCATTTTCTGCACATTTTCTTTCTTTTTAACGGCCGTTCCCTCATTCTTGGACGCGGCAAGCAACTCCTCAGAAAGACGGCTTATCATATCCGATCCTTTTTTCGCCCGCGCGGCCTGCAATATCCACCTTGCCGCCAAGGCAAACTTTCTTTCCGGCCTTACCTCCCTTGGAACCTGGTAATTGGCGCCTCCTATTCTTCTGGAACGGACTTCCATGCGGGGAGAGGTGTTTTTAATCGCCTCTTCAAAAACATCAAGGGCGTTTTCCGCCTTTGCTATTTTTTTAATATTCTCTAGTGTGCTATAAACTATCTTTTTGGCAGTCGTTTTTTTTCCATCTTTCATTACATGATTGATGAATTTCTCAATATCAACAGAACCGTAGATTGAATCCGGTTTTACGATTATTTTCTTTTTTATTTTTTTTCTCATCTCCTTTTTTAAAATTTATCGGTTAGAATTATTGTTTTATTTGGGTTTCTTCGCCCCATACTTACTTCTTTTTTGTTTGCGCCCCTCCACTCCCGCCGTGTCCAATACGCCACGGACAATATGATAACGGACACCCGGGAGGTCTTTCACTCTTCCTCCTCTGAGCAAAACAACAGAATGCTCTTGAAGATTATGTCCCATGCCCGGAATATAAGCTGTAACCTCAAATCCGTTGGTAAGGCGAACTCTCGCGACTTTTCTCAAAGCGGAATTAGGTTTCTTCGGCGTCTGTGTAAGAACCTTAACGCACACTCCTCTCTTAAACGGAGAAGGATAAAAAACCGGCTTATTTCTTTTACTGTTAAAGCCACGCTGAAGCGCCACCGCTTTTGATTTTTTCTTGGCCTTTTTTCTTGGCCTTTTTACCAGTTGATTGATTGTCGGCATAATAAAATTGCAACCAATATTGCAATATCAATACTGTATCAGAAAGCAAAAATAAGGTCAACCCCGCGGACGCCCAAATTTCGGAGAGTTTTCAAAAAAATGTTTTTTCAAGTCAGGTTAGTATTCCTTATCCGTGACATCCTCTCCGGAAACTTATCCTCCCCAAAAAATACAGAGGGACCTTTACCTGAATCAATAACGCTTTTCCCGAGGTTGCGCTTAAAAAGACACGCCGGTCAGTAATCTAAAAATTAGCAAAATAAGAGGAAAAATCAAATCAAGAAAGAAAAAGATAAATATAAGAATAATAAAAAAACCGTAGCGTTCAAGAAATTCCTCAATATGTCTCCATTGGTAGGGGAAAAAGGCGAAAAGAACCTTTGAACCGTCTAATGGAGGAATTGGAATGAGGTTAAAAATACCAAGAATTATATTGATGAAAACAATCATAATGGAAATTTTTATAAAAGGAGCGGACATTAATCCGTAAAGAGAACCTAAACGTATGAGGATTCCGAAAAAAATCGCGACAATAAAATTGGCCACCGGACCGGCGGCGCCGACCATAGCCGGACCCCACTTTTGATTTTTCAGATTATAAGGATTGTAAGGAACTGGTTTCGCCCATCCAAAAATAATTCCACCTAATAAATAAGTGATTATGGGAACCACGAAAGAGCCGAAAAAATCAAGATGTTTAACGGGATTCAAAGTGAGCCGTCCGGCATACTTGGCGGTCGGGTCACCCAGGGCGTTCGCCATATAGCCGTGAGAAACCTCGTGAATGACCACGGACATTATCAAGACGGCTATGGCAAAAATGAAATCAACTTCTTGCATAATTATTTTTTTTAGGATAACATATATTGCATGGCAAAGGAATGTTTTATATGCAAAAAGGGAACCATAGTGGCGGGAGGATACAGTAATCGGATAAGAGCCGAGAAATTCAATCCCACCGGAAAGAAACGTAAATACCCAAATCTGCAATGGGCGACTTTTGCCGATGGCAAAAGGGAAAAAATCTGCACATCTTGCCTTAAAAAAGGAAAAAACTTAAACTTAACGGTCAAAAAGAAAAAATAAATCAATGGACCAACTTTTCGCTCAACACCACTGGTTAATAGGGGTATTATGGCTTGCCATGATAGTTTGGCTTTTGCCTTGGAAAGGAGTCGCCCTTTGGAAAGCGGCGCGCAATCATCATTTAAAATGGTTTATCGCCATTTTGATTTTGAACACTTTCGCGATTCTTGATATTTTCTATATATTCGTTATAGCGAGAAAGGCGGAAAAGAAAGAAATTTCAAGCGAAAACTCAAACGAAGAGGAATCATCAATTTAATGAAATGACGAAGGGATGGCTTGAGCTCATCGGTCTCGGGCCGATGAGCGATGAAACATGTATTATGTTTACATTCTTAAAAGCCCAAAAAAAATGGTAAATTATATAAAGGATTTACTAAAGATTTAAAAAAGAGGATAAAAGAACATAATTCAGGAAATTCTGTTCTTACAAAAAATAATGCTCCACGGAAAATTGCTTACTATGAAGCGTTTTTGTCAGAAAAAGATGCAAGGCGAGAAGAAGCATTCTTAAAATCAGGAGAGGGTAAAACACCTTTTGTAAGAAAAATAAAATATTGGAGGGATGGCTGAGTGGCCGAAGGCGACGGTCTTGAAAACCGTTAGGGGTGTAAGCTCCTCGTGGGTTCGAATCCCACTCCCTCCGCAGTGAGTCCGCCGTGGCGGGCGAACAAGGAGGGAAGAAAGCCAACTGCTTGGCTTTCGTGTGGATTCGAAGGGTTTTGAGATATTGAGCGGAGCGAAATCGAAAAACCCCGGCCCGCAGGGGAATCCCACTCCCTCCGCCAATTTACAATTTCAGCATTTTGGTTGAAATTCTAACCTTTTTTGAACAAAACCCCGACTAATCACGCGCCGAGTGCGTGGTGGCTCTGAACTTAATCTTACGCGCGGAGCGCGTGGTAATTCAATCGGTGCGTTTCCACTCGCCTCCGCGGAGTTTATCCCGCACGCTTGCGTTGCGGGGCTACGGCGAATCAAAACAGAAATTTTTTCAATACATTTTTTTAATTTTTTTCGTCCCCATTTTTTTCTTTCACCCACGGGGTACAGGTAATAGGATTTGAAAAATTTTCTGTTTCCGCTTTCCTCTTAATCAGAGGAAAGCGGAAACGCTCTAATTCTAATCGCAAAAGGGCAAACCTGCCTGCCAGCAGGCAGGTTTGCCCTTTTGCTTTTCGGGCTTCGCCCGATTTTTTTCGGCGGGGTTAAAATTCTGCACAAGTTCACTAACATATGGCACTCTTCTAAAAAGAAGAGAAATGAGAC
>CAYWCU010000003.1:0-56851 GCA_964456855.1 uncultured Candidatus Saccharibacteria bacterium | reverse complement strand
TGTCTCATTTCTCTTCTTTTTAGAAGAGTGCCATATGTTAGTGAACTTGTGCAGTTTGCCGGAAGTTAATGCTCTTCATCATTTTCTTCAGAAACCTAAAGGCATCTCCCTTTCCGTTGCGCGACAAGGTGATTCAAGATTAAAAATAATGCCTTTTTTCTTCACCAGCGGCGCAGCCACCGACGTTTTCTTTCGGCAGACATTATCTTCTTCACCCTCTTTTATGTTAAAATACTTTCATGGATAAAACCAAACCTGCAAACGATACCGATGCAAGTCAAAAGGAGCAAGTTCGCACCCGATTTGCGCCGTCGCCGACGGGAGTTTTGCATGTGGGCGGGGTGAGGACGGCATTGTTTAATTATTTATTCGCCAGGCAGAATGGCGGCAAGTTTGTTTTGCGGATTGAGGACACGGACAAAGAGCGCTCAAAAAAGGAATACGAGGATGACATTCTTAACGGGCTGAAAT
Organism: uncultured Candidatus Saccharibacteria bacterium; assembly: GCA_964456855.1. Lineage (GTDB taxonomy): Bacteria > Patescibacteriota > Minisyncoccia > UBA9983 > UBA9983 > SZUA-82. Next base: position 56,380 of record CAYWCU010000003.1, on the reverse strand, counting down.
GGCTGGGCATTGAATGGGACGAATTTTACAGACAGAGCGAAAGGGGTGAAATTTACAAAAAATACATTCAAAAACTGCTGAACGGCGGAAAGGCGTATGTTTCAGAAGAAAAGGAAGGTAAAAGCAAGTCCGTCATTCGTTTCAAAAATCCAAACCTGAAAGTCAGCTTCAAGGATGAAATTCGCGGAGAAATTGAATTTGACACGACGGAACTGGGAGACTTTGTCATCGCTAAGGATGAAGAAACGCCACTGTATCATTTGGCGGTCGTCGTGGATGATTTTGAGATGGGAATTACGCACATTATACGGGGCGAGGATCACATTTCCAACACGCCCAGGCAAATCCTCATCCAGAACGCAATCGGCGCTTCACGACCAATATACGCCCACATACCGCTTATTCTGGGCGCCGACCGGTCAAAACTGTCCAAACGGCACGGAGCGGCTTCCGTGAACGAATACCGTGAAAAAGGGTATCTCCCTAAAGCGCTCGTCAATTTCATGGCATTTTTGGGCTGGAACCCGGGCGACGAAAGGGAAATTTTCAGTATGGAGGAGCTTATTAAAGAATTCTCCTTGAAAAAAATCCAAAAAGGGGGCGCGGTTTTCAACACGGACCGCCTTGATTGGCTGAACAGCCAATACATAAAAAACATGGATACCGGCAAACTGACAGAACTTTGCTTGCCATACATTGTCAGCCGTTATCCGACAGCCGACGGACAGATGGAAAAAATAAGGAAAATCGTAAAAATCAAACAGGAAAGAATGAACACACTAACGGAAGCGGGGGAAGAAATAGGATATTTTTTTGAACAGCCCGAATATGAAAAAGAAAAACTGCTTTGGAAAAAGGAAAGAGATTTGAACGCAACCAAAAAACACCTAGAAGAAATTGTCAAATTCCTGGAACCGTTAGATACACCAGATTTTTCCTCCGAAAGCGTTAAAAAAGCGGTCTGGGATTACGCGGAAGAGCAGGGCAGAGGGAATGTGCTGTGGCCGTTCAGAATGGCATTAACTGGACTTGATAAATCGCCGGACCCTTTTTCCGTAGCTGAAATTTTAGGCAAGGAAGAAACCCTGAGAAGACTTAAAAACGCCGAGTTGAAAATTCAAAATTAAAAATGCGAAATTATAGATTAAAATTTAAAGATTTACGATTTCCGATTGTAATACTGATTCTCGCTTTTTTTGTTTTTCACTCCGGAGCAAACGCTTCCAAAATAAACGATTTAAAAAATCAAATTGAACAAAGAAGCAATCAAATCGCGAATATTGAAAAAGATATCAAAAAATACCGCCAGCAAATTGACTCCGTAACAGGGGAAAAGAATACTCTTAAAAACGAACTTTACCGCTTGGAATTAAACGCCAAGGCGTTAAACAGCTCCATTTATCTCACACAAAAAAAAATAGAAGAGTCTGGTCTGAACATTGAAAGGCTTGGCATTGAAATTAGTGGCAAAACGGATGACATCTCCCAAAGAAAAAAAATTATGGGGGAAATTATCAGGCAAATGAATGAATTGGAATCGCGCTCCCTGGTGGAAATAAGCTTGGCGAATGACAGTTTCTCAGATTTTTTCGGAGATTTGGAAAGAATGAAGAATATTCAAAAAAATATTAAGGACAACCTTAACGATATTAGAGCGACAATAACAGTCTTGAGTCAGAAAAAAGGACAAGAACAAATAGAGAAAAAAAAGCAAGAAAGCTTGAAGTCCCAACTCCTTGATCAAAAATATCTCGTCAACAGAAACAAGGCGGTAAAAAACAGCCTTTTGAAAAAAACCCAAAACAAAGAATTAAATTACAGGAAACTTTTGAAAGAGAGATTGGCAAAAAAAGAGGCGTTTGAAAGGGAACTGGCAGAAATGGAATCACAATTAAGAATTGTTATAGACCCAAACAGCATTCCTCCGACCGGTTCCGGCATTTTGAAGTGGCCATTCAGCAATGAGTATATGCAAAACTGCAAATCATATAAAAGCGCGCTCGGTAATATTTATTGCATTACCCAGTATTTCGGCAACACGAAATTCGCCACCAAAAATCCTCAGATTTACAACGGGGGAGGACACACAGGGCTTGATTTCAGGGCATCTTTCGGCACCCGCGTTAGAGCCGCTTCAGCCGGAATCGTGGAGGGGGTGGGAAACACAGATAGCATCAAGGGCTGTTATTCTTATGGAAAATGGATTCTTTTGCGACACGGTAACGGGCTTTCAACTCTTTACGCCCATCTTTCAAAAATAAAAGTTGATGCGGGAGAAAGCGTTTCTTCCGGAGCGGTAATAGCTTACAGTGGACAAACCGGTTACGCTACCGGTCCTCATTTGCACTTTACCGTTTACGCCACACAAGGTGTCAAAATAACCAAATTTACAAGGAGCATAAACTGCAAAAACGCCTACATCCCGATAGCGGACAAAAAAGCGTATCTGAACCCGCTTTCATATCTGTAATGTCCTAGCTATTGGCTTAATCAATAAAGTCCAGTATAATAAAAGTATGATTCGGTGGATTATATTTATAATCATAGGAATCGCGATACTAAGCTATTTAGGTTTCAATATTCAATCATTTGCTGAGAGTAATATTGTTCAGCATAATTTTTCGTATGTTTTGGGAGGAGTCAAATATCTGTGGAATAATCATTTGGCCGGACCGGCAAGATATCTTTGGTATGACGTTTTTAACAAGTTGATTTGGAGTTCCTTTATTAAGAATATGAATAGAATAAAAGGAGGAAAAAGCATGGACACTGTTAAATATGCTCCCAGCGTTGATTTTTCCGGCGGAGGAGGAAACAAAAGGTAAAATCGGAATACTATGTCGCAAAAGGTATATTGTGCGACATAGTATATAAAAAATAACAAAAGGGGAAGTATAAACTTCCCCTTTGGGCGATTACGCGTCCCGGACGTTTTTAATCCAACGGTCCGGAATTACTCCTTCTGGGCCGGAAACTTTTGTCGGGCTTTTCGGCGACAATGCATTTTTCGCATTCCGCCAATGTCTTGTTTATGGGGTCGCAAAACCCGGAATCAAGACAAATCTCTCTTATTTTTCTCAGTTTTTTGGCATCCATATTTCCTCCCTTTCCAACGATTATTTTATGTCACTTCTCCGGAAAAAGCAATTATGCTATAATACCCTAATCATGCGTATCTCATACTCTTCTTTGGATACATACAAAACCTGTCCGCTGAAATTCAAATTCCAGCAAATTGACAAGATTCGCGTCCCTAAAAATATTGAAATGGCGTTCGGTTCGGCTATACATGCCTCCCTTAAATATATGTTTGAACGCACCCCCCTCTACCCCACACTGGATGAAGTTATTGATTTTTTCTATGATAAATGGGAAAAACAATCGGAAAGTTTCAAAGATGAAAGCTCCCAAGAAAGAAAAAAAGCGTATCGCGAAGAAGGCGTTTCCCTTTTGAAGAATTTTTATAAAAAGAACCAACCCTGGAATTTTAATACGATTGAGCTTGAATCATTTTTCAGCGTTGAATTGGATGACCCCAAAACAAAAGAAAAACACATTTTGACAGGCGTTATAGACAGAATGGATAAAAACCCGGAAGACGACTCTTACGAGATTATTGATTACAAAACCGCCAAAAGGATGCCCTCCCAAGCCGCCGTTGATGAGGATTTGCAAATGTCCATCTATCACCTCGGATTGATAAAACGATGGCCCCACCTCTCCCCTCGCAAAATAAAATTAAGTCTCTATTTTTTAAAGCATGGGGAAAAAATTTCAACGACCCGTTCCGCCAAGGAGCTGGAAGAAACAACGCGAAGCATTTTAAATTCAATAGAAGAAATAGAGGGTCGCATCGCCGACAATTACAACTTCCCTCCCCTTCCTTCCGCCCTGTGCGACTGGTGCGGATATAAAGAAATGTGCCCGATGTGGAAACATTTATACAAGAGTCCGGATGCCGAACCGAAAACCGAAGAAGAAATCAAGGAAATTGTAAAAGAATATCTTGAAATAAAAGAGCAAAACCAGAAAAACAAAGAGCGCCTTGACGAGCTGAAAACCGCCATTTACGGCTTTATGGACGACCAAAAGATAGAAAGAGTTTTTGGGGAAGAAGGATACATTACCAGAACGGCGCGCGAAAGCGTTTCTTACAACATGGAAAAGGCGGAAGAAATTCTTGAGTCAATAAACAAATGGGATGAAATCCTGTCAGCGGACGAGAAAAAACTGGAAAAACTAATCCCTTCCCTCCCCCAAGAAATCCGGGAAAAACTCATCCCACTCCGTTCCACGAAAAAAATTACCACATTGACAGTTTCAAAAAAGAAAGCAAGGGAATCAAATCTTTAAATTTTTTAAAATTACCCTAACGCCCGAGCTCGGTTTATTCTATGTGGCATTACGCCGAGACCCTTTTATCTTCAAGTGGTTCGCGAAAAGAAAAAACAAACTGAAAATCGGGGTCCCATTTGCTGTCCGGAGCGGCACCGCGAGCGCAAAGAGAGCCGTCTGCCTCCAAACTAAAGATATTTAAGTCGCCATCACGGTCGGCAATCTGCTTTATGGCAATCAATTTCAAGTCCTTTTCGTTGTATTGCAAAGCCAACTGAACGGCAATATCCGGAGGAACAAGCAGTAACCCGGCTTCGCGCGCTTTTGCGTATATTTCATCCATAGTGGCGCCTTTTGGGAAACCGAGCTGTTCAACCGTAAATTGCGCGAGTTTAAAGGTTCTGGCTTCTTTGTTGAATTTAATTTTGTAAAGAATATCCATTCCGAATTTTGACAAATAAATATTCTTCTTTTTTAAGGCTTGCTCGGCTTTTCCCGGAGAATTAATGTCGGGATTAGTCCTATTCTTGAGTATGAATATTTTGTTTTCAGGAAATGACTCATAAAAGTATTTAATATTCGGATATTTCCTAATAACTTGAAAAACTTCCGTATTCCATTCTCCAATGTACGCTTTGGTGTTTCCGTTTACAAATTCTGTCCCATAGGCTATTTGGTCCGGAGCGCAATCAAAGACAATCGGCATATCTTCTTCTCTATTCCTTGTTTTTCTTATCTCGTTAATCCTCGGGGCTCTTTCTTTATCGTAACCAAACCCCTCTATGGGGGAATTGATTTCGTATAAAAAAAGCAAATCGTCTTTACTGAGAGATTCTTTATTTTTGGTTTTCCGGTCAATTTCAGTAAGAAGTTTAGTGTCAGCTGATTCTTTTTCAAACTTTTTTCCATCCGGATGCTCTTTTAATTTTTCTTCAACAACCTCTCCGATATAAGGATCAAGATTTTCCCCACGGGCGACGCCGCGCATTTCTTCAATTTTATTATCCGAGTTTACCACCATAACCACTCGCGGAATAACTGGATTCCCTTTTTTGTCTTGAGAATAATAAATGTAAAGATTGTTATTCTCAAGATACCATTCAGAGATGGATTCGCCCTTCAAACACCATCCGGTGCCGTAATCTGAAATGGACTCTACCACGCTCGCATAATCAGAGCCTTTCGGATATTCAATCCACTTTCCTCTGGTAATTTTGAGCAATTCTTCGGGTATGGGATTAAACTCTTCTATGGCGAGAGCATAAAGTTTGGAAAAATTTTTTTTATCCAGAGCTTGTCTGTATTTTTCTTTCACTTCGGTTTCAATGTCGTGCCGTCTTAAAAATTGCGATGCTTCCTCTGTCTTGCTTTTATCCCCGGAGTATTTCGCCTCAATATCGCTGAGCACAATTCCCAAAGCTTCGCGGTTGATATCCGCAAATTGAGCAACTGCCCCTCCGTAACGCTCGGCAAATTTTTCCCTTTCCTTGTTATATCTTCCCATTTTGAGAATATTCCTAAGAGTATAATATTTAAGCCAATCCGGAAATTTGGTATTCTCGGAAGCCAAATAATCCACCCACCTGCCTAAGGATTTTTCTTGGTCTTTGACAATACCGACGGAGATGCTTTTGCGATACTCGTCGGAAATTTCAATACTCTCTCTGTCCCCTCTTTTTCTTCTTCTAAGTTTTATTGAATTTAAATAAGTCTCAGGGATTTTCTCGGGTTTGATGACAAATTTTCTGCAAAGCACCTTTTTTAACGCCTCCAACCCCCTCTCCCTTTCGTGCGGGTCTTTCCGTCCTGTAATCTCCTTGAATCGATCAAGGTAATTTTGAATTCTTTCTCCCGGGTCTTCAGGGAATTCTTTGCCTTCTCTTATTTCGGTCCGCTTTGCGGCGGATTTCACCTCCTGAGAATTTCGGAGACTGTATTTATTGTTGAGAAAATCAAGGTTTTCCATCACATTTAGATTATATTCCGAAATATTCGCCTTTGCAATCCAATATACAGTTAACCTTAAAAGTCTGCGGAATTTTGAAACTCGCTGACAAATAAAACGACATACTTTCAACCGGCGAAAAAAACTGGAAAAACTGATTCCTTCCCTCTCCCGGGAAACCAAAAACTCCTCCCCCTCTATTCCATAAAGCTAATTTCCACCCCTTAGTCACTGGATTTATCGGTGGCTTTTGAGGTGGCATTATTGTTTTCAACCCTTAGGGCTTCAAAAAAATAAATAAAATAGCGGTGATGCTATTGGTTTTAAGAATCACCGCTATTTTATTTATTTTAAGCCATCATGATAGCATTAGATATCTCTTCCTGAATCTTTTTGACTGCTTCAACAGGATTATCTGCTTCAACAATAGGTCTTCCGATTACTAAATAATCCGCGCCCATTCTTGCCGCATCCGCCGGGGTTGTAACTCTGGATTGGTCATCTTTCGGGTCAAAATGCCATTTGGGTCTGATGCCGGGAGTCACCTTGATTAAAGATTTTAATTCAGGGAATTTGGAAAGAAACTCCAGTTCGTTTGGTGAGCATACAATCCCATGCACTCCGGCTAAAACCGCGTTGTGCGCATATTGCAAAACCTTTGCCTTAACAGACCCACCAAGATTAATATTGCATTCTTCCCCGCCCAGAGATGTCAAAACCGTTACAGCGAGAATTGCGGATTCCGAACTGTTCATTGCTGCCATCCTCATCATTTCAATACCCCCTGAAGCATGCACAGTAATAAATTCCGGTTTGTATTTAGCATACTTTATAATCCTATTTTTCACTGTGTTTGGTATGTCGTGTAATTTTGAATCAACCATTACACTGCCATGGTGTCTCAAGGTCTCTATCACAGATGGTCCTTCCCTGTCATCCAACAAATCATTGACCTTGAAAAGTATGTCCCGGCCACTCAATTTCTCCGCAAGTTTTAATGCTTCGCCATGCTTCATTCCATCTAACGCTACAATTATCTTCGTAATTTTCGTCATAATTTCCTCTGTTTTTACATATTTTAAAGGTTAAAGACCTGATATCAATATAGCATTCCGCCTAAAATTTACAACCGCAAAAAAATTCACAATTTCAAGCAATCAGATATTTTACCGAGGATACAAATAACAAGATTAAATTTATTTCAATCCTTTACAGTTTTTTGCTGGAGTATAGCCCGCCAACCTGGCTTCTTTTGCCGAAGAAAACCAAATTTTATTTGAATCCTTTATTCTTAAAGCGCCGGAACACCATGGATAATGATATTTACTCCCTTTTTTGGACGCGACAAGGCTACCTGTTTTCTTGGCGACAGAATTGGGTTTAGGCACAGTAGTGTTCCCTGCCGGAATTTTGACGGGAATCATATTTGTTACCGTAATGGGCGTTTTATTTTCCCTTATTTTTGACAATCTGCCTAATCCAAAGCTTATCAATGCTGTAAAAATGATTATCAGGGCAATCGCAATGTCATTCCCATGTGGCTTGATTCGCTCAAGAATTTTTCCGAATTTTTCCCCATGGGACTTGATTTTTAAAATTATCTTTGTTAACATACTTCTATATTTATTCAGTCATCTTGATATTTTATCCTTAATTTTGACTGAAGTAAATTAAGTATTATGGCGCATAGAAAAGCAGGAGGAACAGCCAGTAATTTACGGGATTCAAAACCGAAATATCTCGGCGTAAAACTTCAAGACGGACAACAAGCGAAAAGCGGGTCTATTTTGGTTCGCCAACGCGGAACGAAAATTCTTGCCGGAGAGAACGTGAAAGTCGGAAACGACCACACGCTTTACTCTATCAAAGAAGGGAAAGTCAAATTTTCAGAAAAAAGAAAGACAAGATTTGACGGCCAAACTAAAAAATATAAAGTTGTAAGCGTTCTCTAATTTTTCCTTCCAAGCTTAATCGCGCTCTTTATGAACTGATCAAAAAGCGGATGAGGCTTCAATGGGCGCGACTTAAATTCCGGATGAAACTGAACACCCACAAAAAACGGGTGATTTTTCAGTTCCACTATTTCAACAAGGCCGCGTTCTCTGTTAATCCCCGCCATACTTAGTCCAACTTCTTCCAGTTTCTCGCGAAATTCATTGTTCAGTTCGTACCGGTGGCGATGTCTTTCTAAGACTGTATTTTCGCTGTACGCTTTCCTGCTCAACGTTCCTTTTTTAAGTTCGCACGGATAAGCCCCCAACCGCATAGAACCGCCATAACGTTGGTTTTTAATGTTTGCCTTTTGGTCTTCCGAAATATGTATCACCGGATATTTTGTGTTTTCATCTATCTCCGTTGAATTGGCGCCTTTCAAACGTGCGAGATTTCTCGCCGCCTCAATGACGGCCAACTGCATTCCGTAACACAAGCCAAGATAAGGTATCTTCTCTTTCCTTGCGAAGCCGATGGCCTTTATCTTCCCTTCCACTCCCCGCGAACCAAATCCTCCGGGAACGATAATCCCATCATAACGCTTCAATTCTTTCAGTTTATTGGTATGTTTCTCATATTGCTCGGAATCAATCCATTCTATGTTGGGGTGATATCCGTTTTTCCAAGCGGCGTGCTTAATCGCCTCTATTACGGAAATATAAGAGTCGGCAAGAATGAATTTTCCGGTTGAAAAATATTTTCCCACGATTCCGATATCGATTGTTTTTTTATTCAACCGATTGTCCAACATCCTTATTTTTGCCACCAATGCCCTCCATCGTGAAATTTTTTTCTTATCCTCAATCGGCGGTTTAAGTGTGTCCTTCTTGTTCCCGTTCGTCAAAAAATTGAACTTCTCAATAATTTTTTGAGCCAACCCTTGTCTTTCAAAATTTATCGGAACTTCATAAATTGTCTCCAGGTCTGGAGCGGAAATAACATCGCTTTCTTTAATGTTGCAAAATATGGCAATTTTTTTCTTGCGCGGAGCGTCTAACGGTCTTCGTGACCGGGCGATAATTATGTCCGGCTGAATTCCAGCCGTATTTAGCGTCCTGGCGGCGTATTGAGTCGGCTTTGTCTTCATCTCCCCCACTTTGTCCGGTATGGGAAGATAACTCACCATAACAAAAATAACCTTTGATGGGTTTTTTAATTTCATCATTCTGGCGGCCTCCAAAAAAAGCATATTCTGATACTCCCCGACTGTCCCTCCTATTTCTATCATTGTGAAATCGGCACCCGTTTTCTTGGCGGCGAATTCAATTCGCGATATGACTTCTTTCGGAATATCCGGAACAACCTCTACGCATTTTCCTCCGTACTCCAAATTGCGTTCTTTGTGTATAACGGTTTCGTAAACGGCTCCCGTGGTCATATAATTAAAGCGATACATATCAACATCGAGGAATCTCTCGTAATTACCGAGGTCCTGGTCTGACTCAAGCCCGTCTTCCGTAACAAAAACTTCCCCGTGTTCAACGGGGTTCATCGTGCCGGCATCAACATTTATATAGGGATCAATTTTTATTGCCGTTACCTTATATCCTTGGTCTTGGAGGATTTTTCCTATGGAAGAAGAGGCGACCCCCTTCCCCACCCCGGACATAACTCCCCCGACAACAAAAATGTATCTGCTCATTGATATTCATAATACACCATTCTGACTCAATCCGCAAAATGTGGAAAAATAAAAAAGACGAACTTATCAAGGTCGGGCTTCAAAAGACTAAAATGAGTTGTATGACAATGCCCTATTTTGGAAGGACTTCCAGAGTGAATTCTCTCCCTTTGCTTTTTCTACCGAGAGGGAGGACTGAAATTTTATGTTCTCCTGTTTCTTTTATGGGCTGTTCCAAATCAATCAAGCCTTCCGGAATTTCAATATGATTTTTCTCTTTTAAAATTTTAATAATTTCTTCTTTGTGAATTCCGGAAAACAAATGCCCTTTTTCGTTCGCCTTCTCTTCAATTGATACTTTAAGTCCTTCAAGTGCCTGGAGATTTTTTTCAAGAATATTCTCGTCCACTTTCTTTAACTGCTCAACCTGTTTCTCCTTAACCTTGGTCGCCTCAATTTTTTTCAGGGTGGCCGGCTCCGCCAGTTTGCGCGCAATAAGAAAATTGTGGGCGTATCCGTCGCTCACGTCCTTAACATCATATTTTCTGCCCAGTCCAGAAACATCTTTTATTAGAATCACTTTCATTGCTTTGATGGTATCATAGCGGAAGAAAAAATGCAAAATTCGCCCGCCATGGGCGGAAAAGAGAAGAAAATTATTTTTTCAAAAGCAGTTCAATCGCCTTTTCCATTTGCGGGTCTTTTCCCGCGGCAAAATCCTCTTTTGTGAAATCCACTTTAACATCCGGTTCCAATCCTTCTTTTGATATTGACTTTCCATTTGGAGTGAGCCATCTTGCAATGGTTAATTTCAAAGATGTTTCAGGGGTTATTTTAATCAATTCTTGAACCGAACCTTTTCCGTAAGTTTTCTCGCCAACCAATGTGGCAATTCCATGCTCCCGCAGAGCTCCAGCCAAAATTTCCGAAGCGGAAGCGCTTCCCCCGTCCACAAGAATAACCATTGGTAATTTCTTGAATATGTCGTAGCCCTTACTCCTGTAAATAACCTCCTTCCCGTCACTGAATTTTTCTCTGGCAACCACTTTCCCAAGCGGCAAAAACCAGCTGGCAATATCAACCGAAGCGTTAAGATACCCACCCGGGTTTCCTCTCAAGTCCAAAATGAATTTGGTTTTTTTTGAGCTGACAAATTCACGCAAAGCGTCCCTGAAATCATTGGCTGAATTCGCTGAAAAAAGATAAAGGCTTATAACGAAAATGCCATCCTTTTTTGACTCGGTTTTTAGGGACGGAACTTTGATGGTGTCTCTGATTATTTTTATTTCAAGTGGCTTATCCTCACCTTCTCTCAAAATGGTCAATTTCACTTTGGTTCCTTTTTTGCCTCTTATCAACCTCACCGCCTCATCCGCCATCATATTGGAGGACGATTTATCGTCTATTTTAATTATTTTGTCCCCGGTCTTTATTCCCGCGCGATAAGCCGGTGTTCCTTTGAGCGGAGCGATAACGGTCAAAACACCGTTTCTAACGCCTATTTCCATACCAACCCCGCCGAAATTTCCTTGAATGTCCTCATTGAATATTTTTGCCTCCTTTGGCGGGAAAAAAACTGAGTAAGGATCTCCGAGAGATTTAACCATACCCTCAATCGCCCCCCAAACTCTTTTCTGGGTGTCCAATCCGTTGTTTGAAACGAATTTTGAGTCAACATCATTCCATGCTTCCCAAAAAGGGGAGAAATCAACATTGTCCGGTTTGACGGAATCTTTGTTTATTAAATTATGGACTCTTTCTATCGCAGGTCTCTGCGAGTAACCGAAAAAAACGCCCGCAACAAAAACTCCGATAACAAGGGCGGATATCGCCGAAATATACGCTACTTTCTTAAAACGTTCCATTGTATTATATTATCGCAAATTATTGGAACACGGTCAAACTAAAACGCCCCCGGTTTAAGAATTAATTGCAACCCCTGTTTTCCCTAATAATACCTCAAGAAGGGGTTTTCCTCCAATTCTTTTTGTCGCAAAAATCATTTATGTTATAATAAAAAGGATGATGTCCACTTTTAAGCACAGAAAAATGACATGGGTTGATCTGGAGTCTCCGACCCCGGAAGAAGTCAAATCATTGATGAAAAAATATCATATCCACCCTCTTGTGGCGGACGAACTTTTGAGACCCACCCTTCGCCCGAAAGTTGATTTGTATAAGGATTCTGTTTACCTCATTCTCCATTTCCCCGCCTTTAATCCGGTTAGCAGAGAATATGTCAGCTATGAAATAGATTTCATAATCGGAAAAAATTTTTTCATTACGGCGCATTACCAAACGATAAACATCATAGTGGAGCTTAGCAAATCTTTTGAAGCCGATTCCATATTGCGCGCCAGCAACCTTTCTCAAAATGTAACCTCCCTTTTCTTTTATATCGTCAAACAGCTCTACAATATTTCTTTAAAAGAACTTGACGGGATTCAGATAAAAATAGAAAGAATAGAAAGAGAGATGTTTTTACAGACGCCGGCTCAACATAATTTGGTCAGAAAAATATCACATGTTAGGAGAAATATTCTTGATTTCCGAAGGATTCTGAGCCCGCATAAGGAAATATTTTCTTCCTTTGAATATTCCGGCAAAAAATTTTTTGGACCTGAATTCGCGCATTATCTGAATAATCTTATCGGAGAATATTATAAAGTTTGGAATATGCTGGAAAGCAGCAAAGAGACAATCGGTTCTCTGCAGGAGACGAATGATTCCCTTCTCTCAAACAGAACGAATGATATTATGAAAGTTCTGACAATTATGGCGTTCGTAACCTTTCCTTTGGCAATCTTTACGAGTCTTTTTGGTATGAATACGAAATATCTCCCCATTGTGGGAACCCGGGGGGATTTTTGGATAATCGTAGCGATGATGCTGGGCGCGATGTTTATAATGTTCTCGTTTTTTAAATTCAAAAAATGGCTCTAAAATAAAAAAATGTCTAAATTACGATTATATAATTCACTCTCGCGCGAAAAAGATGAATTTATTCCGATAAAAAGCGGTGGGGCTGGAGTTTACACTTGCGGTCCGACCGTTTACGATTTTGCGCACATTGGAAATTTGCGCGCGTATATTTTCTCGGATACGCTTGTTCGGACATTAAAATTCAACGGCTTCAAAACAAAATGGGTGATGAACATCACGGATGTGGACGACAAAACCATCGCCGGTTCAAAGGAAAAATTTCCGGAGCTTGAGCCGATGGAAGCGTTAAAGCGATACACGGAAATCTATGAAAAATATTTTTGGCAGGATTTGGAGCGTCTGAACATCCCCCGCCCGGACGAGGCTCCGAGAGCAACAGAAACCATCTCCGAGATGCTGGAACTTGTCGCTGCTTTAGTTGACAAAGGCTTCGCTTACGAAAAAGGTGGCTCCGTCTATTTTAACATCAAAAAATACGCTGAAAAATATCGCTACGGACAATTAGCGGATTTGGATTTATCGCAAATTAAGCCCGGTGCCAGAGTAAACGCCGACGAATACGAAAAAGAAGATGTAAGTGATTTTGTTTTATGGAAAGCCGCGAAAAATGGCGAACCGGCATGGGAAAGCCCTTGGGGGAACGGCAGACCAGGCTGGCACATTGAGTGCTCCGCGATGTCCGAGAAAGAGCTCGGACTCCCTTTTGATATTCACACCGGAGGTGTTGACTTAAAGTTTCCCCACCACGAAGACGAACTGGCGCAAAGCGCGGCGGGACACGACTGTCCAAAGCCGGTCAATTATTGGGTGCACAACGAGCATCTGCTCGTTGACAATAAAAAAATGTCCAAGAGCTTGGGAAATTTCTACACCCTTCGCGACCTTGAAGAAAAAGGATTCAGTCCCCTCGCCTTCCGCTTTTTATGCCTGCAAGCCCATTACCGCTCAAAAATGAATTTTACATGGGAAAGCTTAAAAGCGGCAAAAAATGGATTGGAGCATTTAAAAAATCAAATAAACAACTTAGGTGCCTTGCACCTAAGTGGACTTAGGTGCAAGGCACCTAAGTGTGAATTTAGCGATAAATTCTTGGTGGCGATAAACGACGATTTGAATATGCCGCAGGCGCTGGCTGTCGCGCAAAAAATGTTGAAATCAGATCTTCCAAAGGAAGAAAAGCTGGCGACCATTCTGCGCTTTGATGAAGTTCTCGGGTTGAATCTCACCAACGCCGGCGAACAGGAAGGGGTTCCGGAAGAAATCAAAGAGTTGGCGGAAGCAAGAGAAGTCGCGCGAAAAACAGGAAACTGGGAGGAATCGGATGCGTTGCGTGAAAAAATCAAATCTCTCGGTTATGAAGTGAGAGACGGTTCAGCGGGATGCTCGCTGAAAAAGAAATAAAAAAATCACCCCGAACCAGGTTCGGGGTGATGGGGGCTTAATCAATCTCATTTATTTTTTCTCCAGGAGCAAATGCGTCCCGAAGAATGGCCATCACTTCCGGGACAATGTCGTCCCAGAAAAATAATGATCCTTTCCCCATGGAAACCCTGTAGCGATTCTCAACGCTAAAGGAAATCACCCCTTTTACTTCTTTAATCCGCTTGTAAGTTTCACGAGCGGGTGTTTCGAAAGGTAACCCCGCTTCAAGGTCACCTATATCTATACCCACATCTATGACGCATTTATCTGCGTCATCATAGCCCTGCCGGATTCGATACTCCATTTTTTTCTCCTCCTCTGTTCCGCCCAAAAAACGGAACAATGTTGTTAAATTAAGGCGCCAAACCCCTTTGTTCCTTTGAATTTATTAAATTGTCTCATTTCTCTTCTTTTTAGAAGAGTGCCATATGTTAGTGAACTTGTGCATGTCAGCGCGCCGGCGCAAAAGTTGAAGAAAAGAAAAATTGTGCTAGAATGTAATTATTATGTCTTTCAAGCAAATAACTCAATCTACCGCAACGCGAATGCCTCCGCAAGACCTGGACGCGGAAAAATGCGTTCTGGGCTCCTTAATGCTCGATTCAGTCGCCACGTACATCGTCGGAGATTTGCTTACCCAAGACGATTTCTATAGCGAAAAACACAGGATTATTTACAAGGCGATGTTTGATCTTTATGATAAAAAAGAGCCGATTGATATTCTGTCTGTTTCGTCCCGGCTTAAGGAAAAAAAACAACTGGAAAACATCGGCGGAAGAGCATATCTTACCGAAACTATAAACACCGTCCCGAACGCTTCTAATGCAAAACACTATGCCGAGATTGTCCACAAAAAACGAATACTGCGCGACTTGATTGAATCGTCAAGTCAGATTTCCCATCTTGGATATAACGAGGAGCGGGATGTTGACGAACTTTTGGATGAGGCGGAAAAAAAGATATTCGGCATCACTAAAAACTCATTAAAACAAAAATTCACGAGCGTGAAAAGCGCCCTTGAAGACGCATGGGAAAGAATTGACCGTCTCCACAAGTCAAAAGGCGAGCTGAGAGGCATTCCGACTGGATTTCCCGAACTTGACAGCCAACTTGCCGGTTTACAGAAGTCCGACTTAATCATCTTGGCAGCAAGGCCATCTATGGGTAAAACGGCATTCGCGCTTGATATAGCCAGAAATGTGGCGGTCAAACAAAACATTCCGGTTGGAATATTCAGTTTGGAAATGTCTTCGCAATCGCTCGTTGACAGGCTTCTGGTTTCGGAAGCACGGGTTGATTCATGGAAATTGCGGACGGGGCGTCTTTCAAGCGATGAAGAATTCGCGCGCATAAGCAATGCCCTGGGAAAACTTTCCAAAGCCCCGATATTCATTGACGACGAATCATCAAACAATATTATGCAGATGCGTTCCATGGCTCGCCGTCTTCAGTCTGAACATGGGCTTGGACTTATAATCGTTGACTATCTTCAACTTATGGCGCCTCGCCACAGAACTGACAATATGGTTCAACAGATGACGGAAATATCCCGTTCGCTTAAAGGATTGGCAAAAGAACTGGACGTGCCGGTTCTTGCCGTTTCCCAGCTTTCAAGAGCCCTGGAATCGCGCCCGAACAAGAAACCGAAACTTCACGATTTGCGCGATTCCGGTTCCATTGAGCAAGACGCTGATGTTGTTATGTTTATATACAGGGACGATAAATATAAGGACAATCAAAATGATTGCGATAATATAGCCGAAATACTTATAGAAAAGCACAGGAATGGTCCCACGGGCTTCACAAAGCTTTATTTTGACCCCAAAATGGTCAGTTTCTCATCTATTGAAACTGACGACTTCGGACAAATCTAATAAAATTTTATGTTTGACAAATTAGTTGAGTATTTTTTGAAATTCCCCGGAATCGGACCCCGACAAGCGAAAAGATTCGCCTACTTTTTGTCGTCCGCGGACAATGAGTTTGTTGATGAGCTATCAAAACTCATCAAAGAAATAAAAAACAACGCCGTTCAATGCGTTTCTTGTCGCCGTTATTTTGAAAACCGTGGAAACGGCACCTCCGATAAGTGCCCGATATGTTCAAGCCTAAACAGAAACTTGGCGCTCTTAATGGTTGTTGAGAAAAATCTTGACCTTGATAATATTGAAAAAACAGGAATTTACAACGGAAAATATTTCATTCTCGGTTCGGCTCTTTCCTTGAAAAACGAGAAACAAAACAGCTTGGTTATTAAGGAATTATTCAATAAGGCGCAAAAAGAAAAACCGGCGGAAGTGATTCTTGCAACAAGCGCGACGCTTGAAGGCGAAAATACCGCCCGCTACATTGAAAAAATTCTTGAACCTCTTCCAATCAAAGTTACTCGTCTCGGACGCGGGCTGTCCACCGGAACGGAATTGGAATATATTGACAGTGAAACAATGAACAACGCGCTAAAAAACAGAAAGTAACCGTAGAAAGTCGCTTGTTTGAGAACGACGCAAAATTAAAACAACCCCGCGAACTTGCGGGGTTGTTTTTGAACGATAAACTACTTTATTTCAAGAATAGTAATTTTGGTGTGAATTTGACGATGCCCTTTTTTTTTGAATTGCCTGGTTTTTGATTTATAGCGGATAACGCTGATTTTTTTGTCTTTCTCATCGCCTTCTATTTTTGCCGTTACCTTCGCCCCGCTGACGTAAGGAGTTCCGATTTTAGCCTCCTTTCCGTCAAACACCAAAAGAATTTCCTCAAAAGCGAAAGTGTCCCCTTTTTCAGGCGGAACGATTTTTTCTATCTTTAATGTTTCTCCCGGTCTTACCAGATACTGCTTCCCTCCGGTTTGAATAACGGCAAAAACTTCCGATTCCTGTTTGTCGGTTTTCTTGACCGGCGCTTTTTTGAGGGGCGTCTTCTTGGTTTCCTTTACGGCTTTCGCCAGAGCATCAACTTTCTTCTTTGTCGCCTCCTTTGAATCCGCCTTGGTTGTTTTTGGGGTTTTTTTTGCTTTTTCCATTGCCTTTTATAATATGAATTTAAATTGCTCTAAATTCCTTTTAAATTAATTTGATAACGATTGGTTTTCAAAAGAATGCGACACATCCTCCAACTTAATCCTGTCGCCACAAAACTTTTTATTTCCGTTGGAATACCTGAGTATATTACTCTATTTCCTCGGGTTTGTCCAGCACTTGTGGCTCGCTACCCACTGCCTCGCCGGTAATTCTCAGAACATCTTTGTCTATTTTTCCAAATTCCTTGTAAGAAGTATTGTAAGTATTCACGGTCGTGGAAAGATTGTTGCCCAGCTTTTTTATAAATTGTTCATAATTACTGAGATGCCTGCCGAGCTCCTCCACCCTTTTGCGTATCTCTTTCGCCGACTCCTCTATCTGCAGGGCGCGCAACCCCTGCATTACGGTCTGCAGATACGCCATAAAAGACGTCGGGGAAACAATAATCACATGCTTCTGTTGGAAAGCGTATTCAATCAAATCTCTGGTGCTTGTTTTAACCGCCCCCACTTGGTTTATCAAAAGATCATAATAAATCGCCTCGGACGGAATAAACATAAAAGCGAAATCCATAGTTCCCTCTTTGGGTCTGATGTATTTGGAAGTTTCGTCAATGCGATTTTTGAGGTCTTGCTTGAATATCTTTTCCAATTTCTCTCTTTCAACCGGGTCTCTCTCTTCAAGAATCCGATTGTAGTTTTCCAAAGAAAACTTTGAATCAACGGAGAGTATTTTATCTTTGTCCAGAAAAATCACGGCATCAACGATTTCGCCGTCGGAAAACTTATATTGCATTTGAAATCCACTCGGAGGCAAAACATTCTTAAGGACAGTTTCCAAATAATACTCTCCGAGCACCCCGCGTCGTTTCGGATTCTGCAATATATCCTGCAAGTTTTGCAACTGGTCAGCAAAACCTATGACTTGCTTCTGCCCTTCTTTAACCTCTGTTACTTCTTTCGTAATGTCCTTAATTAATTTTTGGGACTCTCCAAATTGCTTTTGAATCGCCTCAGCCGAGCTTTTGGCGCTCTCACTCAGTTTTGTTTCAAGTGTGTCCCTAACCTCCTTCATTTGCTGTTGAAGCATCAAAATCGCTCTGTCCTCGTCTTCCTTGTTTCCGCTGGCGGATTTTTTGGAACGCGTCAAAAGCCAAAAAACAAGCCCTCCCGCGAGGGCCCCGATAACCAAGACAAGAATGACCAAAAGAGCCTGATTCATTTATTTATTTCCATTTTACACTACCTGAAGCACGTATTCAATCACAATAAAAAAGAAATAAAGCGAGATTAAAATCAAGCTCTCTTTTCTGGATATGGCGGAACGGCTGTAAATAAAAATATTAAACAAAAGAAGAGCGGAAAAGAGAAATGCCGTCGCGATAAAAAAGGCCGAATCGCTTTGGACGGCGATAGGACTGATGAGGCTCACCACGCCGATAATAAAAAGAGAATTAAAAGCGATGCTTCCAAGAGCGTTTCCAACGCCCATATTCGCATGCTTTAAGGACGAGGCGCGCGCTCCGAACACCAGTTCTGGCAGAGTCGTGCCGAGGGCAACGAAAATAACACCGAAAGAAAGAAGGTTCATATGAATTCCAACGGCCAATTTTTCTCCCGCCCAAACAAGCAGGGCGGAGCTTGCCACCAAAACCATAACGCCGAGAAAAAAACGATTCATTGACACGAAAAATTTTCCCAAAGCGCGGAAATCCAGATTAACGCCATTTAAAATTTTAGTGAAATATTCTTTTTCACCTATCAAACGATAAATATAAAGGAGGAATGCGAGGATGAGCACTATTCCGTCGCCCCTTGAAATAATTCCGTCAAGAGCGAGCAAAATCGGCAAAAAAGCGAGGAAAAAAATCAACAAAAAGTTCTGATGAGAGATTTTGCTTTCCACCCTTATTCCGTTTCCCAGGAAGGCGACTATTCCGATGACAAGCGTAATATTCAGAAAATTTGCGCCGATGATATTTCCAAGAGACATATTCGGAACACCTCCGATTGCGGAAGAAACGCCTATGAACAACTCGGGAATGGATGTCGCAAAACTCATCAAAATAAAAGCGGTTACGAATTCTGAAAGTTTGAAAAAACGCGCCATGCGAGTTATGCACCCGACTAACGTTCCCCCGGCGCGCGCCATAAAGATGAAAGAAACTGCGAAAAGTAATGTGTATCCAATCATAAATTTTTAGGATGCCATCGTTTTTCAAAAAATAAATACTTCGCCATTTCTATTGAGAGGAGATTTAAAAAGCCAAGCCCGAGAATCAGTATAATCTCCCACCCTGAAAGAGGAACCAATGTCAGTAATTTTTGCAGTACCGGGATAAAAAGAGCGGCGGCAAGAAGAAGAACACTTATCAAGAGAGAAAAAATAAGATAATAATTTGAAAAAATATTTATTTTCCAAACTGGCTTCCTGAGATTTTTTAACGAGAAAGCGAAAAAGATTGAGTCAATTGATATGCCGGCGAACATAATCGTTCGCACTTCATCAATCGGATAGTCAAGATAAAGGAGAACAAAAAACAAAACAATCAATATGACGCTCGTCAACGCGGTAATAAGAAAAACAAGTTCCTTCAGTTGTTTTGTCAATAAGTTTTTGGCTGATTGTTTCCGGGGGTCGCGCTCCATAAGACCTTTTTCTTGCGGTTCAAAGGCAAAAGCGAAATTCATAAAACCCTCCTCAATGATATTCGTCCACAGAATTTGAGTGGGTAAAACCGGCAAGGGAAAACCGGCGATTATGGCGACACCGACAAGAAATATCTCGCTAAACGCCGTTGAGAGAAGATAGGCTATTATCTTCTTCAGGTTGTCCAGGATTCTTCTTCCTTCGGCTATGGCGGTAACGATAATGCTGAAACTGTTATTTAGCAATATCATATCGGAAGCCTCTTTGGAAACCTCCGTCGCCGAGCCAACTGCTATGCCTATGTCCGCGTGTTTAAGCGCCGGAGCGTCATTTACTCCGTCCCCCGTCATCGCCACGACCTCTCCTTTCTCCTGCCAAATTCTCACAATTTTCAGTTTCTGACTGGGCAAAACTCGGGCAAAAACATCTATCTCTTCTATTTTCTCGCTTATTTCTTCAGGGCTTATTTTTTCAAATTCTTCTCCGGTTATGACAAGACCGTTCTCTCTCAAAAGACCCGCTTCTTCAGCCACTTTCCGCGCCGTCGCAATATGGTCTCCTGTTGCCATCACCAGTCTGATGCCCGCCGCCTTTGCCATTCTTATCGCTTCAAAAACATCATCCCTTAAGGGGTCATGAAATCTTATAAACCCTCCAAAGACCATATCTTTGGTAATTCCGGCCTTCTTGCCATGGTGCGGAAAAGATTGCCAGTCTCCGTCTTTGTAGGCGATGGCAAGCATTCTGGCGCCGGAAGAATTTTCCCTTTCAAACATTTTTTCAAGAAAATCGCGCCTTTCTTCCGTGAGTTTTAATTCTTTTCCGTTTTCATAAACTTTTTCGCAAAATCCCAAGACAAGTTCCGGGGCGCCCATCGCGAAAACGCGAGACTTGCTCCCGTTCAATTTATGCATTGAAGCGTTGTATCTTCTTTCCGAATCAAAAGGAATAAAATCAATGCGCGGATATTTCTTAAAGACCTCCAACGGTCTGATGCCCGCCTCTATGGAAGCGATATAAATCGCCCTATCCATCGGTCTGCCCCTGACAATCCATTCTTTGAGTTCGTCTTCCGGATTTTCTATGAAAGCTTCCGTCGCGAGAACGGCCATCTCAAGAACCTGCAAACGGTCCTTGTGTTTTTTTTCCATAAAATCTTCTTTTTCCGAAAGCAGCGTCATTATTTTTGAAACCGTCATTTCCGCCTTTGTGAGTGTGCCTGTTTTATCCGTCAAAATAACACTCGTGGAGCCAAGAGTTTCCGCCGCGTTTAAATTTTTGATTAATCCTTTTTTCGCTAAAATCCTGCCCATACCGATGGCAAGAACAACCGTAACGGCAATCGGCAATCCGGAAGGCACGGCGGCGACCGCCAGAGCAACCGAAACCAAAAGCATTTCGCCCAAAGGTTCTCCTCTTACCAAGCCCAAAACAAAAATTATTAAAATAGAAACCCCGATGATAAGCCCCAAAAAACGCGCCAATTTTTTAATGCCCTTTTGCAGAGGAGTGCTCGTTTCTTTTTCTTCGCCTATCATTTCCGCTATTTTTCCTATTTCAGTGTCAAACCCGGTGCTGACAACCACTGCTTTCCCCCACCCTTCAGTTATGAATGTCCCCATCCAAAGCATATTTTTTCTTTCTGTTATGCGCGCTCTTTCCGGAATATCCTCGTCAGTCCCTTTGTCAACCGCAATCCATTCACCCGTCAGAACGGCCTCATTGGCCTCTATCCCCTTCTCTTCAATAAGACGCGCGTCAGCGGGCACCTGATCACCCAATTGAAGAATTATAATGTCTCCGGGAACCAGATTGGATGATTCAATCACTTTCTTTCGCCCATCGCGAATCACGGCGGAATACTTTTTTTGCGAAGACTTCAGTTTTTTAAAAGCCTGCGACGCCTTTCCTTCCTGAAAAACACCGATGGCGGTGTTTATCACGACAGCGATAAAAATAACGATGGCGTCCGTGTATTCTCCCAAAAACAGCGCGACAGCCCCTGCGATAATCAATATAAAAACAAGCGCGCTTTTAAGCTGTCTCCACAAAAGCTTGAGATAATAAAAGCCCTCTTCCTTCTCAAAGATATTTTTGCCGAATTTTTCCAGGCGCGCTTCAACCTCTTTTTCACTCAAGCCTTTCTCAAAATCGGCCTTGAGCCGATTTTTGATTTCATCCAAACTGAGCGCGTGCCACGCGTTTTGTTTTTCCAACATACACTGATTTTAGCAAAAAAATCGCCGGATAGGAATGTTAGGCAGATTATGGTCAGACCCAATTCAAGCCGCGCCAATTCTATCTCAACCCGATTTGCAGTTCATAAAGGGCGCGGTAAATCCCGTCCGGAATCCGCATAAGTTCTTCGTGGTTTCCTTTTTCCTCAATTTTGCCGTTTTTGATAACCAAAATCTTATCCGCCCGGCGGACCGTGCTCAGACGATGAGCGATTATAAGGGTCGTTCTCCCTTTCATCAATTCTTCAAGCGAGTGCTGAATGATTTGTTCCGATTTGGCGTCAAGCGCGGATGTCGGTTCGTCCAAAATCAAAATCCGCGGATTGCGCAAAATGGCGCGCGCAATCGCCACCCGCTGTTTTTGTCCGACGGAAAGCTTCACTCCTCGCTCGCCGACGATTTGCTTCCATTTTTTCGGAAATTTTTCAATGAATTCCAAGCAGCGCGCTTTACGGGCGACTTCCTCAACTTCTTCGTCCGAAGCGCCGGGGTTTCCGTATTTTATGTTCATCTTTATCGTATCGTTGAAAAGCACCACTTCCTGAGGAACGACCGCGATTTTGGAGCGCAAAAACTTCAAATTAAGTTTTTTTACATTATGCCCGTCAATTAAAACTTTTCCTTTTTGCGGGAAATAGTATCCCGAAATCAAATCTACGAGAGTGCTCTTCCCTTCACCCGATTCGCCGACCAGCGCGACAACCTCGCCGGGGCTCGCCCTGAAGCTCACGCTGTCAAGCACCGTCTTCTGTTTTTTTTGATAAGCAAAACTCACGTTGTCAAAAATGATTTCGCCCTTAATGTCGGAAAGAATCGGGGCGCCGGCGGGATTATAATTTTCCAAAGGAGAGGATAAAATTTTATCGCTTTGCTCAATTATGATAATCCCGTTCTGGATTGTTTGCCAATTATTGCCCAGAACCGCGAACGGCGCAAAGAGCATTGCGGCATAACCGTTAAACATAATAAGCTCGCCGATTGACATCTGTCCTTTTTGGATAAACATAATTGACACTATAAATACCGCGAGCTGCGTGACCATGATAATCAGCCGCTGGTAAAAGGTAAGTTTTCGCCAAATGGCAACCATCCTCATATAAAATCGCGAAGCGGTGAGTTGGAAGTTTTTAAATATTTTTTTTTGCTCAGCTGTTTCAGAAACAGATTGTTTGACCATTGTTACATTAAACACGGCATCATAAGAATCGCCATATGCTTTCCCGTAGGCATTGTTCATTTTCCCCTGCAAAGACACGAGAGGCGGAGCAGTTTTTATGAGGATAATGATATAAATAATAACTCCAAAACATAAAATGCTTGCCAGCGTGGCGTTCATTGAAAAAGTGATTGCAAAAGCGACTATCAAGCTTAAAAATTGAGGCGCCAGAGTTATAATCACGTCGCCCGATATTGTTTGCAGCGCGTTTGCCGCCCTGTTAAATTTGTTCGTCACCTCCCCCATTTTTCGGTTCGCGTGAAAAGATACGGGCATTTCCAAAAGCCGGCTGAAACTGTCGGACATATAGCTGGCATGGAGTTTTGTGCCCATCCAATCGCCTCTCGTGTTAACTATCCAATCAATAACATTGGCAACAATCTGCGTGATTCCCCATAAAATTATAAAAAACAGCCATATCGGCATTTCAACCGATGTTCCCGCAAAAACCGGCACAGGGCTGAGAATCGCGTCAAAAAGACGGCCTACCAAATAAGGAACGACGCCGTTGGCAACCGCCGAAATTACGCCCAAAACGGAAAGAACGATTAAATCCTTTTTATATTCCGCCAAATAGCGAAAAATAACCCTGAGCCCATTACTTATGTATCCTTTTTTTACCACCATTGTTTTATTATAACACGACCCGCAAAAGATTCTGGCATCGCCCGCCAATCCGCCGCGGCGGATTGGCGGGTTGAGTTAGTTGCTTTAGTTATACAAATTATTAATATTTCTAAAATTTAAATTAAACTTATAAATCTTAGAAAATATTTTTTTGAAATCGTTTCCGTTTTTTGAATCTTTTGACTGCTTGATTAAATCAAGCAGTTTCTTTTTTCCGAATTTTTTTATAAGTATATCAATAACAAAACCTGATTCGCTATATACGCCGCTCCCGCCATTTTCTTCAAAATTCAAAAGAGTAGGAAATTTTTCGGGCCGTTTTTTCCACTTATTTTGCCCCGATGTATATATGGCAAGACCCTCCGCGAACCAAACCGGGTGATAGCCGTTTTCGCTCAACGCGGAAAAAAACAGATGGCTCAATTCGTGATTAACCGTGGCAAGATATTTTTCTTTATGATAAATATGACTGCTCTCCTTCTCTAAATTCTTTCTGTTCAACATAAATACTATTCCGTTTTGCGCCCACGCCTTAATCCAATCCTCAGTTTTTTTCGCTTCCACGAATCTATGGTTTTTCTGTCGTCAACAATAATGATATGCGGCTTATTACACTCCCATTTCCTTTCATAAAATTTACCAAGTTCTTTCATGAAATTATCGTAGGCGTCATCAATAAGTTTATCTTTAAATTGTTTTATTTTATATAGCATAAATTTATTTTAATATTTTTTACCTCTCAATCTCCTCCTCTACTTTTCTTTTTGCTTCTTCCAGAAGTTCTTTGCTTTCTTTTCTGAGTTTGTGGCTTTCTGTGATTTTGTTTTTGTCATTTTTAACTTTGTTTCTTCATTGCTGAAATAATTATTTTTAAGTTTAAAATTTCTTTCTGTTTTTGCTCCAACAACTTTTTTGGAAAAAATTTTTCGTAATTCCGCCAATTCGCGCGTTTCCCCTTTCCCACATATTTGCTTTGAAATTCTTTCTTGCATTTGTCATTTGATTTGCCCGCAAAATCATCTCTTCCTAATATCCGCAATAATAACGATTCAAAGCATGGCGTATTTTTTATCAAAATAATTCCAGCACTGTGAACCTTTTTTTCAAGCGAAGCGTCAATGCCCGTATCTGTATCTACAATACAAAACTTGCGGTCATATCCGCCATTAGCGGAATATTTAAGCGCGCCCCTTAGAACTTCGTTAGCTCCGCCGCCATGATTATTTTTTGTTTTCACGCTTACGCCGCTATTTCGCGCGTATAAGTTTTTAAGATATTTAACAAATACTTCTTCGTGCTGACCCTCACAATATAAAAGAATTGTTTCTTTTATATATCTTCTTTTCTTTTTGGAAGGATTTGTTCGTGACATATTGTTGTGTTAATTACAAATCAAATTTTGGAACCGCGCCATACGCTCCCGCCATATATTTAGCATAATAATTATCATCTGAACGGATACCCTCCATATCATCCAGTCGCCATATCTCGCTACATCCTTTTTTGTCTTTTTCTGCAAAAATAATTTGATATTTATCTAACTCGTTAAGAATATATGGGCTGTGCGCGCTAAAAATAATTTGAGCGTTATGGGGGTTTGTTTCCGGTGAGATAAACAGCTCAAGTAGCGCCGACACCATTGCCGGATGCAGGTCAGTGTCAAATTCATCAAGAACAGCAATTCCGCCACGGTTTAAAACAACCAAAATGTTTTTCAAGAGTGTAAATAATTTCTTTGTGCCAGCTGATTCATATTGAAAGCCCAATAATTTTTCTTTATTCTCAATAATATGCACACCTTTAATAGTATAGCTTATTTTATCGTCCTCTTTGTTTTGTTTAATATCAATCTCCTTAAGACCTAAATCAAATTTAGATATTAATTCATTCGCCTTCTCTTTTAATTTTGCATTACCGTGAAAAAAATTAGCAGCTGAAAAAATCCCGTTGTCAACATCGTCATCTTTTCCGTCCTTAAATACATTTGTTTCAATCTTCTTCCAAAAATCAATAATTTTTTTGCTTTCTTCATGTTCAAAACGAAACGCTGTTGCCAACAGCGAACTATTCTTACGAGTAGCGTTTTTTATCGCATCGTTGAGTTTCCATTGTTGAGAAATTTGAAAAACATATTTACCGTTACTCTCATTAAGTTCACGCGAAAATAATGTTTTAAACTTTGTGGTCCCTTTAATTTTTAATTCCTCGCGTAAAACATATTTTTGTTTTAATTCTACAAAATACTGATATACTTTCTCGTTAATCTCAAACTCCACAGAAAAAATTGACGATTTATTTTTGCTTTCTTCATCAAAAGTAAATGGGGGTATTGAGATTTCTTTTTCTGCATCATCTGAAAAAGCGGAAATTATAAACCACTGCAAAAAACTTAACGGCTTAAGCGCGTTCGTTTTCCCAGACGCATTATGTCCAAAAACCGCCAAAACTTTTGTTAGGCGTTTTTTCGCGGGCGACAAAAAATAACTGCCTGTCTTTGGGGCCTTTTCAACTACTTCAAAAGAAATAACCCCCTCATCCTTGAAAGAGTAAAAATTTTTAAACGAAAAAGAATGTATCATGGTTGTTTTTCTTGTTTAATTTTAATATCTAATCGACATTAAAAGTGTATCAAAAGCAATGTTATTTGTCAATAATCAACAAAATATTGCGGATTATTCAATTATAGGCATAAAATATACATTTTAAATCTCAAATCCGACTTTTTTAATTGTTTCGGGAATTGTCCCGTGTTTTTTACAGCTACACCAGAACCGTAAATCTATAAAAATAATAATGATTAACTAAAGGGTAATATTTTCAAGAAAATTATCTAGTTCGATTTCTTTTTCAAACTCCGCCAAATAATGAAAAACAATCCTGAGCCCATTACTTATGTATCCTTTTTTTACCACCATTGTTTTATTATAACACGACCCGCAAAAGATTCTGGCATCGCCCACCCTTAAATTTCAGCGTCAGCCTTGAAATATTCCCCCAAAATGGTAAATTAAGGAGCATAAGGCCCTGTCGTTCCTCCGGAGGAGGAGCGATTTTCAAGGAAGCGACGGCGAGGTGGGATTGCGAGCGCGAGCAAAGTGAGCGACTTGTGACCGATTCCCGGAATCGAACCTGAATTGTGGACAATTAAATATGGCCCTATCGTCTAGCGGCTAGGACACATCCCTCTCACGGATGAAACCGGGGTTCGATTCCCCGTAGGGTCAAAAAGTGATGTTATCACTTTTTGAGGGCAAACACCTTAAAAATATGATAACTTTGCCCCGGACATAAAAATAAAGAGGAAAACGCATCGCATTTTTCTCTTTATTTGTGAATTTATAATAGCCTCTAGCCAAGCTTTGTTTGAACATAAGACCGATTAACGCACGGAGCGTGCGGTAACCCTGGCCCCAATTTGTGTGCCGAGTGTGTGGTGACGTTTCCTGAGTATTTATTTTT
Source organism: uncultured Candidatus Saccharibacteria bacterium (assembly GCA_964456855.1). GTDB lineage: Bacteria > Patescibacteriota > Minisyncoccia > UBA9983 > UBA9983 > SZUA-82. Next base: position 28,914 of record CAYWCU010000003.1, on the reverse strand, counting down.
TATGACTTAACAAAGACAAATAAATGCTCGTGCATAATCAAAAGGAAATTATATTCTTTTGATTTATTGACCCAAAAACCCGTTGCTTGACAATTATGCTGTTGCTTAATGATATCTTCCTTTAATTCAAAGCCTTGTTTTAAAAACCTGTCCATAACTTTATATGCCATTGGTTGATATATTTTTTGTCTTCTCGTATCGCCAATCAAAATCGCGCAATATTTTCCTTTTTTCAATACACGATAAAGTTCTTTTGCGACTTTTTTCATTTCATCAGCAAAGTTATCAAGTTAAAAATTTATTTGCTTAAAATTATTTTCAAAATACTCAGCTCCACATTTTCTACAAATTATATTTTCAATCCCATGATTCTTAACTTTATAATAAGTCAAATCTTTACCATTATCTGAAAGTATGGCCCTATGAACAATAAATTCATTTATTTCAAATTCACACCCACAGCACTCACTACATTCTTTTAAAAAATTACCATTTTTTCATATTTTAGTTTCTGATTACTTCTTTTCAAAATCCAAAATAAATATTTCCTTGGGTTTTTTCCCAATAATATCTCTTATAGATTTATCTATAATTGCAAATGTATAATCACTCAATTTAACTTTTAACTTATTCTCTATTTCATTGTTTCCATACAAAGTTATTAAAAAAACGTCTTTATATTTAGTTAATCTAACCCATCCACTATCTTCTTTTTTATTTAGTCTCAAGTCCAACATAATTTAATCTTTGATCACTTTAATCAAAAAGTCAAACCAATTTATATTTTCCCTTTTCTTTAAATTCCAAATAACCTTTATCTCTTAAAAATTGTAATTGTTGTCTAATTTTTGCTTTAATATTTTTATTTTTTGGATGTAAAATTTTTAAATCTTTTTCAAATTTATAAATATCTGGAAGTAAAAATTCTTTTTTATCTAAAGATTCAATGCAGTTCATTATGTCAAAAATCCATCCCTTTGCTTCTGTTTGTTTAATGTTTTTTATAAAAACTGTTTTTTGCCACTTATCCAAAACATCTTCTCTGGAAAACTCATTTCCGTTTTCAATATAAAAAATTTTTCCAGAATCAGGAATCTTTGAAAATAATATATTTGAACCGATCCAACCCGCCCTCTTTGCATTTTCAGAAAGAGCCTTTCTTTTTTCAATAATTTCAGGAACAAAAAAGTATTTTGGAATCACAAAAAAATTACTCACAAAATAAGTTTCATTTTTGTAAGACATAAAAAAGAAATTTGGTTTTATCTTGGACCCAAGTCTTTCAATCATTTTAGAATAAGCACCGGCTCCAATTTTTTTGCCAATTTTTCCTTTTTTAGATTTTAATTCAAAATCTTCCGAACATTTTTTGCAATAAAAATCAGCAACAGGTTTGTTATTTTCATAATTCTTTATATTGTCTCCACAATTAGGGCAAAAAATATTTTCTTCCGTCCATTTTTCAGACATTACACGAATTTTTTGAGAATTGCTTTTATATGACTCTGCTATTTGTGTATTTAAAATTGTTTGCATAATTCTCAAAATTTATTTCTTTTTCGCACCCAAACTTAATTAAATTTGTAAAAAATCCTTTTGTGAAGCCGTATTTTCTTGGTTTATTTATCCACGATTTACTTTGCGCTACATTCAAAATGTGCCGATAATCTCCTCAATCGCCCGCCTCAGTTTTTCGGGGCTGTGGCGGATGATACCGCCGGCAGTGTCAATGAGGTCGCGCGCGTCTATTTTTCTTCCTCCCCAAGGATTTCTCCGTTTGATTGATACAAAATCGGCTTTTTGTTTCTTGTATTCTTTTAAGATTTTCGCATCCGGCTTTTTGTCATTCGCCAAAACAACATCTATTTTCCTTCCCATTATCTTTTCGGTGTTTAAAATGAAATCCTCGCCTTTATAGTTGTGCGTTTCCCCGAATTTGGTCATTATATTCACAATATATATAATTTTCGCTCTTGATTCTCTAATGGCCTCTCTCGCGCCGGGAACCAAAAAATTGGGGGCTATGCTCGTGTATAGATCCCCGGGCCCGACTATGATAATGTCGGCGTTTTTGATTGCCTTTACGGCTGGGGGATAAATTTTAACGCAGTCCTTATGGTGGGGCACCAAAAAGGCGCGCTTGATTTTTTCTCTTTGGTTTCCTCTCGGAATATCAATGGCGGACTCTCCGAACAAAAAACTCCCATCCGTGAGTTCGGCGACAAGCGTCGCCTTATCAATGGTAATCGGCATCACCTCCCCTTTCACGTTCAAAATCTCGCTCAATGCTTCAATGCCTTCGTAAAAATTGCCCGTGTATTGCGACAGCATCGTCAGTAGCATATTACCCGCGTTATGCCCTTTCAATTTTTCATTTTTCTTGAATCTCGCCTGCAAAAGATTTCGCGCCGCTTCTCTGTCCGGACTCAACGCCAAAAGGCATTTCAGAACATCGCCCGGAGGCAAAATCCCCAGTTCGTCGCGAAGTCGCCCGGTGCTTCCGCCGGAATCAACCATGGACACCACGGAGCGAATTTTAATTCCCTTAATGTCCCGCAAAGCAGACAGCAAATTAAACTGTCCACTGCCTCCGCCAATTGTCGTTATTTTCATGGTTTTATTTTGTATAAAGCAAAAACCTTATCTTTTTTTCCATTCTTTCTCCTGTCTGACAAGGAGTTCTTCTTTGAGTTCTGGGTGCGCCATTATTTCTTCAACGATTTTTTCCATTCTCATTGACTGGGAGCCTTTGATGAGAATCAAATCCCCTTCTTTGATTACATCCTGCAAAACGATTTTCGCTTCATCGGATGTGGAAAACTCAAAAATATTTTCCTTGTCAAATCCGAGGGCTCTCGCCTCATCGGCGGTGAATTTTGACCGCGGTCCGACAGTAAAGAGAATATCAGCCGCGTCTTTTACCATTCTCCCCGCCTTTTTATGCTCGTCAATGGTGTATTTCCCGAGCTCCAGCATATCACCCAGAACGGCGACTTTTCTCTTTGCCGGGATTTCCTTCAAAACCTTGATTGCCATTTCCAGTGCCACGGGGGAAGAATTATAACTGTCATCAATAATAAAAGTGTGTTTAATCCCCTCAAGAAGCTTAAGTCTTCCAGGGGGGGATTTGTAAACTGAGAGCAACTCCGCCATCTCAATCATGTTCAGCCCCAGAACACTCCCCGCCGCCAATGCGGCCAGAACAGTGTAAACCGCTTGCTCTCCAAAAACATCATAGAGGCGAATGGGCACTATCTTCCCGTTGTAGTCAACCTTGAAAGTGATACCTTCCGGTATTTCCCTTTCGCCTTCCTTTCTGTAAACAATGTGATAATTGGACGCCATCAAATCAATTTTCTCTCCTTTCCCTTTTCCCCCTTCTTCGCACGCGAAACCATAGGTTATGATATTGGCTTTTGTTTTATTTTGCATTCCCAAAACCGCCTCGTCATCGCCGTTCAAAATGGCATAATCCTCCTGCCTGAGAACTTTGATAAGTTTCGCTTTTTCTTTCGCCAATTCATCAATACCGCTAAAATACTCCACATGAACGGGAATATCCCCGAGGCGCGTAATGATGGCAACATTCGGTTTTATCCAAGACAACAATTTGTCCATATCACCAGGTCTGTCAACGCCCGTTTCAAGAACAAGTAATTCCGGATAATCATGCCTAACCACGAGCAATCGCAATCCTTTGAACAATATCAATATCCACAAGAAAAGATTACCCCAAGCGCTTTTGGCTCCTATCACCGTAAGGGGAACTCCAATTTCACTGTTATAACTCTTTGGGCTCTTGCGCGCTAAAAACTCCCTGCGAAGGACGGTATAAACAGCGTCTTTCGTTAATGTCTTGCCAGCTGTGCCCGTTATGGCAACTATTTTCGGTTTGTATTTCTTGAGAATGAGTTTCGCCTCCAGATAGAGAGTAAAGATTACGATTTTTTTGATGATATTTTTAATCATAGTTTTTTATTATTTTGATTTTTTCAGAATTCTACCTATCAGGTCTTATTTTATAATAGTTTATCATAAATTTGGCGATATTCATAAACGGTTCGGTCAATGAATGGGAGGCGTATCTAACCCCCTGCGGCTTAACCAGATACAGAAGAACGGCGAATTTAGAGCCGAAAGCCGGAGCATAACCGAAAAATGTATGCACATATTCATTTTTGTAATATCCTCTGCCACCTTCTTTGTGCAACTGGGCGGTGCCGGTCTTGGCGGCAATTGTATAATTTTTCAGTTTTACCGTTCCGCCGAGAAGGGCGTCATCCACAACCTTTACGAGCATTCTGCTTATTTTTTCCGAAGTTTCTTTTTTCAAAACTCTCCTCCTTATTTTTGGCTCAATCTTCTTATCAAGACCTCCCTCACTTTTAATTTCTTCAACCACATAAGGTTTCATCAGCAATCCTCCGTTAGCGAGCGCGGAAATGGCCGTAATCATCTCAATCGGCGTTATGGCGATTCCCTGCCCGAAAGAGGCGGTGGCATATTCCACTTCCCGCCCGCTGTTTAAATTGGAAATCATTCCCGGAACTTCATCGGGGAGATCAATGCCGGTTTTTTCTCCAAATCCGTAATTTATCAAATATTTTTTAAATTCTTTTTTCCCCAGTTGTTCCATCGCAAAAATTGCTCCGGTATTAAGCGATTGATCTAAAACCTGCTGCATATCCACTCTCCCCCTCCCTCTGCCGTCGTAATTCTCTATTCTTCTTCCATTCAATATCACATATCCTTTATCATTATAAACGGTCGTCGGAGATATAGCCCCCTCATCCATGGCCGCTGACAAGGTAAGGGGTTTCATAATAGAACCCATTTCAAAAACGCTTTGGACGCCGGGATTGAGAAACAAAGAAAGATTTCCCGCTTCCCCATATCTGTTGGGATTAAAATTCGGTTTTGCCGACATTGCCAATATTTTTCCCGTTGCCGGCTCTATGACAATCCCCCCCGCCAGAACAGCCTTGTATTTCTTTAGAACTTTTTCCAGGTTTATTTCCAAAATGGATTGAACCATCGGTTCAATCGTAATGGCTATATCTCCTTCTTTGGAGTCATTGCTTATTATTTTCTTAAGACCCATAAAAATTTCCGCAAAAGAATTCACAGAATTTTCATCGGGATTATTCCTGCCCAAAACATCGTTGTAATATTTTTCCAAACCGTAACGCCCGGTCAGTTTATTGCCACTATATCCGACAAAACCCAATTCGCGCGATGCCAACATTTTTGCGGGATAAAAACGCCAAGATTCAGAATAGACATTGACACCCTTCAACTTGAGAGCCCTTATCGCTTCCGCCTGTTTTTTGGATAATTTATGGGCAACTTCCTCGTAGGGATCTCCGGTTTTTCCGGCACGCCTTAAAAAAACATCGCGACTGGAAAAATCTTCCACGCTTGATTCGCCCGAGGGGGCCAATATTTTTTTTATCTTTTCATAATCCGATTCGGGGCTTTTGATGTTTTTAGGGCTGATTGCCAAAAGGTATCCTTTTTTAACAGTGGCCGCGGAAATAAGCTGACCATCGTTTTTTTTAAAATATATGGTCCCTCTGTCAAAATAATCAGCCGAAGGGGCGATGTATTGGTCGCTCGCTTTTTGCTTATAATAGTTTCCATGGACAACTTGCACTAAAAAAAGTCTGCCGGCAATGAGAGCGGCAAAAAATATAAACACAAAGTAAATAACCCTAACGCGAAAAATAAAATCATTTCTCATATTAACGTTTCGCGAAAGAAGTTTGTCTGGCAATAATATCGCCCTGTTTTTGGCTGACGAATCCAAGAAGGCTGGCGCTCTCAAAATTAAGCCCGTCTGACAGCTTAAAGTAATTTTCCTCCAAACTTTCGCGTTCAAAGGATAATTCTTTTATTTGACGCAGGTTTTGCTCCCCCGCCACTATGTCCGAGACTGTCGCCTGAACAAAATAAAGATAAAAACCGGCCATTGTTAAAACCCCACCCAAAAGAACGATGAATATTCTCGCTCTTATTGTTTTACTTGCGCTTGTCATATTTTTTTATAAAATTTCTTTTTCTCGTTATTCAGACTGAAGACTTTTTTCCATCGCCCGTAATTTGGCGCTTCGGGATCTTGGATTAAAGAACAGCTCTTCATCTGATGGAACAACGGGTCTCTTGGTTAAAATTTCCCCTTTTCCCTTTTTTGCCTCTTCCTTGAAGAAAATCTTGACTATCCTGTCCTCCAGCGAATGGAAGGATATTGTCACAATTCTGGAACCGTCGGATAACATCTCCCACGCCTTTTTGATTCCCTCTTCAATGACATTGAGTTCGTCATTCACGGCTATTCTCAACGCCTGAAAGGTTCTCGTGCAACAATCTATTCTTCCCCTTCTGTACACGGCCGGAACGCTTCTCCTTATAATCTCCGCCAAATCAAATGTCGTTTCAATCCGTTTTTTTTCTCTCGCTTCGGCGATACCCTTCGCGATTCTCCTGCTGTGCCTTTCTCCTCCGTATCCGTAAAGCACATTCGCTATATCTTTCTCGCCCCAATCATTGACAATATCCGCGGCGGTCAAATCATCCGGTCCGGGCGCGCTCTTGAATGTCATCAGCAATGGGGCGTTTCTTTGAAAGGAGAATCCCCTGTCCGATTCTTCCAACTGAAGAGAACTTAACCCGAAATCAAACAAGGCTCCGTCCAGATTTTTTATTTCGCAAAGAGCCAACAACTCGTCCAAATTTCTGAAATTTCCGTTTATCAGTGTCGCCCTGTCCCATAATTCATTCCCTCTTATTCTTGATTTCAATTTTTCCAACACCTCAATATCTTGCTCTATTCCAATCAACCTCCCCTTCTTGCCTATCGCTTTCAATATCTCCTCGGCATGCCCTCCTCCGTTCAATGTCGCATCCAATATCACATCCCCCGGTTTCGGGTCCAAATAGTCCATCACTTCTTTTAATAAAACGGGAATATGTGTCATTTTTTAATAAACCCCTATCTCTCCCAACTTTTCCGCCAACTCGTCCGTCTGCTCCTCAACGCGTTTCTTGTAAATCTCCCAGTTCTCTTCATTCCAGATTTCAAGACGCTTGTAAACTCCCACGATTACAGCTTTGTCTCCCAGATTGGCATATTCTTTCAGATAGTCCGGAATCAAAATCCTGCCCAACGCGTCTATGTCAACATCAACCGCGCCGGAAAACATATTTCTGACGAAATTTCTCGTGTCGGCCTGTCCTGTCGGAAGTTCGCTCAGTTTCTCCGCCACTTTCTCCCATTCTTTCATCGGATACACAAACAAGCATTTGTCCAGTCCTCTCGTGATGACGGCTTTCTTCCCTATCTCTTTCCGAAATTTAGCCGGAATAGCCGTTCTTTTCTTTGCGTCAACCGAATGTTTGTATTCTCCTATTAACATAATTGTTTTATTTGTTTTCTTAAGAATATCCGCCCGAGGCGGATGGATAACTTTTACTAATTGATTCGCAATTAGTAAAAGTTATCCACACTATCCACACCTTTATCCACTTCTTCCCACCTTGCTTACATTATACACCACTTTCTCCCATTCCCAAAATCAATGTGTGGATAACAAAAATAAAGACAATCGCTTAAAAAACAAGGAATCAAGCCGTTGAGAAAATATTGAATATAAAAAAACCCCCTACACTATCCGGATTAGTGTAGGGGGTTTGGGAAAGGATTTGGACCCTTGGCCCTTTGGGGCTTGGCAGTCTTTTGAATATGCACCAACCCCTGGGCGTATTTTACGGGTTTCCTTTTCCCTTTTATGTGGGGGTCATTATAACTCCCACATTTTGTCTGTGCCTAAAACATTTAAGGTGCTGAGGGTTTCGGGTTCTAGTTTTTTGGCTTCATTGTCGGAAATAGGATAACCTCTTTAATATTGTGGGTGTTCGTAAGGAGCATTACCAATCTGTCCATACCGATTCCCAAACCGGCCGCCGGAGGCATTCCATACTCCATCGCCTCCAAATAGTCCTCGTCGCTAGGAGAAACATCTTTTTCTCCGGCTTCTTTCGCCTTGTCTTGCGCGGCAAACCTTTCCCGCTGGTCAACAGGGTCATTCAATTCGGAAAAGGCGTTTACGATTTCTATCCCACCCACAACCAACTGGAACCTGTCAATAAAATCTGGGTTGCTGTCTTTCCTTTTCGCCAATGGCGAAGCGCCAACAGGATAATCAATAATAAAAGTGGGTTGGATTAACTTTGACCGACACATTTTTTTGTAAATATTGTCCAGTATTTTCGCCTTCGTTTCAAAATCTTCAACCTTAACACCAAACTGCTTCGCCTTTAAGGCAATCTCCTCTCGCGGAGAGTTCTTCGGGTCCGCGATGAGCGCATAACTCTTAAGAACATCGTAATAAGAAACGACTTTGAATTTTTTTGCAAATGATATTTTGTGTTCCCCAAAAATAAACTGGGTTTTTCCAAGAGCTCCCTTGGCGATGGATTTAAGAAGTTTCTCGGTAAAACCGCGAAGATATGCTGCATCTTTGTAGGCGGCGTATAATTCCAACATCGTAAACTCCGGATTATGAGTGGCGTCTATGCCCTCGTTCCGAAAGTTTCTTCCCATTTCGTAGATCTTCTCAAAACCGCCAATCAATATTTTTTTAAGATAGAGTTCAGGAGCAATCCTGAGGTACAGGTCCATATCAAGAGCGTTGTGATGGGTTTTAAACGGCTCCGCCATGGCGCCTCCCGCCAAGTGCTGAAGAATGGGCGTCTCCAATTCAAGATATCCCTCCCTGTTGAGGAAATCCCTTGTCTCGGAAATAATCTTGGAACGCAGAATAAACCTCTCTTTAACATCTTCATTCATTAAAATATCAAGGTAACGCTTCCTGTATCTCTCCTCAATGTCCTGAAGACCGTGCCATTTGTCAGGCAAAGGTCTGAGCGATTTGGCAATCATCCTCCATTTCGTCACTTTGAGTGTTTTTTCCTTTCTTTTGGTTTTAAAAAGGAGACCCGTAAGTTCAAGAAAATCTCCAATATCAACAGTTTCGGAAAAAAGTGTGTGGCTTTCATCCCCTACTTCGTCCTTTTTGATGTATCCCTGCATTTTTCCGCTTCCGTCAAAAAAGTCAAAGAAAACCGAGCCCCCGTGTCCGCGGATGGTCTTTATCCTGCCAACCAAACGAATTTTTTTATTCTTTTTTTCAAGTTCGGAAAAACGAAGAAGCGCCTCCGAGATTTCAAAGTCTCGCGCGACTGAAACCAGAAAAGGATTGACTCCCTTCTCTTCAAGTAGTTGGAGTTTTTTAACTTTTTCGTTTCTTATTTCTTCAAAAGAAGTCATTCCGGGGGGCGGAAATTCAAATTATTTTATGAATCTCAATAATTAATTTGGTAATTTATTGATGTCGGAGCGGAAAATTCAAATTCTCGCTGCCAGACTAGGATATGTCAATAATTTTGTAATGCAATTCCCCGTTCGGTCCCGTGGCGACTATTTCTTCACCTTTTTTTTTGCCAATGAGAGCCATTCCTATTGGAGAATGATTTGATATTTTTCCGTTTGAAACATCCACTTCTTCTGGTCCCACAATCTTGTATTCTCTTGTTTGGTCTGAACCGGTCTTTTTAATTTTAACGGATGAACCGATGCCAATCTTATCTCCTTTATGTCCCGTTATCACAACCGCCCTTCTTATAATATCTTCAAGATGCAATATCCTTTCTTCAAGAAAAGACTGCTGGTCCTGAGCTTCATCATATTCCGAGTTTTCCGAAAGATCCCCAAGACTCTTAGCGTATTCAAGACGCTCGGCAACCTCTTTGCGTTTGTTAGTCTTTAGGTCTTCAAGCTCCTCCTTGATTTCTTTGAGACGCTCCTTGCTCAAGTATTCTGAATTATCCATTGGGTATATTATATTATAATAGTGTTATTTTTGCAAATAATTTCAGGATTGGCTTCGGCGTTTGAAACCGAAATCGTTCAAACAACAATCAAACTTCTGGAAATCCGGTTTTTAACGCAAGTATTCAGGAGCATTGACACTCATCCAATCAAAAAGCTGGCGCGCCACATAAAGTCCTCCGACAAGATTTTTTGAAGGACCTTTTTCCATAACGACTACGAAGGCAAACCTCGGCTTATCGTAAGGAAAGAAGCCCATAACCCATGAATTAACGCGTTTTTTACTGATGCCCACCTGGGCTGTTCCTGTTTTTGCCCCTATTTTAACCGATGAAATATTCAAACCAGATGAAGTTCCCAGAAGAACGGACATCCGCATTCCCTCTCTGGGGATTTTAAAATATTTTTCCGGAATGTTTAATTTTCTGGCGCCAATCGGCGGACTTTGTTTATTTGCATAGCGAAGCAGGTGGGGTCTCAATATCGTCCCCCCATTGGCGACGGCGGATACATAAACGGCCATTTGAATCGGGGTTACTTGAAAAAACCCTTGTCCGATACTGGTATTGTATGTGTCCCCTATCCTCCATATGGGATCGCTGGCATTGTTCTTTTTCCATTCCGGACTCGGCACCAGTCCTTTTTTTTCGCCATTTAAGTCAATGCCCGTCAATAATCCCAGACCGAATTTTTTGGCATATTCCATAATCCTTGTTATTCCCAGTCCTTGCTGGTCTTTGAAGCCTCCCCCAATCTCGTAAAAATAAACATTTGAAGAGACGGCCAACGCCCTTCGCATATCAACCCATCCGTGCGCTTTCCAATCCCAGAAAATATTTATCTTGTCAGGAAAATAGGGATTGGGAAGGGTTATTTTCCCGGAACTAAATATCTTTTTTTCGGGAGAAATAACATGTTCGTTCAAGGCGGCTACGGCCATTAATGGCTTAATGATTGAACCGGGAGAATAGAGTCCGGAAATCGCCCTGTTTAAAAATGGTTTATCTTTGTTGTTTATCAGTTTTTTTATTTCTTCTTTTGGTCCCCCTTGCGATAAAACAGCTGAATTATATTCAGGATAAGTTACCATAGAAAGTATTTCTCCATTTTTTATATCAATGAGCAAACCTGCTCCCCCGAGAAAATCTCTTTCATCGGCGACCGATTTCAGTATTTTAAAAAATTTTGATTGGACGTCGGCATCAATTGAGAGAATTACGCTCTGTCCATTCTGCGGATTTCTTTGGATACTCTCGGAAACAAGTTTTCCCTTTGAATCCGTTTCCATTAACTTAAGGCCCGCCTTGCCCTTTAAAATATTGTTGTATTCTTTTTCAATTCCGTCCTTGCCGACCATTTCTTTTGAAAACAATTCCTTTTCCGAATGAACATCTTTCCTGGAAGGAAAACCGACATATCCGATAGCATTGTCCAATCCCGGAAGCTTGGAATAGGATCTTGAGTCCACACCGTTCCACGCCAACTTTTTTCCGTTTCTGTCATATATTATTCCCCTATTCGGAAGAATGAAGGCTTTCCTTAACCTGTTGTTCTCACTCCTCAAGGCAAAAGATTCCCCGTAAACAACCTGGAGAGAAAAAATCTTAACCGCAAAAATAAGAATTACCGCCGCAAAAAAAATTCCCAGCCCCCAAAAAGATTTTCCGCTAATCGGTTTTTCTATAGTGCCTTCAAAGCGCTCCCTTTCAAAGCCAGGGATATTTTTCGCATCTATAAAAATCTCGTCAGGATAAATGCTCAATTCATATTTTTTTTTCCTTCCAAACATATTTCTCTGTTTTTTATCGCCTATTATATTACCGGCAACTCCATAATCATATTCTCAATTGTTTTTTAATTTTTACTGAAATGACCGTCAAAAATAATGCCGAAAGAGTAAAAACTCCGAAGCGATGGTAAAAAGCAATACCTTCTCCCGCAGGAATATGGTACAAAGCATCCATAATAAACCCCGCAACCACAGCCTCCCAGAAGGAGGAGAATAAAATTATAAACAGAACGCCCAAAAAAACCGGATAATACCAGGGAGCAAAAAAAATGCTTAAAAACAAAATAATATCAGCAACAACACGCCATCGGATTTTCTGCGTTCCAGTCATTGTCATTGCCAAAATAATAGCACAAACCACCCCCCCATTCATAGCTACGACACCGGACTTCGTTGTTATTAAATTTGTGGTATAATATTGTTATGTTTAGGAAAGTGAAATTTGTTCCAAACGAATACTATCATATATACATCAGGACATTGTTGGGCGCGCTACACTTTAAAAAATCCAGCAATACAAATCGGCTTATGTTGGCTTTCTTGTTGTCCAACTCAACAAAATCAGGAGAGGCTTTTGATTATCTGAGAACAGGTCGCTACTCAACAAACGAGAAGGCGATTGAGATTGCCTCGCAAGGAGAAAAACTCGTGGACATCTTATGTTATTGTGTTATGCCGAATCATTATCATCTTTTACTGAAAGAATTAAGGGATAATGGGATTTCCGATTTTGTTCGCAAATGCAATACTTCCATAGCAAAGTACATAAATATCAAAGAGAAGAGGCGCGGACCTTTGTTTGAAAGCCGTTTTAATTCCAAACATATTGATACAAACGAATACCTAGTTCATCTCTCCGCATACATACATCTTAATCCCTTGGATATTATAAGCGGAAAAGAGTGGCGAGAACATAAACTTAAAAATTGGAAAAACAACAGGAAGGAACTTTTAAATTATTCGTATTCCAGTCTAAAGCATTTTCTTTGCGAGGAAAGAAAAGACCCTATAATCTCAGGGGAAGAAATAATTTTCAGCCAATTCAAAGACAAGAAAGAATATGAATTATTTCTCCGGGAATGGTCGGAAAAAATTAGCGACGACACCGGACTTCGTCGCTAATATTCCAGGATGATGTATTTTAACTCTTGAATGTTTACTGGTAGACGAAATAATATTTTTTGAAAAGGGTCCGAAAAGTTGGTAATAATTTTTTCAACAATCCCCATAAGCATCGGGTTTCTTCCAAGGGTGAAAACCGCTTCCCCGGGAGAAACTTCAATGGATCTTGGGAGAATTATTTCCAAATTTTCTCCTCCTTTTCCGACCGCAATGGCTGATATTGAAGAAGAAGCGAGCATCACATTCGTTTCTCTTTTTGGGAAAGAGACCAACGTAATTTTACTTGTTCTTCCAAAAACTTCCGAGACATAACCTAAAAAGACATCTCCATAAGCCGTGGCAACCATCCCCTCTTTAACGCCGTCTTTTAACCCCGCGTCAACAATCAGCGTATCATAAGGGCTTTGAGGAGGGCGAATCAATATTGGCGCCGACAAATATTTTTGCTCGGACTTTTTGGGGACAATGCTTCTTGATTTTTTGTCATCTTTTTCTCTCGCTCCGAAAAGGGCGGATTTTATTTTTATTTCTTCTATTTTTTTTCTGAGAAGTTTGTTCTCATTCTCTAAATTTTTCTTTTTTTCCATCAAAAAAAGGTTCCCTTGCCACCAACTTTTCAAGGAATCACTCATTATTAAAAAAGGACGACTAACCGCCATTGCGGGTTTTGACAAAAAGTGGCCGACGGGGCCGTTAAAAATGATTAGCGCCAAAAAAAACGCGACAAGCGCGCCCCAAAAAAATCTTTTGCTTGAATTTGCACGATTTGCTTTGTTCATATTTAATTTATTGCGGCGGAATCTCATCTTCATGCTGAACTAAAACATCTTTCAGTTTATCAAGGTCTTCCAAAATAATTCCCGTCCCCCTAACGACGGATGTTAAAGGATCTTCCGCCACATAAACGGGTATTTTAATTTCAGATTCAAAAAGCTCGGCTAATCCTTTCAAGAAAGAGCCCCCGCCAACCATGACAATTCCCCTGTGCATAATATCAGAAACAAGTTCGGGAGGAGTTATCTCTATAACTTCTTTCGTGGCTTTGACCAAAGTGCGGACCGAATCAATGATTGCCTCTCTTATATCAGAATCAGTAACGACAACTTCTCTCGGCAAACCGGTTACGAGGTCTCTGCCACGAATGGTCGCCTCCGCGCCGTCGCCCCCTTCCTTCACGGAACCGATAGTTATTTTGACGTCCTCAGCCGTCTTCTCTCCCAATAAAATTTTAAATTCATCTCTTGCGTATTTTATTATGTCGGCATTGAGCCTGTCCCCGGCAATTCGCATATTTTTTGAAGCGACAACACCTCCCAAAGAGATGACTGCTATGTCCGTCGTCCCTCCTCCTATGTCAACAATCATATTCCCCACCGGATCTTGAACGGGAAGGCGAGAACCAATCGCGGCGGACATAGGCTCCTCAACAATATAAACCTCGCGTGCTCCGGCATTTTTCGCGGCGTCCCGCACGGCACGAATTTCAACATTGGTTATTCCGGACGGAACCCCAACCACAACTCTCGGTCTGGCAAAAAATTTGAATCTGTCCTTATGAACTTTTTTAATGAAGTAAGCGAGCATCTCTTCCGTTATTTCAAAATCTGAAATAACACCGTCAACAAGGGGTCTGATAGCGGTAATATGCCCGGGAGTTCTGCCCACCATTCGCTTCGCTTCGCTTCCCACGGCCACCAATCTCCCTGTTTTCTGGTTGATTGCCACCACTGAGGGCTCGTTGATTACAATTCCATGCCCGCGAACATAAACAAGCGTATTGGCCGTTCCAAGATCAATTCCTATATCATTTGAAAATAAATTGTAAAATCTATTTAACATAATTTAATAAGTCTTCTTTATTTATCATTTTTACTTCTCCTGTTTTTCTGTATTTCAATTCCAACTTTCCAGCCGCGAGCGTTTTCGCGCTTACGACCACTCTCCATGGGATACCCATTAAGTCCGAATCAGCAAACTTTTCTCCGGCACTCACATCCCCCCTTTCATCATACAATACATCTATTCCGGCATTTTGTAAACGGATATGGATATCATCGCTATAATCCGCGATTTCCGAGCTATTGCCCAATCTCAGCAAATGAACCCTGAACGGAGCAACCGATTCCGGCCAAACAATGCCCTTTTCGTCGGAAAAAACTTCCACTATCGTGCCCATCAATCTTGGAATGCCTATCCCGTAAGAACCCATATAAACTGGGTGTTCCTCGCCTTTCTCATCGCGATAATTTAAGCCCAAGGCTTCCGAATACTTGTAACCGAGTGAATAAATATCTCCGATTTCCGAAGATTTCGCCTCTTTAAAATCAAAATCGTTTTTGTTTAAATTAAAATCGGAAAAAATATCCTCAGAATAATCATCCTTATTTATGGCAAGTTTCTTTTCCTCGTCATAAAGGACAATGTCTTCTCCCGCATCAGTAAGCGTTTGAAACTCGTAAGAATATTTTGAAAAAGTTCCTCCGGAAGAAATGGTTAAGTAAGTTTTGTCCCCTATCCCGATTCTGTTGAAAATCTCCGCGTAAACGCCTTTCATTTTTTCGTAAAAAAGATTGTGTTCCGCTTCATCTTTTGAAAAAGAGTAAAGATCTTTCATCAAAAACTCTCTGCCTCGCATTATTCCAGATTTGGCGCGCGCCTCGTTCCTGAATTTAACTTGAAACTGATATGCGCAGAAAGGAAGGTCTTTGTATGAGGAAACGAATTGTGACATTATCCGCGCTATCGGCTCTTCGTGAGTGAATCCAAGCCCGAGTTCCGTTCCGTTTTTGAGTTTTGTTTTAAACCAATTGTCCACCACTCTGTCGTCCCACCTGTTTGTTTTTTCCCATATTTCCTTTGCTTGAAGGGCGGTCATGGAAATTTCCTGTCCGCCGACTTTGTTCATTTCTTCTCTTATGATGTTTTCAAGATTTCGCAAAACCCTGAGCCCGAGAGGCAGATAAGAATAAACACCCGCCATCTCTTTGTGGACAAAACCGGCGCGAACCAAGAGTCGGGCGTTCTTCGCCACTTCATCCTTCGGTGCTTCCTTGCGGGTTTTTGTAAACAGTTTGGATTGAAACATATTGTTTACATTTTATCCCAAAATACCCCTCAAGTCAAAAAGTTGTACGTTAACCTTATGAGGTGACATTTATGGTAAATTGGATTGACTTATAAGTTTTATCAATGTATTATTTAAGAAGATGGTTTCTCTCAGAAAAAGGAGGTGAGTGAAGAAAATGGACCCGTTTAGTATGTCGTTGATGATTTACGCTGGAGTTGTCGTAGTGATAGTTGGGATTCATTTTGCATACAAAATGATAAAATAAATCCCAATGAATTGAGGTATTGCCAAAAAGCAGTGCCTCGTTTTTTTATATCAACCGCATTATATCTTTGTATGTTATGGCAATCATCAGAAGAAACAGAATGAGAAGCCCTACTCCGTTCGCGACATTGCTGAATTTGGGATTAATTGGGGAACCTTTTATTTTTTCAACCGCCAAAAAAACCAGCCTGCCTCCATCAAGCCCCGGAAAAGGAATCATATTAATTATGGCAAGATTTACCGACAGCATCGCGATAAAGCTCAGAAGATATCCAAAACCAAGCTTGGCCGCCGAGCCGGTAACTCCGGCTATTCCTACGGGACCCAATATCTGTCCGAAGCCTGCCACACCCTTGAAGGCGTCAACGATAAAGTAAAAAATGGACACTGCCACGGTAATTGTGAGATTATACGTCATTTTTGCTCCTTCCCATAAAGCCTTGAAAAACGGGAGACTGACTAAAACAACTTTGTCCATCGCAATTCCCAAGGAACCTTTTCCGGCAGCCGGGTTTATGTCCGGAACAAGGCTGACAGAAGCAATCTTTCCGTTTCGTTCATATTTTATTTCAATCTCTTTCCCCTTATTTTCGGCGATAAATTCTTGAACGGCCTCAACGGAAGAAAAATCAATCAGTTTGTCCCCCGCTTTGAGCCCCGCTTCCTTGGCGGGGGTCCCCTGTTGAACCTGGATAATCATAACCTCGGCTTTATTTATTGCCGCTCCCGCCGGAACGGAATTAGCATCCGCCGGCATCCCGATTAGAAAACCTCCGGAGAGAAGAAACCACGCCGCCAACAAATTAAACAGCACTCCTGCGACAATAACGGCGGAGCGGACACTGACAGACTTTGACGAAAAACTGCGAGGGTCTTCTTTCCCCGCGCCGTCTTCTCCGCGTATTTTTACAAACCCTCCAAGAGGAATAAGATTAAAACTGTAAACAGTTTCTCCTTTTTTAAACTTAAAAAGTCTCGGCGGGAAACCCAAACCGAATTCGTCCACTTGCATACCGCTTTTTTTGGCAACAATAAAATGCCCGAATTCATGGGACAATATCAAAAGAGCCAAAGCCGCTAAAAATATAATTATAGACATTAATGAAAAAAGTTCGGCAATCTCAAACTCCGATTCTAGTTTTTAATTTCTTCATCTTTCCTCTTGGCTGTTTCTTCCAATCTTTCAACCGTTTCATCAATAATTTTCTGCAAATCATCCTTATATCGGTATTTCTCATCCTCTGTTATTTCCGATTCCCTTTGTTTTTCTTGAATATCCTTCCAAACTTCGTCTCGCTTTAATTTGAGAGAAACTTTCGCCTCTTCCAGTTTTTCATACAATATTTTTTTGAGAGAAAGCCTGCGTTCCTCGGTTAAATCAGGAAGACGAACGCGAATGGAATCTTTGTCGGCAATGGGTTGAACACCAAGATTTGAAGAAGAAATGGCCTTTTCAATATCCTTAAGCGATGAGCTGTCCCAAGGAGAAATACGGATAGTCTTCGCGTCCTCAATGCCAATGGCGGCGATATGTTTCAACGGCGTTCTGGCGCCATAAGACTCAATGAGCAAATTCTCAACCAATGCCGGTGTCGCTCTTCCCGTCCGCAAAACGGAACATTCTTTTTTGAGCCATTCCTCAACTTCCTCCGCCTCTTTTTTGATTTGTGAAAAATTGTAAGACATAATATTTATGCTCATTATTATAGCATTTTAGGCAGTGTCAAGGCAAGATGTTCCAGAATCATTTTTACATTCGGGGAGCGAATCAAAAAAAACTCTCGCGCCGAGATTAGTCCCTCCAAAGCTGAAAGGCGTTCTTGAAAACCCAACTTTCTATCATTTTGGTAAATGCTATTTTCAATTACCCTTTCAAGCCCGTTTAGAAATTCCATTGCATCGTTTTTATCCTTTTCTATTTTTTTAATCATCCGCATTCTCTTATCCGGTGTAGCCTTTAAAAAATCCGAGCAAAAAACATTCTCTTCTGATTCCTTATTGAACTCAATAACGGTCAGCCGGGAACGCAAAGTTGGAATAATAATGTCCGCGGACGGGCTTACGACAAAAAAATAAGTTTTTCCGGGAGGATTTTCAAAAAGTTTAAGTAATGCGTTTGCGGCCTCCAGTGTCAAAGAAGACAACTCAAGGATAAAAACTTTTTTATCGCCCAAAAGCGGAGTCATGGAGCTTTTGTTTTTCAAGTCTTGACTGTCTTTAATGCCCAATGATTCATTTTTTTGATGATGATAGTCAGGATGTCGGGAAAGTTCGGCGCGAGGATAATCCAAAATAAAACTCGCCGCGTCCAACGCCGCCTCTCTCGCGGTGTTCAAATCGCCCACCAACAAATAAGCGTGATGAAAATTTCCGCTTTTGAAATAAGATTGCCATAAAGAAAGCATGGGATGATTATAACAAAAAAAACCCCTGCCGGAAACAAAAACCGGACAGGGGCATTGTGTTCAAAAACGCTTATCTCTTATTTTTTCGCGGCGAATGATTCCACCGCCTCTTTCAAATACTTTTCTATATTTTCCACCGGCACAGCCAAACTGATTGCCGTGCCCTCCAGACTCTTTACATTCATTCCCACGAGCTCCCCCTTTAAATTCAAAAGAGGGCCTCCTGAGTTTCCCGGGTTTATTTCCGCGGAATGCAGGATGTAAGTAAAACCGTCTCCCAGGTTGTACAGTCCTGAAGACAGCCCCATGGTGAAAACTGGGAACACTCCGAAGGGAGCTCCCACAGCAATTACCCACTCTCCCCTCTCCGGCGTATCGCCGAACCCTAGAGGGACAACGGAAATATTCCCGCCGGAATTAAATGAAAATAAAGCAAAATCTCCATCAAAACCCCCTTTGTAATACAGGAGTTTCAACGAGAACTTTTTTCCGTCAACTGTCTCAGCGGAAAAAACTCCTGAGGGGTCTTCTGCCGCCAAATGTCCTGCTGAGAGGACATACTTCCTCCCTTGGTACTCTATGAAAAATCCGGTTGCCGTGAACTCTTCTGAGATCACGGTCTTTTTATCGTCTGCCTTAATTTCTGAGGTCAGATCAATCATGACCACAGATTTTAAACTTTCCCGCGCCACCCTCGGCACGGATTCCCTCAGTGTATATCTTTGCGCGATGGTTGCGCAAGAAGGCAGAAAGAGAAAGAGAAATACTACCACAAGCGCAAAAACTGTTCTTTTCTTCATTTAATCCTCCTTTTTTGTTTTTTATTTGCGTTTTTTTTGTGTATATGTAAAAGGGCTTCTTTTTCCTCTCTTAAAGATAAGGGAAAGCAAATTCAAAGTCAATAAAAATAGTTTTAATTTGGAGCCACCTCCCAGATTTGAACTGGGAACCTACGGTTTACAAAACCGTTGCTCTGCCGTTGAGCTAAGGTGGCAAAATTATGAAACATCAACAATTTATAGTTTTTCTGCCGTCAACTCAAAACGCGCGCTTGTGCGAAACACCCATATATTCAATTCCCTTCAAAAAAACAAATATCGCCGATACTGCTTGCCCGCAACCCGACCCTACTTTCTTTCTTCTCGCGAATCTTTTTTAAAATCGCTCACTTCATCCCAGTATTCTGATTTTCTTCCGTTTAAATTGATTTGATTTCTTCCGTAAAGATAATTGTCAAACCGTAAAAGAGCCTTTCCGAGCCTAACCGCGATTTTTCTTGTTTTGCCAATCATTTTCGCCCTTAAAAAGTCTAAAACTGGAACTATGTTTCTGTTGAAAAAAGCGATGGTCGGTATCGCTAAAAAACGATATAAACTAGAAAAACTTTTTTCTTCCAATTCAAATCTCCGTAAAAAAACTTCTTCGGGAATGGCACGGACTTCCGACAAACGGCGACAAAACAAAAAAATCATCGTCCCCGCGGAAATAATTGCCGCAAAAATGAAATATCGCATAAAAGCTTAAGAAATACTGTAACGGGAGAAGTGCGCCACACTGATATTCTCTCCGAATTTTTGCACGCCTTCTCTGATAAAATCGCCAACCGTAATGTCTTGGTTTTTGACATAGGACTGTTCCAAAAGAGTTCTTTCTTTGATATAGGTTCCCATTTTCCCTTCCAATATTTTTTCTTTTATCTCCAGGGGTTTGTCAATTTTGGAAATTTCTTCTTCAAATATTTTTTTAATCTCTTCTTTTGAACTTTCGGGAACATCTTCGGGAGAAACATAAAGGGGATCCGCAGCGGCGATGTGCATCGCTATGTCGTGAGCAAATCTTTGGAAACCTTCATTTTTGGAAACAAAATCCGTTTCGCACCTGATTTCAAGCAACACTCCCACTTGTTTCGTGGAATGAATATATGCCTCAACAATGCCAGCGTTCAAGGAACGCGAAGATTTCTTTTCAGCGACCTTAACCCCCTCTTTGCGTAAAATCTGCATCGCTTTTTCCATATCTCCCTCGGCTTCTTCCAAGGCTTTTTGACAGACCATTACCGAAACATCGGTTTTTTCGCGCAATTCTTTTATTTTATCCAACATATTCAATAAGTAAGCTTACAAAAACAATTTTAAGTTATTTGTCGCCATCCTTTGCGGCTTCTTCTTTCTTCTTTTCTTCTTCAGTTACCTTCTCCGCTTCAACGGCTTTTTTCTCCGCTTCACTTAAACCTTTTTTGTAGGCTTCGGTTAATTCTTTTAATAAAAATTCAATGCTTGATTTAGAATTATCATTCGCCGGAATGGCATAGCCGGCGTCCTCAGGGTTGCAATCGCTGTTCATAATGCCGACTATCGGAATTCCTATTTTTTTCGCTTCCGCCACGGCGTTCTTTTCTTCTTTGGTGTCTACAACGATTAAGGCGGATGGCAATTTTCTTAAATTCAATAACCCTGAAAAAAAGAGGCTCAAACGGGCTATTTTCTTTTTAACCTGCAATTGTTCTTTTTTTGTATATTTTGCCAACTCTCCGGATTCCTTTTTTTGGGTCAAATCTTCCATATGGTCTCGTCTTTTTTTGATTTCGTTAAAATTCGTCAATGTTCCCCCAATCCATCGTTCCGTAACATAAGGCATACCAATCTCTCCGGAGTATTTTTTCAATATCTCAGCCGCTACGGCTTTTGTCCCGACAAAAAGGATTGTTTTTTTCTCCGACCCGAGAGCCCTGAGAAAATCTTTCGCTTCATCAAGTTTTTCTTTTGTCTTCTCAAGATTAAAAAGCTCAACATTGTTTCTCAGCCAGAAAATGAAATTTTTCATCTTTGGATTTCTTGAAGAACGAGAATAGCCAAAATGAACTCCTGCCTTAAACATTTCTTCAATAAAACCCGACCCTCCAACCGCTTCATTTTGTTGAAGCGAATTATCGCTTAAATTTAAATTAGTCATTGTTTAGAAGTTTAGCAAACTCTTTTTTTAAAATCAACCCCCTAACCCTTAAAGCTTATATCTCAAAAAGTGGGGTAAAAATCAATCTCACTCACTCCCTAATTAAGAGAGTCGGGCGAATCAGTCTGTTTTTTTATTCGGCAAGGCGGAAAAATAATCTTCGTCTTAGAATTCTTTCCATTTTGGAGAAAGAGATTCAATGTTCAACCGAAGCGTAGCGCTCCTCTCCCCCAATGCCGATCCGACATCGTTGCCGTAAATAGTAATGTCATACAGTCCCGCTGGTGTCGTTTCCGGTATATTTTGTATGGTGATTCCAGACGATTCATATCCCGTGGCGGTGGGGCTTAAAAGGTTGTCGCTGAAAACAACTGAGGCTCCCGCTAGCTCAGAGATGGAATCTATGTTTGAGGTCAATTTGACAGCTCCCGAGAAATTACTCGCTTGAACGGTAATTGACGCCGTTCCGTTGGAGTTAACAGGACCAGAGTTTTTAATTATTGTGGCGTAAAGAACTCCTGTAAGAGAAAGGTCGTAGTAAGGAGAAGTTTTTCCGCTTCCGACGGAAATAGAAACGAGCGCGCTGTCATTCAATCCTTCTCTTTCCGCATAAACCTTGGCTGTGTAAGAACCGTCTACCGCATAATCGCAAGACCTGCTTTCTATCACATTTGAACTGGTAAAACTATACTCATATGTCCCGTCATTTTGACAGTCAAATTTATAGAGAATGTCCCCCGTGGCGGCTCCCGTCACAGTGGCGGTAAGCGTAGAGGATAAAGGAGCCGGTCCTGAAGAAGGATTGGCTGATAAAGAGACGGCGAGACTCGGACCGGTCGGAAGACCGACACATCCAGGACAATAAACTTTATACGCGTCGCCACTGTCCGCAACTCCGCTAAAAGAAAGCCAGCCCACTACATCCGAGCCCCATGCCCAACCGGAAAAATCGCCGGTGTCCGTGCTCATATCAACTCCGTAATCCGGACTGACACCCCTCAAACTTATCCAACCGCCCCAATTGGGATTATTTGCGGAAATCGCCTTCATCCACCCACTCAAAGCGCCGGTTGTCATATCCAGATTAGCGACACAATTTCCGGACGGACAGCCCGCCAAATCGGACGGTTCAAAACTGACCCAACCGACATTTTCTGACCAAGCGTATCCGGAAAGATTACCTGTCGTATCGTCAGCAAAAACACCGCCGAATACCGGCTCAAATTGAAGCCAGCCGATATTTTCGGACCATGCCCAACCCAAAACCTGCTGCGAGGCCGCCATAACCATAGGTTGTGCCGGAACAAAAGCGCTCGCAACCAAAATAAATAAAGAAAAAATCAGTACTTTTATATTCGTTTTCATTGTCTTAATTATATTATAAAAACCTCAAAGTTTGAAGTGACAATGTGGATAACTTTATTTTTCCGCTTCAAGGTTTTTAATTTATGAGCACGCTTCGGCATAAAAAGTTGCAAAATTAAAAGCTTAATGATATTATACGCAATATGAAAACGGATACACATCCCAAATAC
This sequence comes from uncultured Candidatus Saccharibacteria bacterium, assembly GCA_964456855.1. Taxonomy (GTDB): domain Bacteria; phylum Patescibacteriota; class Minisyncoccia; order UBA9983; family UBA9983; genus SZUA-82. The sequence goes on along the minus strand of CAYWCU010000003.1, from coordinate 5,894 downwards.
CATAGTGGCGCGGTTATAAAATGTGCCTGCGGAAACGAAATAAAAGCCGGATCCACCAAAGAAAAAACCGAGGTGGAAATTTGTAGCGCCTGTCACCCCTTCTTCACGGGAAAGAAAAAAGTGATAGACACCGCCGGAAGAGTGGAAAAATTCAAGGCTCGCCGCAAAAAAGCCGGGAAATAAATTCGGATACCGAAACGGAGACCAACTGTTAAAGGCTTTGAATTTGTTTCCGGTTTCACTATCGGAATTTTTGATTTTTGAGCATTATGGAACCTAAAACCATTATTATGGAAATACGTGCTGGAGCGGGAGGCAGAGAAGCTTCCCTTTTTGCCATGGATCTTTTTGAGATGTACACGAAATACGCTACGAAACAAAATTGGAAGACTAGTCTTATAAGCGAATCAAAAAGCGAAGCGGGAGGATACAAGGAAGTTGTTTTTGAAATAAAAGGCGAAGGCGTGTATGAAAAATTGAAAAACGAAAGTGGAGTTCACAGGGTTCAAAGAATTCCGACAACGGAAAAATCTGGAAGAGTTCACACTTCAACCGCGTCCGTCGCCGTCCTCGCCGAGAATCTGGAAGAAAAAATAGAAATCAGACCGGACGACCTTGAAATAACTTTTTCCCGCTCCGGAGGAGCCGGCGGACAAAATGTCAACAAAGTTGAAACGGCAGTAAGAATACTGCACAAACCGACCGGAGTGGTGGTGCGTTCCGAACAGCAACGATCTCAACAAAAAAATAGAGAAAAAGCATTGAGTATTTTAAGCGCCAAAATAGGCGAAATGGCGAGAAAACAAAAAGCCGGTGAAATTGCGAAAGAGCGAAGGGATCAAATCGGCACACAAGACAGATCAGAGAAAATCAGGACTTATAATTTCCCTCAAAACAGAATTACCGATCACCGAATAAAAAAATCGTGGCACAATATTGATAAAATAATGGCGGGAGACCTGGAACAAGTCATCAAAAAAATTTCTCAAATCAACAATTAAGAAATTCTTTCTGAATCAAATTTTCAAATCTTAAAACTGTTTGAAAATTGGAAATTGAAAATTATAAAATTACCTGCTTAAGGTGTCTATATCCTTCTGGTATTTTCTGGCGCGCTCAACCACCGGCTCTCCATATGCCCAACGGAAAGAATACCAATTTCCTCCGGCGTAATATTTAGCGGCCGCGCATCGCTCTTGAAGAACTCGTTTAGGAGAAATGTGTTTGTTTTTTTCAGCGTAATTGCGGCACGATCTTGAATTATAGGCGTCCTTCAAATAGAGGGATGTTCCCACGAAGGCATCGGAATTATTAAAAGGAGAAGGCGGATTATGCCCTGTTATCTTTGAGATGCGTCTTTTATACCCAGTTTGCGCTTTGATGTCCCACCATGTCGTCGGCATAAATTGCGCCGGACCCATCGCCCCTCCATAAGACCCGTCGGACACAATCGGGCAAGAAACATACGTTGAATTCGGGTCGCGCCCGAGTTCTTTCATTATCGCCAAAAAGGAAGGTTTTTGCCTGTTGCTCATCACGGTTCCGCTTTTGTTTCGGCTGGGTTTATTATAAAAACACCTTCCCAGATTACGACCGATAACGCCGTCAATCGCCGATTCCTGCGCCAAAATGGCAAGAATAAAGGCGGCGCGCATTCCGCTCGCTTTTTCCGCGATTTGAGCTATTTTGACCGCCGCCCCGAAGGACAACTCCCCTCCGCCGAAGAGGCGAAATATTCTGCTTCGTATTTCAGCCGCGGTTTTTTTCGTTTTTACCAGTAACTTTTGATAAGCCACCTCCTTTCCTTTGGTGATTTTTAAAATACTTTTCTTTTTTCCCTCCACATTCTCCAAATTCTTTTTTTCAAGGCTTTGTATCGCCCTTAACTGCAGTTCTTCCAATTTTTGGTTTTCAAGGGCGCTTTTTTCTTCCTCTGTTTTTTGTTTTGAATCCGTTATTTTTCTGAAAGATATCTGCATTGCCCTGTGAATTGACTCAAAGGAATCGGTGTTAACGAAAAAATCGGATATTTTTTCATACCCGAGGATAATCTCTGCCAAAGAGGCGGAATCCAATTCGTTTGTCTTTCTTATCAACTCCCCCAGTGACATTTTCTGCTTCTCTATTTTATCCATAAGCCCGTCTATCGTCTCGGACCTGCCGACAATACCCCGCGACAGTCTCTGAATGCTTAAATTTCTCGCGCGAATACCAAGCTGAACTTTTTCTTTTTTAGCGTCAAGAATTGAAAGGTCTCTTTCAAGAGTTGATGACATCATCACATATCCGCTTATTTTCCCGGATAATTCATCCATCTGCTTCTCTATTTTTCTCAACTCCAACTCGCATTCTTCTTGCGAACCGCATTCTGTTTGAGCCCGAGCAACTTTGGGAGCGCTTAAAAAACCGCGTCCGAAAAGAAAGAAAACAATAAGAAAGGCGACAAAAAACCACTTTAAGACTTGATAATTCTTAATTTTGCGTTTTCGCGAGTAATGTCCTAATTTTTCAATGTTTAAAAACCTAAACATTTGGGAAATCAAACTCCGAGATTGAAAATGGGTTATTCTTTCGTCCCACCCTCCGCAGCCTCTTCATCCGGCTGCTTTCCTTTCTTTTCCACTTCAATATCTTCAATGGTTGAAACTGCCTCCCCTTCACCTTCCTCTTCTCGCGGAGGTTCAACCAAAGCGATAACTTCATCGTGTCCGGCGGCAATGCTTACCCCTTTTGGAAGGATAACATCGCCCAATGTGATTCTATCTTCAAATGTCCCCAGCTTTGATATATCAACTTTCAATTCATGGGGCAGGTCGGCCGGAAGAGCCTCAACCTCAACTTCGTGCATAACTTTAACGAGAACGCCACCCAAAGATTTTACGGCCGGAGCTTCTCCCTCAAAAACCAACGGGGTGGGCGCCGAAATCAATTCATCCATTCGCACCGCCAAAAAATCAACATGAATCGGTTCATTTTTAATCGGGTCAATTTCAACTTCGTGAATGAGAACATTGAACTTTTTCTCGCCCTCTTTCAAATCAACGATTGTTGACTCTCCCACTTCTTTCCATGTCTTAGTAAAATCTTTCAAATTCACGAACAAAGGTCTGTTCCCTGCTTTCGCGCCATACAGAATAGCCGGGAGTTTCCCCTCTTTTCTGGACAGTTTCAATTTTTTTCCAAAAATTTTTCTTTCTTCTGCTCTTAATTGCATGTTTGTTAGTATATATCAAAATTTAAATATTGGCAATACCGGCGCATCAAATCATCTAAAATGACACCGTAAGCCCATCGGTTAAATCATTTAAAAAGACACCGAAAATATGGTAGTTTGCGTGAATTATCAGCATAATTCCGCTTGTCGGCAAAGTTATGCCGGACAACGCGCAAACCCATCACTATGGACATAGAAGCGAGAAGACAATATATGGAAACACTGAGAAAAAGGTATTTGGGAGGAATTAAAAATTAGAGATTATCCACGCCCGTTCGGATGAAAACTATCCAGCTTGCCTATTCTCCTTTTATGCCTCTCATCTTCGCTAAAGGGCGTTTCCAACCACAGTTTTACCGCCTTTTTCGCGTCTTCTTCATCCAGAAAACGCGCGCCCAAAGAGAGGATATTGGCGTCGTTGTGCTCGCGGGAAAGCTTTATGATATTCTCATCATATTTATACAAAACCGCCGCGCGAACACCTTTAACCCTGTTCGCCGCCATCGCCTCCCCTTGTCCTGAACCGCCCAGAATAATCGCGCGATTTTTCTCCGGATTATCCGCCACCGCGAGCGCCGCCGGCAAAATAAAATCGGGATAGTCGTCTTTCTCGTCATACGAAAAAGCGCCGAGGTCCTTCACTTCATAACCAAAATCAACAAGAAAAACTTTCAGTTTTTCCTTTAATTCAAAGCCGGCATGATCGGAAGCAACATATAACATAATTTTTAATTTTAAATGCTAATTTTAAATTTTTAATACTCAAACGGGACAACCGGACTTCAAAAAAAATTATCTAATGGGACTCTCTTTATGGTTTCTTACAAGTGTCCTGTCCATTTCCATATTTTTTTTGCTTTCCCAACTTTTCATCGCTATAAAGAAAACCGCACTCGCGAAAAAAGAAAGTGTCAAAATGATAATCACTAAAAAATAAAATTTTCTTCCCGGTTTAAATTCCGGCTCTTTTAATTGTCTTTTGTAATTGTAATGTCTGAAAAAAAAATACAGAGGGAAAACAGGAAACCAGGAAATAAAAGTCAAAAACGCCCAAAGGACGGGGGTTATTATTTTAACCCCCGATTTTGCGTATTTCTCGGCATCGCGATAAACAAACACGACACTGAAAGCGATTATTGCCAAAAAGACAGAGTTTAGAAAGAGCGATACGTTCATTGGTTTGGAAAATTAAAATTGTTCAGAAACTGAAAATATTAAAGATAATTTTTCAGCAACTCAACATGTTTGAGAAGCATCGCGCAGTAGCCCCATTCATTGTCATACCACGAGAAGATTTTTACCAAATCTCCGCCAATCACTTTGGTAAAATCCGGGTCAACGATGGATCCGTAGGGTTCCCCGAGAATATCCGTGGAAACCAGAGGTCCTTCCGCCACTTTCAGTATCCCCTTCCATTCCGGCATTCCCGCCGCCTCTCTGAATATCTCGTTTATTTCCTCAACCGAAGTCGGGCGTTCCGCCAAGAAAGTGAAATCAATGATGGATCCGGAAATAACGGGAATTCTCAATGCAACCCCGTCAAATTTACCTTTCATCTCGGGTATCGCCTTTGCCGTGGCTATTGCCGCGCCGGTTGTTGAAGGAACAATGTTCTGCGCCGCCGCCCTGCCTCTTCGCCAATCTTTGGTATCCGGCTTGTCAACCAAGCCCTGGGAGGCGGTATAGCCGTGAACCGTGCTGAGAATCGCTTTTTTGATTCCCGGATTTTTCATCATAACGGAAACGACAGGAGAGACGGCGTTCGTCGTGCAAGAAGCGTTTGAGGTTATTTTTGACTTTACTGCGGCCTCAATGCCCACATTCGGGGTCATTATTCCCGCTTTTTCCGCACTGTCCTCAGGGTCTTTGGCGGGGGCCGATATGACGACCCTTTTCGCTCCCGCGTCCAAATGCGCCTTCGCTTTCTCATAAGAAGTGAAAAATCCCGTTGATTCAACGACAATGTCAACACCTTTGTCGCCCCACGGCAAATTCGCCGGGTCTCTTTCCTGCAAAAAATCAATCTTGTCAATCTCTTCGTCTGAAATTGCAAACTTCCCGTGCACGCTGTCATGACGCAACAAATAGATTAAATCATCTTTATCCGCCAAATCATTGACGGCAACCACCTCAATCCCGGGATGATTGTAGGCTTGCCTGAAAAAAATTCTCCCTATGCGACCGAAGCCGTTAATTGCTATTTTCATAATGTTTATAACTCTTAAATTTTATTTTCTAAAAATACGACTCTTTTAAAAATTCTAAAAATAATTCATCAACACATCCATATCTTCTTTTTTTAATTCCAGAAACTTTTCCGCTTTTTGTTCAATTTCTTTGCGCTTGTTTCAGAGGCGCCTTATCTTGGCGCGAGTTTGATGAATTTTCTCTTTTTTGCCGAGAATATCCATTCCGATTTTGTTAAAGCATTTATCGACCAACGCGACAAATTGATTTATTATTTCAACCAACCCATGCGTTCTTTTTTCTTGCTTTTTAAAGTCTCTCTCCGTTAAAACAACCGGCTCATCAAGGGCTGTTGTTTTTTTTCTTTCTATAAAATATATTATACACCCGAGTCCGCAAAATAAAAAGAGGAGGGCAATATTTTAAAATTCAAAACGGAAAATCAAATACTCCCCGCGGTTGTCGTGGAAACGCTCCCTGAAACGGATGATTC
>CAYWCU010000002.1:0-67851 GCA_964456855.1 uncultured Candidatus Saccharibacteria bacterium | reverse complement strand
GCGAACGAGTGAGTGCTTCCCAAGGAACTCGGCAAAAAAGCAGCCGTAACTTCGGGATAAGGCTTGCCGGTACAGCCATCAGTCTTCAGCCATCAGTCTTCAGCTTTTAATTTAGCTGATAGCTGATAGCCGAGAGCTGATGGCTGTATCGGCCGCAGCGAAAGTACCCCTGGCGACTGTTTATCAAAAACACAGCTCCCTGCGAACTCGTAAGAGGATGTATAGGGGGTGACGCCTGACCAATGCCGGAAGGTTAAATATCGGTGGTGTGCGTATCACATTGCATGTGATACAAACTGTTAAACTGTCACATTGTTAAATTGTTGTAAAAACAATTTAACAATAAAGCAATTCGGCAATTTAAAGTATCGCGCGTAGCGTGATGCGCATGCTGACTGATATAAGCCCCGGTGAATGTCGGCCGTAACTATAACGGTCCTAAGGTTCGTCACATTTGTATGATTTGACAAGTGTGACGAAGGACTGGGACTGTTTGGTTATGAAGATAAACAAAAAACGCAAAAAGCTGCCTCACCATACAGTAATGTATGGCAGGTCCTTAAAAATACACAACCATATGCTGGAAATTTACATATAATCTATGGTATAATTATTCCATAGATTATGAAAAAAAGTGTAAACAATCAGCAGGAAAGACTAGAAATTGAGTCATGGATTGTTGGATTTACTGACGGAGAAGGATGTTTCTCTGTGAGTATTATTAAAAATCATACATCTAGGGCAGGATGGCAAGTTTTCCCGGAGTTTGTAATTACTCAAGGGAAGAAAAGTCTTCCAGCATTGGAGATTTTTCATAAATATTTCCAATGCGGAAAGATTTATGAAAACAAGAGGTATGATAATCACAAAGAACATCTGTATAAGTATTGTGTTCGTTCCATTCATGACTTACAGATTGTAATTATTCCCTTTTTTAAGAAATATAAATTGCAGACGGCAAAATCAGGTGATTTTGAAAGTTTTGCAAAAATACTTGCTCTTATGGAGCAAGGGAAACATCTTGAAGAAAAAGGAATAAAAAAAATTGCGAAGATTATTGAAAAAATGAATCGCAAGAAAACATCTCGATTTCTAGAATCCTCAGAGGCCAAATGTTGTGCATCCTAACTTTGTTTTAGGATGAAGATATGGTCCTTCGTATGTAAGGAAACGAAGAGCGTAATTCCTTGTCGGGTAAATTCCGACGTGCACGAAAGGCGTAACGACTGGGGGACTGTCTCGGGAAGCAGCTCGGTGAAAATGCAATGGGGGTGAAGATGCCCTCTACCTGCAGCTAGACGAAAAGACCCCGGAAGCTTTACTACAACTTGGTATTGAGTTTAAGTTCTGGATGCGTAGCATAGGTGGGAGGCTTTGAAGTCTCGGTTTTGGCCGAGATGGAGCCGTCAGTGAAATACCACCCTTTCAGAATTTAAATTCTAATCTGTCGCGCAAAACGCGACGGAGACAGTGCCTGGCGGGTAGTTTGAGTGGGGCGCTCTCCTCCTAAAAAGTAACGGAGGAGTCTATTAAGGTCAGCTAGGCGCGGATGGAAACCGTGCCGATAGTGTAATGGCACAAGCTGGCTTGACTGCAAGACGGACATGTCGAGCAGGCGCGAAAGCGGAGCATAGTGAACCGAGGGCTCGCATTAGATGCGGCCCGTGATTAACGGATAAAAGCTACTCCGGGGATAACAGGCTGGTACTGCCCAAGAGTTCATATCGACGGCAGTGTTCGGCACCTCGATGTCGGCTCAACCTATCCTGGGGCTGGAGAAGGTCCCAAGGGTTTGGCTGTTCGCCAATTAAAAGGTTACGCGAGCTGGGTTCAAACCGTCGTAAGACAGGTTGGTCTCCTATCTGCTGCAGGCGTTGATTCTTGAGGAGATTCTTTCCTAGTACGAGAGGACCGGAAAGAACTAACCTCTGGTGTACCAGCTGTTCCGCCAGGAGCAGCGCTGGGTAGCTATGTTGGGAAGGGATAACCGCTGAAAGCATCTAAGCGGGAAGCCTACTCCAAGATTAGGAATCTCAGATGCGTGGAAGATGACCACGTTGATAGGCTCTAGGTATAAGCGTAGCAATGCGTTAAGCCGAGGAGTACTAACAATCGTCTTCCTATTAGGAAATTTGTATATTTGTTTAGTTGTGTTTTTTGTTTAATCAAAGCGTTTTAAAAGAACGCAGAATGTTGGTGGCTTGACGGAGGGGGTACACCCGTTCCCATTCCGAACACGGAAGTTAAGCCCTCTAGTGCCGATGATACTCTTCGGGGGAAAGTAGGTAGCCGCTAACATTCTGCGTTTTTTTTGTTTTGGAAATTACACCCCTCATCCACTTAGGTGCCTTGCACCTAAGTGGATGAATATGATAAAATTTGAGCATGGCCACAAGGAAAACTGAATTTGCAAACGGAGAGTTTTATCATATCTTTAACCGTGGAGTAGACAAACGCGAAATTTTTATAGACGGACACGACTTCGCGAGATTTTTTCAGGGTATGGCAGAATTTAACACCATTAAACCGATAGGGAGTATTTTTGAGAATTCATTTCGCCCACTTAGGTGCAAGGCACCCAAGCAGGAAAGATTGGTGAATTTTATCTGCTATTGCCTCAATCCTAATCATTATCATTTTATTTTGGAGCAAGTTGCCGAGAATGGAATAAAAAAATTTATGCACAAGGTTGGCGGTTACTCAAAATATTTCAATCATAAATATAGACGTAGCGGTGCGCTTTTTCAGGGAAAATTCAAGGCTGTTCACATAGATTCAAACGAGCAGTTATTACATACAAGTGTTTATGTTAATCTAAATGATCAAATACACCGACTTAGGTGCAAGGCATCTAAGTCAAGTTGGGGCGAGTATATTGGTAAATACAATAGTGATTTTTGCGAAAAAAACATTGTTTTGGGGCAATTCAATAATGTGTCCGAGTATAAAACATTCGCCGAAGATTCTTTAGAAGAGATCAGAAGAAGGAAAGATATGGAAAAATTACTCCTTGAATAACCACTTAGGTGCCTTGCACCTAAGTGGTTATTCAAGGACATTGCACCAAATTTCTGTCCTACAGGGAACATAACAAGGATTATGACAAAAATAATTAAAAAAATAGTTGCAGTTGGAGGCGATGGAATCAAAAACTTTAAAACCTTTGCGATAGATAGAGAAATAATTAGATTGGCGCAAAAAAAACACCCAAAGTTATTATTTATTCCAACGGCAAGTTCGGACAGTGAAAATTATTATAAGGGTGTGGAAAAATACTTTGGCAAGAAATTGGGCTGTAAAACCGATGTTCTTTATCTAATCAAAGAAACGCCATCGCCAAAAGCAATTAAAAATAAAATACTTGGTGCAGACATTATTTATGTTGGAGGTGGAAACACACTTAAAATGATGAAACTTTGGAGGCATCTCGGCGTTGATAAACTCCTCGGGACGGCTTGGGGAAAAGGTACTGTACTTTGCGGACTCAGCGCCGGCTCAATATGTTGGTTTGATTCAGGGCATAGTGATTCTATGTCGTTCTACAACCCCAAAAAATGGGAATACATTAATGTCCGTGGCTTAGGTTTTATTAAGGGAATTCACTGTCCTCATTATAACAGCCAAACTTTTGGTGTTCTCAGAAAAAATCATTTTCGTAAGATGATTCAAAAAATTGGCGGTATGGGTATTGCCATTGATAACAATTGCGCCATTGAATTTATTGATGATAAATACAGGGTTATAACTTCCAAGAAATCCGCCAAAGCATTCAGAGTTTTCAAGAAACATGGCAAAATTGTTTCAAAGAGAATTGAACAGAAAAATGAACTAATGCCAATTACAACCCTGTATGAACGATAACGGAAAACCACTTTTATTGTATGAGATTCTAAATTTATTTCGTGTTATAATAGAACAATGGCTATACCATGGACTGTTAAAAAACAGCTTACCTTTCTTTCCGCTTTTATTCTGATTATTGTCGCGGGGCTGTTTTTGATTTTTATATCTCTCAATAAACCGAGTTGTTCTGATGGAAAACAGAATCAAGCCGAAGAGGGTATTGATTGCGGGGGTCCTTGTCAGGCCTGCTTGGGGCGGGTAAGGGATATTATTGTGGTTTGGAGCAAAGTGTTTAAACTTGATAATGGAAAATACGAGGCGGCGGTCCTTGTAAAAAATCCAAATTTGTCTTTAGCTCTTCCTCTTGTCAATTATAAGATTAAACTTTATGACAGAAAAAACATACTTGTCGCCGTCCGCGAAGGAGAAACCTTTATCAACCCCGGAGGGGAATATGTTTTTTTTGAAACGAACATAGATGTTGGAAAACGTTTCCCAGTAAAAGCCTTCGTGGAATTCAATAAAAATTTGAAGTGGGAAAAAATAGAAACGAAAATTCCTCAAATTGTCGTGTCAAGTAAAAGTTTTACTCCTCTTCCATTCCCCCGGCTGAGCGCGGAAATAAGCAACACATCAATTTTCCCGGTTGAGGGGGTTTTCGCGGTGGCCGTTCTTTATGATAAAGATGGAAGTGTTATGGCGGTAAGTTCAACTAAAATAAAATCCATAGAAGGAAACTCTGCTTATCCTGTTGTTTTCACTTGGCCCACCCCTTTTGAAAAAAAAGCGGTTTCAAGCCATATCTTTTTGAGGGTTAATTTGACTCATGAAAAGTAATTTATTTTCGCGTTTGCCGGACATAGACTGGATTCTCTTTTTATCCACTCTCCCGCTTTTGGCGGGAGGGCTTATTACAATGCGTGAGCTGGGAAGAGGAATGTCTTCCGGAGGGGATTATTTTTTTAATCGCCAATTAATCTGGATAGGAATTTCTTTTCTGGTGTTTTTTTTATTCAGCAGGGTTGATTGGCGTTTTTTACGCAGGGGTGAAACACTGGCTCTTTACTGGGGGGTTATGGTTGGCGTTTTGGCAGTCCTTTTGGTTTTGGGAAAAACGGTGCGAGGCGCGGCTTCATGGATTTCTTTATCATTTTTTTCCATTGAGCCTTCCGATTTGGTCAAACTTCTCACTATTCTTATTTTGGCAAAATATTTTTCCCGGCGACATGTTGAGATTGGAAATATTCGCCACATCATCGTTTCCGGTTTTTATGTTTTTATTCCCGCCATTCTTGTTTTTCTCCAGCCCGATTTTGGTTCGGCAATCATTCTTTTTTTTATCTGGCTTGGGATGATAGTCGTTTCCGGTGTAAGCAAAAAACATCTTTTGCTTGTTTTTTTGCTCTTCTCTTTGATTTTCGGCGCCTCTTGGTTTTTTGTTTTCAAGCCCTATCAAAAAGAAAGAGTTTTGACTTTTTTACATCCCTTGAGGGATGTCCGAGGATCGGGTTACAACGCCTACCAATCAATGATTGCTGTCGGATCGGGCCAGGTTCTCGGGAAAGGTATAGGGCTTGGAACGCAAAGCCGGCTTGAATTTTTGCCGGAACATCAGACTGATTTCATTTTTGCCGCTTTTGCAGAAGAATGGGGGCTTGTCGGTGTAGCCTTTATTTTTATTTTTTTCGGAATTATTATTTGGAGGATATTGAAAATTTCATTTCTGGGGCAAACAAATTTTGAATCCCTCTTCGGGATGGGTTTGGCGATTTTTTTGATGTCGCATTTTATCATTCATATTGGAATGAACATTGGAATGATGCCCGTTACCGGCATCACCTTGCCCTTTATGAGTTATGGAGGGTCTCATATGATTACTGTTTTCGCGGGACTGGGTATTTTAATGGGTATGCGCCGTTATGGCCGTTCCGCGAGTAGAAAGGATTTTGACGAAAGATTCTTGGAAGTGTAAAACTAGTGATTCGCGTATATATATGGACTGGATACTCCTCGTGGCGGGGCACAGAGGGGATTACCCTGGCACCATGTCGGCTTTTCTGCCACCTCTAGGCTATAACGCCTCCAGCATTTTAATTCGCAACGGTTTTCATTGTTCTTATCCTCAAATTGCGTTATCAAATCATAGTTTGTTCTGTTGACACCGCTAACCAAATAAAGATATGAATAGTTTCCCGTTATGTAAGTTTCGGCGTTATTATTGATAGGATCTTTGGGGAGCTTCGGCAAATAAGGTTTCAACAAATTTTGAAGGTAGTTCCACTGAGAGGGGGTGGCGCTGGAAGCGAAGCTACTGAATGGCGGAGGTGGGGGATATTTTCCATGGTCGTTGGCGTAAGATTCAATCGCCGTTCGCATTTGACTTAAATCCTCAATCCTTTGCGCGTCCCGCGCTTTCATCCGCGCTTTGCGCAACGACACCATAACGATACTGGAAAGCAACCCTATGATGGCGATAACCACCAGCAACTCAATCAGCGTAAATCCTTTCTTTGCGTTTATTCTCATTGTTTTTATTATATCAAACTTTTCGTTTTTGAGCGTGAAATCAATGGTCCGCGTAGATGTAGGGGCTGTTTGGCCACGAAGGGCTTCCGCACAAAGGGCTCCCTTTGCACCATGACGCTTCCGGCGATCCGCTACTGTGATATCTCCAACACTTTAATTCGCAGCGATTTCCATTGTCTTTGTTTTCAAGTTGCGTTATCAGGTCATATTCTCCAAGAAAGCTGTTGGATTGATAGAAATAAGAATAATTGCCGGTAATCTCTGGGTTACCGTTATTGACGGGGTCTTTGGGAAGCTTTGACAGATAAGGTTTCAATAAGTTTTGAAATTCATTCCATGAACTTTCGTCCGTGCTTGAATAATAGTTTCTATAGTAAGGAGTTGGCGGATATTTTCCATGGTCATTGGCGTAAGATTCAATCGCCGTTCGCATTTGACTTAAATTCTCAATCCTTTGCGCGTCCCGCGCCTTCATTCTCGCTTTACGCAACGACACCATAACGATACTGGAAAGCAACCCTATGATGGCGATAACCACCAGCAACTCAATCAGCGTAAATCCTTTCTTTGCGTTTATTCTCATTGTTTTTATTATATCAAACTTTTAGTTTTAATGGAAAAAAAAAGAGAATTCGGCTACAATAAAAATAATGAAAGACTTGAAAATTGAGAATCTGATAAAAAAAGAAAAAAGAAGGCAAAAAAGGGTTATCAATCTTATCGCCTCCGAGAATTTTGTCTCCGAAGAAACACTCAAGGCTCTTGGCTCCGTTTTCGTTAACAAATACTCCGAGGGTTATCCCGGCAAGAGATATTACGGAGGAAACGAGGTTGTTGATGAGGTTGAGACTCTCTGCCAAAGACGCGCCCTCAAGCTCTTTGGTCTTGACAGGGAAAAATGGAGCGTAAATGTTCAACCGTATTCCGGATCGCCGGCGAATCTCGCCATTTTTTTGGCGCTTGTTCCAAAAGGCGGAAAAATTATGGGCATGTCCCTTAAAATGGGAGGACATCTCACGCACGGACAAAAAATGTCCATTAGCGGAAAATTTTGGAAGCAAATTTCTTACGGAGTTGACGAAAAAACGGAAAGGCTTGATTATAAAAAGATTTTGGAAATAGCGAAAAAAGAAAAACCGGTCATTATTATCGCCGGAGCGACAGCGTATTCGCGAGAGATTGATTTCGGAAAATTCCGTGAAATAGCGGATTCGGTCGGCGCCTATCTTTTGGCGGATATTTCTCATATAGCCGGTTTGGTGTCCACAGGACAGCACCCCTCGCCATTTTATGGCAAAAAAGGGAAAGAGTTGGCGGATGTCGTTATGACTACTACGCATAAGACATTAAGAGGTCCAAGAGGGGCGATGATATTCTCTCGCGGGGAACTTTCTTTAAAAGTGGATAAAGCGGTCTTCCCTGGTGTTCAGGGAGGTCCCCATATCAACCAGATTGCCGCCATAGCCGTCGCTTTGCGGGAGGCATCCGCTCCTTCCTTTAAAAAATACGCCCGGCAAGTTGTTAAAAACGCCAAAGCGTTGTCCGCGGAATTGAAAAAACTCGGGTGGAGAATTATTTCCGGAGGAACGGACACTCATTTGTTTTTGGTGGACGTATGGGGGAAAAAAGTTGAGGGAGAATATTTGCGCCTGTCCGGAGCTCAGGCGCAAATAAAATTGGAGAAAGAGGGAATAATCGTGAATAAAAACGCCATACCTTACGATACCCGCAAACCGAATAATCCTTCCGGAATTCGTCTCGGTTCCCCGGCGGTTACGACTGCGGGAATGAAGGAAAATGATATGAAGAGAATAGCCCGGCGAATAGATAAAATATTAAAATCATAAAACCATGATAATTGAAGGAAAACAAATAGCTGAAGAAATAAAAGAAAGTCTTAAAGAAAGACTTCAAAATTCCGGCAAAAAATTGGCAATCGGCATTGTTCAAGTTGGAGAAGATGAAGTTTCGGCGAGGTTTGTTCGGCAGAAACAAAAATTCGCCGAAGACCTCGGAATAGAAGTTAATTTTTATGGTTTTCCTTTAAAAGTGGCGACTGCCGAACTCAGCCAAAAAGTGTCTCAAATATGCAGAGAAGGAAAGAATAACGGCGTTATCGTCCAACTTCCCTTGCCCTCTCACATTAATCAACGAAGCGTTCTTGATTCCATACCCGGGGACAAAGACGTTGATGTTTTGTCTTCGTTGGCAATAGGGCGTTTTGTCGCCGGTATTGAAAATGTTTTGCCTCCCGTCGCTGGAGCTGTAAAAGAAATTCTCGGCAGATGCGGTCTTGACCCTTCCGGGAAAAACGCCGTCGTAGTCGGCGCCGGAGAACTCGTCGGCAAACCGAGTGCCGTCTGGCTTATAAATCACGGCGCCACTGTTTCCGTTCTCAGGGCAAACAGCGGGGATATTTTAAAGCACATTAAAGAAGCCGATATAATTGTGAGCGGAACGGGAAAGCCGGGACTGATTTCTCTGGATATGGTAAAAAATGGAGTTACGATTATTGATGCCGGGACAGCCGTGAAAGACGGCTGTCTTGTGGGTGATGTTGATTCGGCCGTGGAGGAAAAGGCGTTTTTCTTCACACCCGTTCCGGGAGGAGTTGGACCCCTTACGGTAGCGATGGTCTTCAAAAATTTAGTGGAATTAAACAAATAGGCATTAAAACCCCAGATATTTAAAAGAGAATACGACAGTTTAATCGGGAGACCGTCTGAATTGAAAAAGAGGACAACCGGAAAAAGAAATGGAAGAAATTATGGAAATGAATGGTTTTTTTGCCCTAATCCTTTTGTCGGGAAATCGGAGTAGTTTGGCGCGCGTTGTTTTTCCGCAGAACGCCTTTATTGAGGGCTTTTGTCGCTTTAATGTTTCGCGAGAGAAAAATTGTTGATATTTTTTATCAATTTTATCTCCGGTGTCGTATTACCCGAGCGTTGGGCGTTAAAGTGGATTATTGAGTTTGCAAAAAAAAAGAAAATGGCGTAACATATATTGAAATGGCCAAATACAGGATTATTGCGGTTTTTCTTATTTTAACCGGCATCATTGTCGGCTATTTTGATATTTTGCATACGGTTAATCCGAATTCAGTATTTTCCAAGCCGTTTAAACTCGGACTTGACCTTCAGGGAGGAGTCCATTTGGTTTACAGAGCCGATGTGTCCGCCATAAAGCCGGCTGAAATTTCCGGGGCGATGGAAGGGTTGCGGGATGTTATTGAAAGACGCGTCAATCTTTTCGGTGTCGCCGAACCTTTGGTGCAGGTTGAGGAAAAGGGAATTCTAAAGACGGTGGGGCAGAGGGAACAGCGGCTTATCATTGAATTGCCGGGTGTTACGAATGTCAATCAAGCGATTAAAATGATAGGAGAAACCCCTTTTCTTGAATTCCGTCTGGAAAATCCGAATGTTAAAGCTGCCGAAGGATCGGACATCAATAAAGTCTTTTTGCCGACCGGGTTGACCGGAAGATTTTTAAGCAAAGCCCGTCTTGATTTTAACCAGACGACATTTGAACCTTATGTTACTCTTGATTTTAATAAAAAAGGAGCGGAACTTTTTGCCAAGATAACAAAAAACAACATTGGCAAGAAACTGGCTATATTTTTGGACGGCGTCCCGATAACCACCCCGGTAATAAGAGATGAGATTACGGGGGGAAAAGCTCAAATTACAGGGCAGTTTACGGCGAAAGAAGCCAAGACTATGGTTCAGCGTTTAAATTCCGGAGCTCTCCCGGTTCCCATCGCCCTTATTTCTCAACAAAGCGTTGGACCGACTCTCGGAGAGAAGATACTTTTTAAAGGAATTAGGGCGGGAATTTACGGTATTATTTTAGTGGCGATATTCCTTATTCTTTGGTATCGCCTCCCCGGATTGATTTCCGTTCTGGCGTTGGCGATTTATACTATATTGGTTTTGGCGATATTCAAACTCATCCCCGTTACTCTTACTTCCGCCGGAATTGCCGGATTTATTCTTTCCGTCGGTATGGCCGTTGATGCCAATATCCTTATTTTTGAGCGAATGAAAGAGGAGCGTCAGGAAGGAAAATCTTTTTCAGCCGCAATAACCGAAGGATTTTCCCGCGCGTGGCTTTCCATACGCGATTCAAACGCCTCTAGTTTGATTTCCGCCACTATCCTTTATTGGATGGGAACAAGTATGGTTAAAGGATTTGCGCTCACTTTGGGAATTGGAGTTTTAGTCAGTATGTTTTCCGCGATTACCATCTCCAGAACTTTTTTGTTGGCATTGGGAATTAAAGGAGATAACAAATTCAGCCGATTTTTAATGGGAAGCGGAATTAGAAATTAAAAAAAATGAATATCATCAAACACAGAAAAATTTGGTACACTATCTCGGGAATCTTTGTTTTCGCCAGCATATTTTCAGTTTTTTACTTCGGACTCAATTGGGGTATTGATTTTACCGGCGGTTCGCTTGTGGAAATTGAGTATCAAAGCCCAAGACCTGATGTATCAATAATTAAACAGGAATTGACCAATATTAATTTGGAAAACGCCATTGTTCAACCTACGGGAGAAAATGGTTTGATTATTCGTTCAAAAAATCTTAGCAATGACGAGCACCAGAAACTCTTGGTGGCGCTTCGTCTCGGGAACTCCGGAGCCGAAGCCTCGGGAAAAACCCAACTGAAGGAACTTCGTTTTGATTCAATCGGTCCGGTCATAGGCAAGGAACTTCGCCAAAAATCATGGATTGCCATCGCCTTGGTGGTCTTGATGATTATCCTCTATATCGCCTTTGTTTTCCGCAGTGTTTCAAGACCTGTTTCTTCGTTCAAATACGGCTTAATGGCGATTGTGGCGCTTTTCCACGATGTAATGTTGCCACTCGGAGTGTTTGCCATTTTAGGGAAATATTTTGGAGCGGAGGTGGATGTTTTGTTTGTAACGGCGCTCCTTACCATTTTAGGTTTTTCAGTTCACGACACAATTGTCGTCTTTGACAGGGTTCGCGAGAACCTGCACAGAAAGATAGGCGACGGTTTTGAAGACACAGTTAGTGTTAGTGTTCACCAAACGCTCACTCGTTCAATTAACACCTCGTTGACAGTATTGCTCGTCTTGGGGGCGGTATTCTTCTTTGGGGGCGAAACAACGAAATTCTTTTCATTGGCGCTTATCATAGGAGTCGCAGCCGGAACTTATTCATCGGTATTTCTCGCCTCTCCGTTGCTGGTCACGATGTATAAATTTCAGGAACGGAAAAAATAGAACAGTTGGCATTGTCGCGACCGGATAAAATAAATAAGATTAAAAAAAGTCGGCTAATCGCGCCGACTTTTTGTTTTACATTATATTCTTTATTCTCATTTTTAAATGCAGGCTCTTCACCCGCACCCCCTCCAAAAAGAGAATTTTGCACTTTGAGTAAAATGACTCAAAGTAATCCATCTCCTTTTCTTCAAGGTATATGTCCCCCTCTATCTTTGTGTAATAAAGATAGAGGCCCTTTGACCCGACCGTTAGGTTTCCATTGACAGTCACGTCCGTTAAGACAATTTTCTTGATATAATGGAAATCTGAGAGATTCAGATTTCCATTAACGGAGCAGTCCGCCAAGCGCCCTGTCTTTGAGATCCTCTTTTTTGCTTCCTCGCTGTTTATGGTTCCCATTTCCACCTCCTATGGAATTGTCAGTGTGCTGAATTCTCTCTTAATTCTTACTCTTTTTGAGCACTATTTGAGATGCAGATTCCCCGATATTTCGCAAAAATGAAGACACAATCCGGCTTGTCGCACCTTCAAATCTCCTCTTATTACTACATATTCTATTTTCACTTCATCAAAATCGGACAAATCAAGGTCTCCCTGCACAATACAATCATGCAGATAACCTGTTTCTCTGATTATCCTTTTCGCCTTTTTGTTCCTTATTGTTACCAATTTTTCCCCCTCTATTCATTCCACTTGGTGGGATTTATTTGTCAGGGTGCTGAATCCTCTCTTAATTCTTACTCTTTTTAGGCGGTTTAATCAAGGGGGGACAATTTTTTAGATTTTTTATTTTTTCAAATGTTCTTTGATTTCCGGAGTTCTGCTGTGGAACATTGTGAGATATCGTTCAACGGTTTCTTTGTCCGCGATTTTTTTCAATATTTTTACAAGCGAGGGAATGTTCGCCTCCTCGCGGATTCCGAAGCATCCGTAGCATGGCGAGCCGCCGGAAACGCAAATCGCTTTGCATCCTCCTTGGGTAATCGGACCCATACACGGCTTTTTTTCTTCCGCTATTCTGCACGGATTGCCCGCCTGTTTGCAGTCAAAACAAACGGAGAACCCTCGGTAACTTGGCGTCTTTCCGGCGAGCAATTCTTCAAAAACTCTCACCACCTCGTCCTCGTCAACCGGACATCCGTGAATGGCGAAATCAACATCCACATAGGCGGACAGAGGCACCGCGTCCACTCCCACCGGTTTGTATTGCGAAGAATAAATTTTCTCGTACCAAATCTTCCTGTCTTTTTCCGGCATTATGCCGGGGATCCCCGCCAAGGCGGCGCAGGCTCCGAGCGCCACCAAAACCTTTGAATTTTCGCGCAACTCTTTCAATAAAGTGATTTCGTTTTTGTGAATGGGCGTGCCCTCTATAATCGTAATGTCGTAAGGACCTGGTTCAAAATGCTCCTGTCCCAATCTCCAGTTTACGATGTCTATCTTTTGTTCAAGTGCCAAAAGTCGCTCCCTCAAAGAAACGAGTTTTACCTCGCATCCTTCGCAGTCCGTAAAATCATATATTGCTATTTTTGGTTTTGCCATAATTTTTAATTCACCGCGGGTGAATTGTTAAATTATGAGCATCCGCCTTGGGCGGAAACCCATAATTACTAATCTTTATTATTCTCTATTTCATCATAATTAAACACCGGACCGTCAAGGCAAACATATTTTTTGCCGGTGGTGCAGTGCTGGCATTTGCCGACTCCGCACTGCATTTTTCTTTCCATACTGACGAAGATTCTTCTGTCGGAAATTCCGAGTGGCCGCAAAACCTTTTCCAAGGCTCCGACCATCGGTCCCGGACCGCACATTGTGGCGACCGCGTTCACTTCGTCAACTTCTATCTCTTTGACCAAATCCGTTACAAAACCGACGGGACCCTTCCAGTTTTTATTCGGTTTGTCTATCGTTAAAATTATTTTTACGCCTTCTTTTTCCCAATCTTTCATTTTCTCTCTCATCAACAATTCATCGGGAGTTTTCGCTCCGTAAAGCACATAAATTCTCCCGAATTTTTCTTTGTTTTCAACCATATATTCAACAAGAGCGGCAATCGGAGGAATTCCGCATCCCCCTGTGGCGCACACAACATCCTTGCCCTCCATAAATTCCAGAGGAAATCCGTTCCCGAGCGGTCCGCGAAGAGTGATTTCATCACCCTCCTTCAGTGAGTGCAGATAACTCGTCACGGTTCCCGCCTTGCGCGCTGCGATTTCAATATATTTATCCTCATAGGGAGAAGAAAGGGGACCAAGTGGCGACTCGCCGTATCCGATTTGTCCGACCATCACGAACTGCCCCGGTCGGAAAACGAGCCCGTCTTCGTCTTTTTTAAATTTGCCGTCAATTTTTTCCAGCCGAAACAACTTCACGGTCGGCGACTGTTCTTCAATCTTTGTTATTTTAACTAATTGTGGTTCGTAAATGTTGTTCATAATATTTTTTTCTACAAGCTATTTAGCTGGTCACTATCAGCTAATCCCGCTAGCTACCATTGACTCTATCGGTCTTTTATAATTTCGGTGCGTTCCCAGTCGGTTGGCGTTATTTTTCTAATCCTCTTGTTCTTAATATCTATGTCAAAAACCATGTCATTCAGTTTCCATTTGCGCATGATTCCCATCTCGGCAAATTTTTTCTTCATTTCTTCCATTTGTTTTTCGGCCTGCTCCTTTAAGTCTTCAATGTCTTCATCTGAATAACCCTCTTGCTTCAATTCTGATTTTAATTTCAAAAGGTCTCTTTCCGTCCAACGCGTGCCCGGGATTTTTTCCGTTATAATCAAGTAATTTTCTCCTTGCTTCGCTTTTAATATCGGTCTCGCGCAAGGCAAGCCCAACTCGTCAACAATCTTCATCACCTCGTATTCATGGAAAGGATTGCCTGTTCTGCCCACTTGTCCTTTTATTATGTTCACTTTTTTCCCCACCGCGCGTAATTCGGATCCCTTTTTGCCCGTCCATGTGGGTAGATCTTTTACGCATGTCGGATCTTCTCGGATTCTGCCTTCTTCCGCATACTTTATTTCCCCTTTTTTTATTTTCTCGCCTTCTTTTTCAAAATAACCCATTGGGTCGTTCGCGAATTCCTCGGGGAGGAATTCGCGGAAACTTTCCTCAATCTCAATCTTTGGCTTGGATTCAAATTCGGTTTTTTCAAAACTCATCTGTTTTTTTGTTTGGCCACCGACATACCGGCTACCGACTATTCTTATAATCTTTTAAAATTACAGACAACACCTCGTAAATATCAATACTTGCCGGGCAGAATTTTTTGCACCGACCGCACCCCACACATTGCGATCTCCCATATTCATTATACGCCCTGACAAACTTATGGTAAAACCAGTTATAATATCTCTCCTTTATCGTCGGGCGGAAACTGTGTCCCCCGGTGATTTTCGCGAACTCGGGAAGCGTGCACGCGTCCCACTTTCTGCATCGCTTGCAACTGCCGTCCAGCCCGACACTGTCTTCAATTGAGAAGCAATAGCAGATGGGGCAGACATAGGTGCAAATCCCGCATCCCAAGCACCTTTTTCCAAGTTCATCCCAAATCGGATGGTCATGCGACCATTCCACCGCTTTCGCCAAAAGCTCTGGGTCAACAAGTAGCGCGCGCATTGACTGCGACCACTCACCCAGTGATTTGTTTTCCGGGATTTGCGGGGCGTTTTTCTTGTTATCGTCCTCAACTTCTTCAAAAAACTTTTTGTGTTTTTTAATCAAATCTTTCCCTTTGTCCGTATTTTGCCAAACCTTATATCGTCCGCCACCGATATCTTGAAAAATAATATCTCCTCCCGGTTGCGCGTCAATCTCCTCTTGAATTAACCCGATAACAATTGACCGCTCTCTGTTTCTGAGATAATAAAAATCTTCGTTTGGGTTTTTCATTATCTCGTCAAAATAGGTGAGTGCCTCAAGGTCGGGAAGATTTAAGCCGAAAACAATAAATTCTTCGGGAGCCTCGGGGGTTACAATTCCGCCCGCTTCCGTTTTTGAGAAAGTTTCTTGTCTGGCCGGGAAAAAATGTCTTTTAAAATTCATTCCTCCTCGCGGAGCCTCGTTTTTTTCATCATAAAACTTAAACTCTGATTTGAGCTTGCTCAGAAACTCTTCCATTTCTTTTTCATTTGCGATAAGCATATCCCTATTTTATACTATTTCGCTTTTTTGAGCAATTTAAAAAGGAGACCGAATAACAGGTCCCCTTTATTTCTTCATTTCTCTTCTTTTTAGAAGAGTGCCATATGTTAGTGAACTTATGCATTCACAAAAATAATAAGGACGAGCTCTGAAATTCTTTATTGCCCGAAGCTTGCTAAAGTGTTAATCTGAAGACAACAGAGCATTGTTTAAATTATCGCTTATGTGCGGAATAGTCGGATATTTGGGAAAAAATGACGCATTGCCCGCCTTGATTGACGGGCTTAAGCGTTTGGAATACCGAGGATATGATTCTTCTGGAGTGGCTTTGCGTTTGACCGGCGGAATTGAATGCGTGAAGGCGGTCGGGAAAATAGCCAATCTGGAAAAAAAATTGGGTGGCAAAGAAAGGAGGGCTGATTTGGGAATAGCGCACACCCGTTGGGCGACTCACGGGGAGGCAAACGAGATTAACGCTCATCCTCATTCCGATTGTTCTGGAAAAATTTGGCTGGCGCATAATGGCATTATTGAAAACTACAAAAGATTAAAAGAAGAACTGGAGGCGAAAGGGCATATTTTTAAGTCCCAAACGGACACGGAAGTGATTGCTCATTTGATTGAAGACACCCATGAAGCCAATCCGTTCATTGCCATGCGGAAAGCGTTAAAAATGCTCAAAGGGGCCTATGCCATTGTTTTTATCCATGAAGATTTTCCGGAAAAAATTATGGCGGCGAAAATGGGCAGTCCGCTTGTCATCGGACTGGGGGACGGAGAAACGATAATCGCCTCGGATATTTCCGCCATAATCTCCCGGGCGAGGGAAGTTATTTATCTTGACGACGGGGAGGTTGTGGAAATAAGGAAGAACGGCTTGAAGATTCTTGATGTTCTCGGTGCTGAGATATCCAAAGAGCCACGGAAAATAGATTGGGATTCGGGCGAGGCGGAAAAGAAAGGATTTCCTCATTTTATGCTCAAAGAAATTTTTGAACAGCCTGAGGCAATTTTAAACAGCGTTAGGGGTCGCATAGATTCGGAGAAAGGGGAAGCTATTTTTGAAGAATTTGACGCTTTTACTGAAACGGCGCGCTCCGCGCGCGAAATTGCCATTGTCGCTTGCGGAACCGCTATGCATGCCGGATTGGTCGGAGAATATATGTTTGAGGAAATGGCGGGTGTTCCAAGCAAGGTGGATTACGCCTCGGAATTCCGTTACCGAACTCCCGTTATCGGCAAAGACACCCTTCTGTTGGCAATCAGCCAGTCCGGAGAAACGGCGGACACGCTGGCGGCTCTGAGGGAAGGGAAGAAAAGAGGAGCCACGACGCTCGGCGTGGTCAATGTCCTCGGCTCCACTATAGCGCGCGAACTTGACGCCTGTGTCCATAATCGTATCGGGCTTGAAATGTCGGTCGCCTCAACCAAGGCTTTTACATCGCAGACGGCGATAATGGCGTTGTTGTCCGTTTATTTCGGCAGGCAAAGGGAAATGACCTTCGCGAAGGCGAAAGACATCCTGAACGAATTGCTTCTCATCCCGGAAAAAATAAAAAAGATATTGGAATTGAGCGGGGAAATTAAAAAAATAGCCGAAAAACATATCAAGGCAAAAAACTTTCTTTACTTGGGGAGAAAATACAATGTCGCGACAGCTCTGGAAGGCGCGCTTAAACTGAAAGAACTTTCTTACATCCACGCCGAAGGAATGCCTTCCGGAGAAATGAAACACGGCTCCATCGCCCTCATAGACGATGATTTTCCGACAATGTTTATTTGTCTTAAAGATTCCGTTTACGAAAAAAACATAAGCAATATGGAGGAGATAAGATGTCGGGGCGGGAGGATTATCGCGGTCGCCACGGAAGGAGATGAAAAAATAAAATCAGTGGCGGGCGATGTCATTTATGTTCCAGAAACGATTGAGCCGCTCAGCCCAATTTTGGCGGCGATTCCTTTGCAGTTGTTCGCGTATCATATGGCGGTTTTAAAAGGGTTGGATGTGGATAAGCCGAGAAATCTTGCAAAGTCCGTAACCGTGGAATAAGCGGTTGGAATGGAAGCCGTGCGATTCTTCTTGATTTTTATCTGCCAGTGTGCGATATTAGCGGCAGGCAATGCATTGAATTTTAAAAATCGCGTTGAAGAAGGCGCGAAATAAAAGGGAGGAGAAAAGATGGAAGAATTAGGATTTGAGGCTATAGAGGAAGGCAGGCATGCCATCCTCTATGCAATATTCGGAAAGAACGTTTTAGAGGTTCGGGCGCAGGGAAGACCCGAATTCCTTAACAAAGATATGAAACTGGGGGAAGTTAGTGTCAGCGTGTTTGCTGACAATTCTCCGGAAAGGGGAGTCTATATCTTTCATAGACTTGTCGGTCCGGTGTATATGGTCCACAAGTTCAAGTTGACGAAAGAAGTCCCGGTTTGCCTTGCGCTTGATATAATAGAGCGCATGGTTAAAATAGAACGCGAACTCATCAGTGTCCGCAAGGACGGCATTGATGAGATAATCAAAAAAAAGTAAAACCAAAAGGAGCTCCGCAAAGAGCTCCTTTTTCGTTTTTAGCCCGCCCTACCCATGAAAAGTTAAAAATCCGAAAGTTTGATATTGGTACAATAAACACACCAGAATAGAAAAAGCCCGCCAAAGGCGGACGAGTTCTGTTCTGGTGCCTCTATTTTACCAAATCCGAACCTATTTTCAAAACAAATCGTATTAACAAAGAGGAACGCGCGGAGTGCGTGCTGTCTAATGCGTGCCGTTGCGACGGCACGCTCTCCACGGCGAGAGCCTGTGGTAATTCTGACCACTCTCTCCGCTAGGAGAGTTTAGTGGTAACTCCTGCAATACGACCGTGCCACTCTCGCCTCGCTCCACTCGGCGAGCCGCCCGACCAAAACCAAAATTTCACCACAGGCACTGCGTTTTGTATTCAATCGGCTAAACGCCTTTTGAACAAAACGGGAGCCTTTCAATTTGTTGTTCGGCTCCTCCCCAGACCCCTCCACCGAAAAAGAAAGAAAGGTAAGGAAATGGTTTTGTCGTTCGGGTTCGCTACAGTCATTCCAAAATGGCTCGTTAAAACAAGTTTTGTTGCTTACGCAACACACTCGCCATTTTTCCATTCCTTTGCGAACTGTGGCGCTACGATTGTGGTAACTTGAGAGTACACTCGCCAACGAGAAACACCTCGCATGGCTACTCACTTCGTTCGTAATGCCTGCTCGGTGTTCTCGTGGCTCGCTCAGTGGCTTCGGTTATAGTTTTGTGTGAGTTGTAAGGAAAGAAAAAAGAAAAAGGATTGTGCTATCACGCAACGGATAGCACAAGCAAATCATATTGCGCTTGCCCCACCCACCCAATGCGCGCGCAAGCATTGCTCCCTTTATTTTCTCTTTTGATAATGTTTATCAAATCCTTGTATTATTTTAGGACTATAAAAATCTTTTTTACTACCCTTTAAATTTTTTGGGTCAAGATATCGCGTCTTACATAAATTCTCATTTTTCATAAATCGTTTTCGTAATTTATGATATTTGGCATTTCGTACAAAATCAGCATATCTCGCAATCAATTTCATTGTGAGCTCATTATAGTCAAACGGATATTTTGTTTTTAATATTTCTTCTTCGACAAGTCTAACTTTTGGAGCTCTTAAATCATTCGTTATCTGAAATCCAACATTGTTAGCTTTATTGGTCATAAGGACTGGTTTTACACTACCGACTAATTTCAGTACAGGTTTACCATGCTCACGAAACTTTCCTTCGTTAATAAATTTTAATTTTGGGATAAGTTTTTTATCTATAATAAGCGTACCACTTTTACCACTTATTTTACCGCTAATGGTATCAAATATTGCAGTATTTTCTGGACCAATTTTCGATATCTTTTCAAAATGTTCCATCCAACTTTTTCTCTCGTCTTTTCTTACTTGCTCAAATAATTCTATAAGTTCTGGATACTTTATTTTTTCACTTCTTGAATTATAACGATAATATATTTCTGCCTCTTTTAACACACCGTCATTTTTCAGACAAACTAACGGTTTGTTAGTAGTTTCTAAAATTTGTAAAATACCAATTTCTTTAGATTTTAGTTTTATTACAAATTTACTAAATATTATTTCTGGCGCAAAAACACTATTTAGGTAGTCTGTTATTTTTGCTTCGTCAATTGTTTCAAAATTTTTACTTTGCAATCCAACTAAATCACGAGGTAAATCTTTTATTCCAAATACGATATAACCACCTTTATTATTGGCAAAAGCGGCTATACTTTTTGCATATCTATCCTTAGAGCCCCAGTTAAATGATTCTTTAAATTCAAGCCAACTACTTTCTCTTGAAACAATTCTATTCACAATAGAGTCATGAAAAGTAAAGATTTTTCTATAGATATCTAAATTTGGAAAATCTTCTGTCATAATTATTTTTTTATAAATTCTATTCTTTTTTCGGCAAGTGCGACATATTTTTTATCTTTCTCAATTCCAAACCATTTTCGCCCAAGTGCTTCGGCAACAATCGCAGTTGTGCCACTTCCCATAAATGGGTCAAAAACTATGTCGCCCTTATTACTTGCAGAAAGCAAAACTTGCTGAATGAGTTTTAGCGGTTTTTGTGTAGGGTGTGCTTTTATTCCATTTTCATCTTTCAATCTTTCTTTGCCTTTGCAAAGTCCAAAAATCCAATCTGTATCTTTCATTTATTTTTAAATTAAACATCCTTAATTTCTAGATGAAAGTTTTTTAACAGTTTTATTTTCAACAAGTGACTGCATTTGAATAATTGCTATTTTATTTAATTGTTTCAATCTTTCAGGTTGTGAAATTCCTTGTCGAATAAGTTCGGCATTCATACTTTCCAAATTAGCCAAACAAACAAGTTGATATACATTTGCTTCATCACGGACATTACCTTTTTTGCCTTTGTTTTTCTCTCGCCATTGTTTGGCTGTCATTCCAAAAAGAGCGACATTTAAAACATCGGCTTCATTTGCATAAATAAATTTAGTTTCCTTTTTTGTGACTAATTGAGGAATAATATGCTTTTTTATCGCATCAGTATGAATTTTATAATTTATTTTTGTTAGTGTTCGTTTTGCATCCCAACCAAGTAGTAATCGTTCATTTTCATCTTCTTTAAGTCTTTGAAATTCTTTAATTATATACAACTCAAATTCTGCAGAAATCCAAGATGCAAATTTAAAAGCAATATCTTTGTGAGCAAAAGTTCCACCATTTCTTCCAGATTTTGAAATAAGACCAATCGCGTTTGTGGTGCTTATCCACTTGCTAGGAGAAAGAACAAAAGCATTTGTTCCAGCATTTTTCCAAAACTGGTCAAATTCGACCAGTTTAAAATTTGGATTATTAATTTTTTCCCAAAAACCAAGAAATTCAATGGTATTTTTTGATCTAAGCCAATTTTTTACCACATCAGCAGGGGCTTCTGCGTTCTTGTATTTCGCAATATCAGTCAGCGAAATAAAATCTTCCTCTTTTTGAGAGAAAAAATTTATATTTACATTTTTTACGATAAATTCTTTTTTCATAAGTTATATATTACTAAGCATGCAAAAAAATCTTATTTCGGTGGTACTCTAAATATTCTTCTCTACCAGCAACTGGCAAATCTTCAAATCGTTGTCCTGAAAATATATTTAATCTATCAATATTTTTTTGTGCAAGTGTTACAGAAATTATAATTTCTTTGTTATTTGAAAATGTTATAAATCCTCTATCAAACAATTTATCAAAAGTTGGACTAAACAGAAAACCATTTTTTGTATCTAATCTTTCTTTATTGTCTGACATTACCCATGGTTTTATATGACTTGCGTTCAATATTCTGGGATCATCAATTTTTGTAATAGGACATCTTTTCAAACTTAAAATCAATTTCTTTCTAAATTGTGCTTGACCAATCCTTATTTTTGTAATGACATCTTTTGTTGTTGTTTTACCTTCTAATTTTTCCTCTGGAAGAATTAAACTACTTTCATCATAATCTAAAAGAGCAAAAGTCCCTTCTCCTATTTTCTTAAAAGTTCTATTGTTTTTAATTTCACGATATAAAACACCGCGAATTCCTGCTTGCCACTCTCGAGACACTTTTGCTGTTGGGTAATATTTTTCAATTTCATTATAAATAATCTCCCAAGTGGCGATGCCTCCGTTATCTTCAAGTAATTTTTTTATTGCTTCAACTTTTGTCATATTATTTTTATATAGTTATTGGTTCAAATTTATTGTTGAAAAAATAAGATATGTTGTTAAATTCTTCAAAAATATGTAAATTATCATCAACTTTTTTATATTTTAAATTTTTCACTGCCTCTTTATACACACCCAAAACTAAATCATAACCATCATCAGACTTGCAAACAAAATTCCAAAAATCTTTTCCAATCAAAAGTTCGTCTTTTGAAAAGAATTGTAAAACTCTTCCTTGTTTCCATTCGCTATTTTCTCCAAATCTATTATAAGCAGTTGCGAAGTGCGCTTTTATTTTTGCATTTTTATCTAAAGAGTTTGACAATATCGCATATTGCTCAAAAATTGCTTCTTTTTCAGAACGCGCTTTTTTATTATCTAAATCTCCGCCAATTTTTAATTCAATCAAGTGATGAGTGTTTGTTTCTTTATCAATTAAATAATAATCGCTAACATGGACTTTGGTTTGAATTTTAGATTTTGGGTTAGGTTTTATTTTTCGTATTTCATCATAATGTGAAAGTAATGGCTTGAGAGGATTTTTTGTATTTTTGTATGCTTCTAACAATTCAGCAATTTTTGATGTTTGTTCTGGATATAAATTTCCTTCAACACTTTTGTTTACTTCGTAAAAAAGTTTTGCAATATTTATAGCCATTCCCTCAAGCATGTTTCCAAGCGAACTATCAAGAGAACGCACGAGAGCAGAATAATATTGAATATCTTTACCAAGTGCGGCAATAAAAACATTATGAATTTTCATATTGATAACTCCATTGGGGTTATCAATCTCGCCTTCGTGCCGAGCTTGAAATCCTGTTGCGTAAGCTTCGACAGCTGTTCTAACTATAGACTTTATTGCTTCTTTTTTATCTAATGTTTTGTTTGTCATAATATTATTTAATTAAATTATCAACACTCATTTCTAATGCTCTGGATACTTTTTGCAAAGTATCCAGCGTGGGATTTTGATTTTTGCCCGCCTCAAGTTTGATTATGGTGTTATTAGCAACATCTGCCAACCGTGCCAATCGCTCCTGCGACAAACCTTTTTTCTCTCTTGCTTTTCGTAAATTTTTTGAAATGTTGGACATAAGTATTTTAGATAAAAAATATATTCTCTTTCTACTATTCTGATAGTATAACATATTCTAACATTTTCAAAAAACTACTTTCTTTAATAACACTCATAGCGAATCCACAAAAACCAAAATTTTGCCTTTGCGTTTTTATCCTTTTTTTCGCCCCCCAATTTTTTTTGAAAAAGGCTCCCGTTTTGTTCAAGATTGAATACAAAACGCAGTGCCTGTGGTGAAAAGGCAAATTTTGTTTTTTTGTGGCTCGCCGAGTAGAGCGAGGCGAGAGTGGCGCGGACGAGTTCTATTCTGGTGCGGGATACGGGAATCGAACCCGTGCCTCAACCTTGGGAAGGTCGTATTCTGCCACTAAACTAATCCCGCTAAAATATATTTTTTATCGCTCTGAAAATGCCCGAGAAAAAACCGCTCTCTTTTTTCTCTGGATTTATTTTATCTTTTTCCGGCACTTTGTCCACTATCACAATTACTTTCTCGCCCGGTTTTTGAACATTAAATTTTTTCCGTATTTCCGCTTCCTTCCCAAAATCGCTTCGCAGGCGCTCTATTTCTTTTTTCATTTCCGCGTTCTTTTCTTTGATTTCAACAAGTTGCCGTTCGGTTATTCTGTTTTTTTCCGCCGCCGCTCTTCTCTTTAAATACATTTTTGCCGTTGAGACGGTCAAAAAAAGAAAGAGAATTAAAAGAGCCGCAAGCGCAAAAGGTGAAAAGATTTTTTTTTGTATTTTTTTTCTCTCTTGAAATTCTCGCATATAAGGAGTATTATAACTTTTATGAAAACAAAAAGGCAAAAAAGAAGATACCAATTTATCTGGACGGCGGTGAGCCTTCTCGCTGTAGTCGGTATGGTTCTTTTCTTAATCGCCCCTCTTTTTTAGTTCTTTGGGCGCTTTTCCGCCCATTCTCGCGATTATTTAATCCTGCCGTATTTATCTTTATAACGGATAATGTCTCTTTCTCTTGGTCTCCCAAAAGCCACCTCCATAACACATGATTTTTTCAGGCCGAGAATCCTGTGCTTTTCCCTTTTGTTTATTTTTATGAAATCTCCTTCTTTCAGGATAAAGTGTTTGCTTCCCCTCAGGGCGTCAATTTTTCCTCTTAGAACCATCCATATTTCATCTCTTTCTTTATGGCTTTGAAGGCTTAATTCTTCCCCCTCATTTACAAAAAGTTTTTTAATCCAATAGTCCGGATGTTTTTCCAAAATCAAGTAAGCGCCCCACGGTTTTTTAACCAACTCAAACTCCTTTGATTGTTTTGTTTTGTTTAGCATTTGCATAATTTAAGGATATCAAGAAGCTTATTAATGTTTACCGACGCCACACCCGTTACTTTGTCGGCTGCTCCGTAATAAACAAACAGTTCTTTGCCGATTAGCGCCGCCCCGCAAGGAAAAACAACATTATTGACCAACCCCTCCTTTTCATAATCGGCTTCCGGTTCAAAAATCGGATAATCCGTGCGGCTGATGATTTTTATAGGATCGCGTAAATCGGTGAGCACCGCTCCGACGCGGTAAACTCCGTCGTCTTCAGAAATCCCGTGGTAAAGCAGGAGCCATCCGGTGGCGGTTTTAATCGGAGAAGCGGCAATCCCCACCCTTCTGGAGTCCCACCACCCTCTTCTCGGCATCAGCCAGCGGTATTCTTCCAGCCAGTGGGTTCCGTCAAATTCCAAACTTTTATTGAAAGAAAGGTCAATATCGTCTCCACTGCGATGAATTATCAAATATTTACCTTTGATTTTTTCCGGAAACATCGCCGAGTCTTTGTCGTCAATACCGGGAGGGGAAATAAGGGTTGGACGGGACCAGTTCCATTTTTGCTTCAGAAAATCGGTTGAGGTAATCCAACTTAAAGCTACGCGCGGAGGATTTTTCCCATCATAGGCGGTGTAGAATACATATATTTTATTTCCCAGTTTTACGAGGCGAGGATCTTCGCAGCCCGAATTTCCTCCCGGCTGGAGTTTCTCTTCAAACGGCTCTCTTGGAACATAGGCGGGTTCTTCCGAACGGTAATCAATGTGAACACCATCCCGGCTCCGAGCGTAGCCGAAGACGGAAGTGTTTTCCTCTCCCATCGCTCTATAGAGGATGTGAACATCCCCGCCAAGGTAGATTGCCGCGGGATTAAAGGTCGCTTTCGCTTCCCACGGGTGGTTTTCATTCGGAATTATAATCGGGTTTCCCTTTGCCCTTTTCAATTTCGTCAAGACGATGTCCTTTTTAACGAATTTTTCAATAAAGGCTTTCGCTTCAATAAAAGCCAATGAGCAACTGGTGTCGGCTGACCCATAATAAAGGAAAATTCTGTTTTTTTTCAACAATGCCCCTGATGGAAAAATGACATTCGGCACCATGCCGTGTTTTTCGTAATATTCTTCCGGATAAAGAAAGGGGAAGTCGGTTTGAGCGATGATTTTGCGCGGATTTTTCAAATCAAGCAACACCGCTTCTATTCCGAAAAGTCTCTTGTCTGAATAGTAATTTTTGATGTGAGAATAAATCAAAAGCCATCCCCATTTTGTTTTTATCGGCGGAGCGCCGACCTCAACCAGATCTTGCGGTCGTCTTTGAAGCGGCAATGCGTGTTTATCAATATTTTGATACCATTTGCTCCAGAGTTTCTCGGAATAAATGTCTTCCTCTTTGTTGAAAGAGGCGAGGCACACTTTTGCCGGGGGTTGGTCGGTGTTTGCCGTCAAAACCGCCCATATTTTTCCGTTAATCTTTTCGGGAAAAAGTGCCATTGCCTTGGCGTTAAAGGGTGTAACGAGGTGTTTCTCGGATATTGTCTCCAAGTCCTTGCTGATGGCGAGTCCTACTTTGATGCTCTCCGCGTTTGGCGGCCACCCTGAAAGAGCCGTGTAAAAGATATAATACTTACTGCCCAGTTTTGTTACCCGAGGGTCTTCGCATCCGAATTTTTCCCATTCCTGTTCCGGAATAATGAATCTTCTTCGGTTTGTAAAATTGATGCCATCTTTGCTTTCCGCGATTCCGATGTCTGAAACGGTAAGTCTTGTTTTTGCCACCATATGATAATGGGGGAGAGAAATGGCGCGGTAAAGGAGAAAGGTTTTATCACCCTTTACAGCCGGACAACCATTAAAGACAGCCTCCGCCTCCCACGATTGGTCGCTGTTCGGCGTCAGTATCGGATTTTTTTTATACCTTTCAATAATCATATTATTTGACCTTCCCTTTCTTTTTTTCCGTCTTCGTCTTCTCATCATTCTTCTTTGATTTGAGTTTTGGTTTTGATTTTTTCTCTTTTGAAAGCGCTTTCAAAAATTCTTCCAAATTGGCTTTGGCGAGACCGACATAACTATCCGAGGCGCCGTAATAAACCAAGAGCTCGCCGTTTTTTACGACCGCTCCGGTCACATAAACCACGCCCGACTTAAAGCCGTTATTTTCGTAAGCTTCCTTGGGTTCAAGGATAGGCTCTTTGGCGCGATAAAGGATTTTGGTTGGATCTTTCAAATCAAGAACCATCGCTCCGACTTTGAATTTATCAGGGCTTTTTTCCTCCATCGCCTGATAAAGGAGAAGCCAGCCAAGCCGAGTCTTAATCGGCGGTGCCCCCGCCCCTCTCACCCAATTATCCCAGCAGTTGATTCTTTTCGCCCCCTCCATATATAATCTGTTCCCGCATAAACTCTCAATATACGCTCCGTCTTTAAAATCCAAGTCATCAACATAATCCACCAAAATCTCCGGACTTATGCTATGAAGAATGGCGTATTTTCCTTTTATTTTTTCTGGGAAAATAACCCAGTTTTTGTGAACCTCTCCCGGTTTGGAAATTATTTTGGATGATTTCCAATTCCATTTCTTTTGGAGAAAATCATCCACTTTTATAGAAGTCAAACCCACTCGCAATCCTCCGTCGCAAGCGGTATAAATCATATGTATGGTATCTTCATTCCCCACGCGAATAAGGCGGGGGTCTTCAATGCCTCCGAAACTGCCTCCCGATGAGCAAGAATAAAAACTGAAGCCGGGACGAGAAATTTTATGTTCATAGGCTGGGTAAAGCAATCGTTCGTCAATCGTAACGCCGTCTTTGGAAGAGGCGTATCCCAAACGGGAAAGCCAATCGTCTCCCATCGCTCTGTAAAGAATATGAATTTTGCCGGACAATAAGATTGCTCCTGGGTTAAGAGTCTGTCTGTTTTCCCATACATTTTCTCCTCTTGGAGAAATTATCGGATTCTTCGCGCTTCGCGCGAGCTTAATGGCGCTGGGTCGTTTTTTCTTTGTTGTTTTCTCTGCCTTTCCCTTGTTCATACTTCCATTATACTCCTCTTGTTTTTTTATCAACAGGTTTCGCCTGTGGATAAACCCAAAAAAGGCTTTTTACGCCATTTCCCCAACATTTTTTCTTGGTTATTTTTGAACCATTTTCACAAACACTTCTTGAGGAATGTTAACTTTTCCCATTTCTTTCATACGCTTCTTTCCTCTTTTTTGTTTCTCTCTCAATTTCATTTTTCTCGTTATATCCCCTCCGTAAAGATGAGCGGTAACATTTTTTTTCATTGCCGTTAGCGATCTTGATGCCAGTATTTTGCCCATGGCTTTCGCCTGAATTTTGATTGAAAAAAGCGTCCGGGGAAGAATATTTTTCAATTTCTCCACCGTTTCTTCCGCTTCTTTCTGCACGCGCTTTTTACTTACGATTCGCGCGAAGGCCGGCACCGGCTCTTCGGCGACAAGCACCTCCATTTTTAGTATTCCGCCGACTGGAGCTTCCCGCATTTCATTAATTTTATAATTCAATGATGCGTAGCCGGCTGTCGCGCTTTTGAGTTCGTCAAAAAAACCCCTCATCAGTTCCCGTAACGGCATTTTCACGTTTAGAATTGTCCGGTGATTTCCGAATTGCTTCATTTCTCCGACTTCCGCCTCGTGTTCGTGCAGAAGCTGCATCACTGGCCCGAGTTTTTCGGGCGGGCTCATAATTTCCATATCAACCCAAGGTTCAAAAATTTTCTTTATCCTGTTTTCGTCCGGGAAAAAAGTGGGTGAATATATTTCTTTCTCAGTTCCGTCCGTGAAAAGGATTTTATAGCTGATGGTTGGAGCGGCGATAATAATGTTTAAATTGAATTCGCGCCTAAGCCGTTCGGTTATTATTTCAAGATGAAGCATTCCGAGGAAACCACAGCGGAAACCTCTTCCCAAAGCGCCACTCGTTTCTTCCTCAAAGGCGAGGGAACTGTCCGAAAGTCTTAAGCGTTCCAATGCCTGGCGAAGGTTGTTAAAATCATTTTGCGAATCAGGATAAACACTCGCCCAAACGACTGGTTTCGGTTTGCAATATCCGGGCAAAGGAGGGAGGGGGTTGGTCGGCGAAACAAGAGTATCTCCGACGGCGGCGATACTCGGTTTTTTAACATTGGTTACTATATATCCTATTTCCCCGGCGGATAATTCATCACAAGATTTTTTCTGCGGGCTGAATATTCCCACTTCTCCGACAATGAATTTTTCTTTCGTTTGAGAGAGGATGAGCTCATCTCCTTTTTTGATTTTTCCGTCCATAATTCTCGCGTAAACGATTACCCCTTGGTGGTTTGAATATTCAAAATCAAAAATAAGCGCCCTCGGCCTGTCCTTGTATTCGTATTTCGGGGGAGGAACGCGCGCGATTATTTCCTCTAGCAGTTCTTTCACGCCTTGTCCCGTTTTTGCGGATATTTCCATTATTTTTATTTCTTCCGCGCCTTCTCCTTCCAACAGCCGTTTTATTTCCTCTCTGGATTCTTCGGCGTTCGCGGAAGGAAGGTCCATTTTATTAAGAACGGGAATAACTGTCAGCCCCATTGACTTCGCCATTTCCACGTTGCTGATTGTCTGCGCCTGCACGCCCTGGGTGGCATCCACCAAAAGAACGGCTCCTTCAACGGCTTTCAAGGCGCGGGAAACTTCGTAAGAAAAATCAATATGCCCGGGGGTGTCAATCAGGTTAAGCTGATAGCTGATAGCTGATAGCTGATAGTTCATTCGCACGGGCTGCATTTTAATCGTGATTCCTCTTTCGCGTTCCAATTCCATTTGGTCCAAAATCTGCTCCTGCATTTTCCTCTTTTCAATGGTGCCGGTCAATTCCAAAATCCTGTCCGCCAAAGTGGATTTCCCGTGGTCAATGTGAGCTATTATGCTGAAATTTCTTATATTTTTTGCCTCCATTCATTGAATACTACCTTAAAACAAGCCGAATTTCCAGTTTCTTGCCGCCAATACGCGCCAATTTTAAAAGCGCGGCTTTGCCGCGCTTTATTTGTTGAATTCTCCTGTTAAAGTTATATACCCATTAAACATCATCACCAATATGAAAATTGACGAAAAACGAAAGCCTCAAAGCGGAAAATTTCATCCCTTCTATTCTCGTGACATTTTGTTCAGCTTTTTGTATATTACATTGACTAAAATATGAGCGGCGATTGCCGCCAATATTCCGAACTTGATGAATAAAAACCAGGCAAGAAGACCGAAAATAAAAATATTCGTCAGCCCCAACACCCCCGTCGCCAATTTTTCTTCTTTGAAGTTTGGAATGTGTAATATCGTCCAAACAAGGTTGCTCCCCAACAGTATAAAGTAGAACCATACCGTTGAAAGAGGGTTTAACGCTATTATCCATATCAGAGCCCACCTGAATATGATTTCTTCCTGAGAGGAGTACCAGATTATTTTTGCGTACGACAGAGTATCGTATTCCGGGGACGATATTGATTCATTCGCCATGCTCAGTATTGCCAAATCAACGGCGATTTGAACAGCAATTGCGATTAAAATATAGGCGCCGGCATTTTGGGAAATTTTTTCCGTATTCCCCAAAAGAAAATAAAAAAAATCTTTCAGGAAATTTTGCAAGGTTCCGGTGGCGCCGAAAAACATCAAGACAAGGAAACTCGCAATGCCTGAACCAATAAGAACCTTTTTCCTCTTGTTCAAATGTCACCTCCTTTTTTAATAAAATTTTAATGTTCTCCTTAATTTATTCCTAACATCTTTTTCTTCGGAAGACAAGAAAAGTTTTATCTCGATAAAATGCTGTGGAAGATAACAATAGGGCTGTTTTTCAGCCGTTTCCGTACAGGCGGACGGTTTCCGCGAGCATTTTTTTAAAAGAGAAATCTTGGAGAATTTTTTCGCGCGCGGCGACGGAGAGTTTGTTCCGCATCTCCGGGTTTTCAATAAGTTCTTTAATCGCGTCCGCGAGTCCGTCCGCGGGGCTTGTCAAAATGCCGGTTTTTCCATTTTCAACGATTTCAGGAATGCCTCCGACATTTGACGCGACAATCGGAAGCCCTGCCAGTCCAGCTTCAAGCAAAACGTAAGGCAAGCCCTCTTTGAGGGAGGGGAGAACAAAAACATCAAACGCTTTCAGGTATTTGGCGGCGTCCGGCAGACCCTCAATCAAAAAAACTTTATCGCTTAGCCCGCCGTTTTTGATTTGCGATTCCAAATTTCTTTTTTCTCCGCCGTCAAAACCGATTAAAACGGCCGACAGCCGACAGCCGACAGCCGATAGCTTTTTGATTGCTTCAATCAAAAACAGGTGCCCTTTGTTTTTCGTAAACTCTCCTATCGTTCCAACCCAAGCACCACTTGGAAGCTCGGCTTCCAAGTGGTGACTGATGGCTTTTCGCGCTTCTTCCTTGGGCAGGAAATCATATTCTTCCGGTTTTATTCCATTGCGGATGACAACCATTTTCTTCTCAGAAGTAATTCTGTTCTTCAGGGCAACATCGTAATCGTGTTCCGAAACGCAAATAATCTTGCCGTAAAAAAGGCAGGTCAATTTGGAAAAAATCTTTATCAGCGTGGTTTGCCACCGCGGACGAGGTTCGTTGAATGTCCATCCGTGGACGGTAAAACAAGCGACAACCGAAAAACGAGAAGTGAAAAGTTTGTAAGCGAAAACCGCCACTCCGGCAATACCGCCCGCCTTGGCGCTTGAAACATGAACCACATCCGGCTTGATTTTAAAAAACAAAGAGAGGATTTCCAAAAAAGCGAAAATGTCTTTGAACATACTCACATCTCGCTGAAAAGATTTGATTTCAAAATAGGGAATATCGGCTGAGATGATTTTTTCCGCCATCGCGCCTCTTCCGCCCGCGGCAACTATCGGGGCGTATTTGTCCTTTGGCAATGAAACCGCCAAGTCGTGAGTATACTTGCTCGCTCCCGCCCACACGGATTTCGTGATGATATATAAAACTTTTTTCTTTGATTCATCCTTCATTTCATTGTATTATATAGCAAATGACCAAGAAAATCCTTATATTCTCAATCGCTTATCATCCCTTCATCGGCGGAGCGGAAGTGGCTGTTAAAGAAATTACGGACCGAATCAGTCCGGACGATATTCAATTTGATATGGTAACTCTGCGTTTTGACAGTAGCCTTCCCAAGTTTGAAAAAATCGGAAATGTGAATGTGTGCAGAATCGGCTTTGCCCGAAAAAGCCCTTCAATGGAAGATCTTGTTAAATTTCCTATGTATTTCTCCAAAGTGTTTTATCCGTTCCTCGCGTTTTTTAAGGCAGTTAAACTTTACAGGCAAAACAAGTATGACGCTGTTTGGTCCATAATGTCTTACGCCGGATTTCCCGCGGTATTTTTTAAAATTTTTTATAAACGGAACATCCCGTTTCTCCTTACTCTGCAGGAAGGGGATTCTATTTCTCATATAACCGAAAGATGGAGAATACGAGCGGTGTATCCTTTTTTTAAAATGGTATTTGTTAAGGCGGATTTGATTCAGGCAATTTCAACTTATCTCGGCAAATGGGCGCGCGATATGGGGTTCAAAGGTTCGCTTGAAATTGTTCCGAACGGAGTGGATACGGAGCGTTTCGCGCGGGAGTATTCGGAAGAAGAATTGAGTGAGTTGAAAAATAAACTGGGCAAAAAAGCGAGTGACAAATATTTAATCACGACCTCGCGTTTGGTGAAAAAGAACGCCGTTGACGATGTTATTAAATCACTTAAACACTTGCCGGATCCGCCGCGGCGGATAAAGTTTATCGTTTTGGGAAGTGGGCCGGATTTGGAAGCGCTCAAAAAGTTGGCGAAAGACGAGGGTGTCGCGGACAGGGTTATTTTCTTGGGACTTGTTGACCACAAAGAATTACCGAAATATCTCGCCGCCACGGACATATTCATCCGCCCGTCCCTTTCCGAGGGAATGGGCAATTCGTTCATTGAAGCGATGGCGGCAGGCTTGCCGGTGATAGCAACGCAA
Organism: uncultured Candidatus Saccharibacteria bacterium; assembly: GCA_964456855.1. Classification (GTDB taxonomy): domain Bacteria; phylum Patescibacteriota; class Minisyncoccia; order UBA9983; family UBA9983; genus SZUA-82. Next base: position 35,488 of record CAYWCU010000002.1, on the reverse strand, counting down.
GAAGGGGGCATCGCTGATTTTCTTTTTGACTCCGAACGAAATCCGGACAAGGAGCCGACCGGCTGGGCCGTCAATCCGCGCGACCCGAAGGGAATCGCCGAGGCGGTTAAAAAAATACTGGACAATCCAGAGCAAACCGCGCGGACGCTTGCCAACGCGAAAAAGCTCGCCTTTGAAAAATACGACTGGAATTTAATCGCCAAGGATATGCGCGAAAAAGTTTTCGGCAAAATTCTAAGTTAAAATGGCGTTTGTCTTCACGCGCCCCTTTCTTTTTGTTCGGAACATAAATTTTCCCCTCGGGCTCTGGAACGATTGGCTGATTTATTTTCCTCCTCTGCTTTCGGCTTTTTTAACCAGTTCTTTCAGCTCCTTGGTTAACTGATTTGTTTCCGGATCGTCAAGTATCTCGCTGATGTTTGAATTCTTAATGATAGTTTTGAATGCTTCTCTCAACTCCAAAAATCTTTCTCTATCGGTCAGTGACAGCCTGTTCTCTATAGGTTCATTTTCTTCGGCATCCCGCTTTGGAGATTCATTTGTTTTTTCCATTATTTTATTTTGATAAAACTAATTGATAAAGACCTTTAACTGTATTATTATTACAACATATGAGGATTTTAATCGCAACCGGCATTTATCCACCCGACATAGGGGGACCGGCGACATATTCAAAACTGCTTTTCGACGAATTGCCGAAAAAGGGGATGGAGGTTGAAGTGATTGCTTCAACCATGTCATCAAAACAAAACGCAAAATATTCAGAATGAAAACTTTAGTTTGAGAGATTTCTCCTTTTTTTGAAAACAGAGGGCATTTTGCACAGGAGCAGTTTTCCGAGCTTATGGAAGCAATCAAAAAAGTTTAATATTTTTTAGTTTTTGCCATAAAAAATAAGCTCGGAATATTTTATTATTCCGAGCTTTTATTCATCTTTAATAAATATTAATTGGATTACAAAGGATGGCAGCCTCTGTTTGCAGATACCAGGACATTATCCCGGTGGTTGTGTCGCAAATAATCGCGTTGTTCTTGGTAGCCAATCTCCCAAGAACAACAAATTGAGAAGCATTTCTTTCGGCGCGGTTTAATCTTTCCGCGCGGTTTAATGTTAGTCTCGAGCCCCTCACGCTCTCTAAAACCAAACGCTCTTTAAACTTCTCACTTTGACGTAGCCATTCAATAATTTCCTTCTCCGCGAAGCGCCAAGAAGGAAATTTTACAGTCATAAGCTCTGCCTCCCACCCAAGATTTTCAATTACTCCGCGAGTGGCTTCTAATGAGCTTTTTACGCAAAAACCAAATTCTTGTTTGGTTTTCCTCACGGCTTTAAGAATGGATTCATTATCTGAATCCAGATCCGAGATAAGAAGAACCGGTTTTGCTTGTGGAATAATCCCCACTATTTTTTCTAAAAATTTAATTTGTTTCCTTGTTGCCAAGGAAACTCCTTCATTTAGCCCCTGAAAATCATAATGTCCTTTTTCACAGGTGTAGTCCGGGCAACACGGAGCAAATATAATCGGATTTTGCTCCAGAAAAATTCTACCCAACCGAACAAGCATCCTTCTGTTTCTCGAAAATTCTCCGCAGACTTCAACCAATTGAGATAATTGCAAAATAATTTCTTTAACCCTGCTTTTTTCAGCGCCAATAGCGCGCGCTTGCTGTAGCAGGGCTTTCTCAATGCGCCTCCAATCAATTGCGTTTGACATAACCATTTCCTCCTTATTTTTAAAGAACTTTGCGTTTTAATAAAACGCCCGCCTTGAGAAGCGGGTTTTACAAACTTAAATTCAGATAAAAAATTATCAAAAGCGCGCAAAACTCACTTCTCCAGAAAGAAATGAGCTCCACCAATTGATTGAAATATTTTTATGAAAAAACTTCATGATTCAAAACTATATCAATCTATTGCCATAGTCAAGTAAAAATTATCAATTGATAATAGCCTTTAATTGTATTATCATCAAAATATATGAGGATTTTAATCGCAACCGGCATTTATCCACCCGACATAGGGGGACCGGCGACATATTCAAAACTGCTTTTCGACGAATTGCCGAAAAAGGGGATGGAGGTTGAAATTTTGAGTTTCGGTAAAGTAAGGCGACTGCCGAAAATCATTCGGCATTTCTCTTATTTTTTTAAGGTTTTGAATCGCGCGCGCGAAGCGGATATTGTGTTCGCCCAGGATCCTGTGAGCGTTGGTTTGCCGGCAGCGATTGCCGCGAAGCTCCTGCGGAAGAAATTTATCTTGAAGATTGTTGGCGATTACGCTTGGGAACAATATATGCAAAGCGGATCTTCGCATGAATTTTCAAACAGAAACCGCTTTATCAGCTTGGAGGAGTTTCAAGAAAGGAGGTTTGATTGGCTCACTGAATTGAGGAGAAAAATTGAAAGGTGGGTTGCTCGGCAAGCGGAGAAAATCATTACGCCGAGTGAATATTTGAAAAAAATAGTCGCGAGCTGGGCAATAAACGGGGATAAAATAAAAGTTATCCATAATGCTTTCAACGCGCCGAAACTAGAAGTAAGCAAAGAGGACGCGCGGAAAAAAATAGCTGACAACCGACAGCTGAAAGCTGATGACTTTTTGATTATTTCCGCCGGGCGGCTTGTCCCATGGAAAGGTTTCAAAACGCTCATTGGAATTATGCCGAAAATCTTAAAGGAAATTCCATCCGCGAAATTTTTTATAATCGGTTCCGGTCCAGACCGGGAAGCGTTGGAAACGGTCATTGCTAATTACGGTTTGCGAAAGAATGTTTTTTTGCTCGGTCAATTGCCCCAAGAGGAACTGCTTCTCCTGCTTCGCGCCGGGGATGTTTTTGTTCTCAACACGGGATATGAGGGCTTTTCGCATCAATTGCTTGAAGCGATGGCTCTCGGTATTCCCGTCATAACCACGGATATCGGAGGAAATCCGGAAATGATAACAGATAAAGAAAACGGGTTTCTGGTTGAGTATGGCGATAAAGAGGAACTGAAAAAGGCGATATTTGAATTGCGCGACGACCTGAAATTGAGAAATGAAATCATCCGAAACGCCGGGCAAAAAGTCGGAGAGTTCGGCAAAGAAAGAATGTTGGAGGATTTGGTCGCGATTTTTAAAAAAATAAAAACACCGACTTCGGACGAATAAAAGCCCCAAAAGGGTACCCAAATTTTAAAATGGTTAAGTTTGTAAAAGGGAATATTGTAAAAATGAACACTGACGTGATTGTGAACGCCGCCAATGCCGAATTGGAGCATGGTGGCGGAGTGGCGTTGGCTATCGCCCGCACCGCGGGAGATGAGTTGAAAAAGGAAAGTCGGGCAATCGGTTTTTGTCCTTTGGGAGAATTTGCCGTTACATCGGCTGGAAATCTGCCCGCCAAAAAAGTGATTCATATTCCTACGATAGTGTGGAATACTCGCGAGATAATTTCCTACTCAAGATTGGAAAATGCCTGGAGAAAAGCGCTTGAGTTCTGTGGGAAAGAAGGACTTCACTCTGTCGCTGTTCCGCTTTTGGGATCCGGCATCGTCGGATTGGACAAAGAAAAGGTGAGAAAAATCCTGAAGGAAACGGCCGAAGATTTTCATAATCTGGATATTTTAATAGTAGAAAGGGGAGAGATTTGAAATTAAAAAAATTGCGAATTTAAAAAATATTCAAAATCGGTTTGAGTTGCGGAGATGGGAGTCGGACGTGGTGAGATAAAGACCAAAACGAAACGCGGATTCTATTTTTTTGTCAATATCAATATATCTTGGTCCATATTTTCCCCCACTCGCCCATCGTCATCGGAGATTTTACTCCAATCTCCCAAAAAGATGTCAAAGTTGAATTTTTTTGCCAGTGCGGAGATTTTTTCCGGAGAATGATAGTATTTTACCGTTTCCGCCCCTTTCAAATACCCTGATTCCGGCTCGCCGGAAACTTTGAAAAATTTAATAGTGAAGCTGTCGCCGTCCTTAAGCGTCCTCGTTTCATCGTCCGGAAATTCCTTACCATTATAAAGAAACCGAGCGTTTGTTGAATAACTCTTGAGTTCCGGATTGAGGTTATCCGCCGTGGATATCAGTTTTCCTCCTTTTTTTAACTTTTTTGACAAAAGTTCAAAAAACCCCTCAAGATTTTTTATGTGATCAATTGTGTATTTCATTATGGAGAGATCAAGTGTTTCATCCTTCATTTCGCGCAAGTATTCTGAAATGTCGTTTTTTATGAATTTTATCACTCCCTTCCTGTTCGCGTATTTCTTGTCTGCAAGGTATTTTTTCGCCAAATCCAACATACAAGGGGATATGTCCACCCAATCAATGCGCCCCCCCGGTTCTTTCAATATTTTATTGAAGAAATTATGATATCTGTCCAGATGGGCTCCACCGCCCAATTCAGCCGCGAATACCGGTTCTTTAAGGTTCTCTAATTCTTTGACTATAATATTATCCAGTATCGCGGACACTCTGTAATTTTTTTCATTCTGCTCCAGCTCCGCGAATTTTGCGGAAATATCAGGAGAAAAATACATCTCCAGCCCTTCCCTCGGGGAATCTTTTGTGGGGTCTGTTTTTTCTTTCTTTCTACTCATGGGAATAAATTTTTGTCGTTCGTTCCACACACCAACATTATACAGGATTTATGGCTTAAGTTCAATGTGATTTTGTAATGTGTACAGACATATGGCGGTTTTTGTTTAACTAGTTTAGTGCAACGGGTATTTTCAGGCAAAATTTTGCTATAATACCAATAACACAAATGAAAGTTTTAATGCTCAGTTTGGATAAGAATATTTTTCAAGAAGGGTCCGATGTTCGGTCTTGGATGGTTGAATATGGCAAACTGACCGATGAATTGAGGATTATCGTGTATACAAAGCCGGGTTTTGAGCCTAAGCAAATTTCCGGCAACACCTGGGCTTATCCCACAAACAGCCGTTTTAATTTTTTATATTTCGGGCGGGCCTATAAAATCGCCAAAAAACTTTTGAAGGGTGAAAGGTTTCTGGTAACTTCCCAAGACGCGATGACGAACCTTTTGGCGCTGGCTTTAAAAATCAAGTTTAAGGCGGGATTTCAAGCGCAGATTCACACGGATTTTTCAGGCCCTTGGTTCAGAAAAGAATCTCTGAAAAATTTTCTGCGTTTTTTGGTTTACCATTTTTCCTTAAGATACGCCGATTGAGTTCGTGTTGTTTCTCAAAGAATCAAAGAATCTTTGAAAGACGTCAGCCGTCAGCCGTCAGCATTCTTCCTATTTTCGTTGATGTTGAAAAAATAAAAAAGGCGCCCGTTAAAACAAACTTGCGTGAAAAATATCCGCAATTTGACTTCATTATTTTAATGGCGAGCCGGCTCACGAAAGAGAAAAACATCGGGATGGCGATTAAGGCGATGAAGGGCGTCATCAAGCAATATCCCGAAACCGGGCTGATTATAGTCGGGGACGGTCCGGAAAAAAACAAGCTGAAAGCTGAAAGCCGAAAACTGAAAGCGAACGTCGTTTTTGAAAACTGGACGGACGATTTGGCTTCTTTCTATAAAACCGCCGACCTTTTTCTACTCACCTCAAATTACGAGGGATACGGAAGGACCGTCATTGAAGCGATGGTGGCGAATTGTCCTGTAGTGATGACGGATGTCGGAATCGCGGGGGAAATAATAAAAGACGGATACAGCGGGCTTGTCGTTCCTGTCGGGAACGCGAAAAAACTGGAAGAGGCTATCCTGAGGATGGCGGGCGACAAGTGACTGCGGACAAGCCTCGCGTTGAGCGCTGAGAATACTCTTCTTAATCTTCCCAGCAAAAACGAATACTTGGAAAATATGAAAAAAACATGCATGAAAAAGACCCCGTGCGATTTTGTCCGCACTGGGGTCTTTTTCTTTTTTAGTCTGCAAAATAGATTTTGGTCTTTTAAGTTCGCAACGGGACCATCAGTTCTTTTAAGAATAATTGAGTAAAGATTTTTGGCGTGAGGAGATAATATTATCCTTATCTTTCCGCGTTCTTTAAGAAATTTTACCAGACTGGCATAACCGCCTTATCAAGCTTATTCCCCTGGACTCTTTCCTTTAGGATAATTTTTACTTGAGGCGTGTTATTATTTGAAGTTGGTTACTGAATTTTCGAGACGATCGACGCAACTGAGTTTTCAAATTCATTAAGCGTCATGTGTTCTTTCCCAAAAACATCTCGTAGAAAGATGGACTCGTTTCCAACAGCTACAATGCCGTTATTGTCGACGGTATACTTACCCTGCGCCCAACCATAGACCGTGTATACACTCTGACTCTTGTCTTTTTTATACAAGAATACCACAACCCGATCACCAATCTTGAATGACGGAGACTCTTCTGCGCTCATGCTTTCGCTTCTCAGTACACCACCGACAACCTGTACTATAAGTTCATCCGATGTTAATTGTTCGGGATTGTAGAGATATTTTTCAACTTTAATCGTCGCGTTAGTCACGATATCTTCTTTCCCTGGTCGAATATTTGAAGGAATTTTCTCCACCTTAAGATTTGTCACTGTCCCGAGCACTGCGCCATTTGACTGCTTGACCAATTCGTCAGAAGTGATGGAAGCCAATAAGGCATCAATAGTTGTCTTTGTAATCTCGGATTGGGGATGATTTACATAAGCGATACCGCCACCTACAAATCCGACCGCGAGAACTCCAAGTACGAGCAATATAACGAATTTATTTTGTTTATTCATACTTTTTTAGTAATTTTACCGGCTTAAGGGTAAATATAATTAATGCCGTCCAAATCATCGGTTTCAAGCGATCTTTTCTTTATTTCTCCAGTAGATACAGAGTAGTACATTGTTGCCTCTGTGTCCCCGCTACCGTAAAGATCAAGCAATCTCAACCAATGCCCCAATTCATGTGTTGCGACATTTTGAACGTCGTATGCACTGGAGCCTCCGCTTGTGGACCAAGGATATGATGTGTTAAATGTAGTGTCCATGTCAGTAATAGGGTTACCCGACAACGGAGTCCGAGCGGTTACAGCAAGAGGATTACCTACACCACTTGCTGAAGTTTTGAACTGATGACCTGTCGCGGCGGAATTAAACGCGAAAGGTGATGATGCTGCATTCCACGCATTTATTGCACTTGCGAGCGGAGAAATCCATGCGCTAGGCCATGATGGATCAGAAACATCTACTGATACGGTAGTCCCTGACCACTTTTGCCCACTGTACGAGTATGCATGAGTTGTAAGTGGCAGAACAATGAAAACGGCGACAAATCCTAGTATTGCCAAAGTAAACAAGTTTTTGGGAGTAATTATGTTTTGCATATTTACTAAATAATTCTTAATTTAAATAATAAATATAGATACCCGACCTTTGTTAGAGTATAGCATATCAGAGTTAAAGAAAATCTAAAATAAAATGCGGAAAACTTTTTGCTTCTTCAATGATAGATTTCATATCCAATAATACATATTAAACTTATAGCCGCACGTCGAGGCGCTTTTGCCGGATAATCTGTTATAATGTTTATTATAATACCAATAAAACAATGAAAGTTTTAATGCTCAGTTTGGATAAGAATATTTTTCAAGAAGGGTCCGATGTTCGGTCCTGGATGGTTGAATACGGAAAGTTGACCGAAGAATTGCGGATTATCGTTTATACGAAGCCGGGTTTCAAAGCCGAGCGAATTTCTGGCAACACTTGGGTTTATCCCACGAACAGCCGTTTTAATTTTTTGTATTTCGTCCAAGGTTACAAAATCGCCAAAAATTTCTTGAAGAGCGGAAAATTTTTGGTAACTTCCCAAGACGCGATGACGAACCTTTTGGCACTGGCTTTAAAAATCAAGTTTAAGGCGAAATTTCAAGCGCAAATTCACACTGATTTTTCAAGCCCTTGGTTCAGAAAAGAATCTCTGAAAAATTTTCTGCGTTTTTTGGTTTACCATTTTTCCTTAAGATACGCCGATTGAGTTCGTGTTGTTTCTCAAAGAATCAAAGAATCTTTGAAAGACGTCAGCCGTCAGCCGTCAGCATTCTTCCTATTTTCGTTGATGTTGAAAAAATAAAAAAGGCGCCCGTTAAAACAAACTTGCGTGAAAAATATCCGCAATTTGACTTCATTATTTTAATGGCGAGCCGGCTCACGAAAGAGAAAAACATCGGGATGGCGATTAAGGCGATGAAGGGCGTCATCAAGCAATATCCCGAAACCGGGCTGATTATAGTCGGGGACGGTCCGGAAAAAAACAAGCTGAAAGCTGAAAGCCGAAAACTGAAAGCGAACGTCGTTTTTGAAAACTGGACGGACGATTTGGCTTCTTTCTATAAAACCGCCGACCTTTTTCTACTCACCTCAAATTACGAGGGATACGGAAGGACCGTCATTGAAGCGATGGTGGCGAATTGTCCTGTAGTGATGACGGATGTCGGAATCGCGGGGGAAATAATAAAAGACGGATACAGCGGGCTTGTCGTTCCTGTCGGGAACGCGAAAAAACTTGAGGAATCTCTTTTAAAGTTGATTGGCGATAGGGTTTTGCGGACGAATCTCGCCCTGAGCGCCGAAAACACACTCTTTAATTTTCTCGGTAAAAACGAATATCTGGAACAAACGAAAAAAGACTGGGAAAAATGCTCCCGATAAATTTGTTTATGCAAAATCTGGGTGGCAAGATTGACAAACGCGATAAGATGTGTGAGAATGGTGAAGAAAACAAGCATCTTGAAAAATAAATAATTTGGGAGGTCTGAAATGAAGCTGGCGGTCGTTCTGATAGATATGCAGGCGCGTTTTTTGCGTCACATAGCAAAAAAGGATGCAAAAAGAATCCTCAAGGCAAGCATAATGGTCATTAAGGAATTATGCGTGGGGGGGGAGATTCCCCTTGTCGTTGTGGAATATGCCGGCTATGGAGACACAGTCCGGACACTTGAGAAAAAAATAGAAAGAGTGCCGGAATGCCGGAGAAAACTCTTTCTTAAATCCGGCTGGGACGGGTTTGAGTGCAGTGAGTTTTCCAGGCATCTTCATTATATGGGGGTGGATACCCTGTTGTTAACGGGAATCTACGCTGACTGTTGCGTGAAGGCGACGGCAGAGTCAGCCGTCGCTAACGGATATGAAATAGTGACGGCATATTCTCTAGTAGCTGGCACGGACTTCGATTATGGAGGAAGTGCCAGATGGTATAAAAAAAACGGGATATTTTATGAAAGTGAGATATCCCTGCTGGAAGACCTTGGAAAAGGAAAATTAAAAAACAAAAATGGGTGGTTCAAAAGGTTTTTTTGAAAAATAAAAGAGAACATTCTTTGAGGGGCGCGCCGCGTCCCTCTTTTTAATTTTCTCTTTTTTCAGCTATAGCAAGAAGGTTCCCTTGCCCGCTTTTTCTTCGGACCGCCGAAAGTTTTTTTATCGCAAACCCGCTCTTCTCCAGCAGTTTTCTCAATTCTCTTTTTCCGAAGGCGTGGACGAAGCGAACATTTTTTTCCCCGTTCCACCCAAGACGCACATCTCCGAAATCAAGCGGTGAAAGCCCGGCGATTTTCAGAAACGCATATTTCACGAGAAGGGGAGCGTATTTTTTTTGCCTCATATTCCAAACCGAAAGAATGAGAACCCCGTCTTTTTTTAGGACACGCCATGCTTCATCCAGAAACTTTTTCCGCCATTTTTCGGACGGAATGTGATGAAGGACGGCGATGGAAATTATTTTATCAAAGGACTCGTTCGCGAACGGAAGGTTCAGGGCATCGCCCCTTATGAATTTCGCTTCCGTCCCGTATTTTTTTCTCGCCAACTCCAAAAGCCTTTCCGAGGAATCAACGCCGGTGTATTCAATCTTTTTCTCTTTCAAAAATTCGTAAAGCCTTCCGTTTCCGCATCCCAAGTCAAGAATTTTGTCGCCCCCTTTCACTTCTTCTTTGATGAAATCAAGCTCCTTCCAAAAAGAAGATCTGGTGCGCGAAAACTGCTCGGCTATTTTTTCGTAGCCGGTGGCGGAATCCTCCATTATTTTTCTTGCCAACTCTTCTTTCATTGTTTATGGTATAACCAATTATATGATTTTTGATTCAATAAAAACAGAGGACGATCTGGAAAAGTTGAAAAGGCGGATGGTTCTTGACGAGAAGTTCTCCGGCCGTCTTTTGAAAATAAAAAAGAAAATTAACTACAGAGGAACATCGGCGAAATACAAGACCCTTCCTCTCCCCACAAACGCCGAAGTCCTTGCCCTTTACAGAGAAATGACCGATAAAGAAGGGGAGAAAAAATCGCCGGCGTTGGAGCGACTGTTGAGAAAAAGAAAAACCAAAAGCAATTCCGGCATTGTTGCCGTTTCTTTACTCACGAAGCCGTTTCCTTGCCCGGGAAACTGCCTGTATTGCCCCACGGAGCGAAAAATGCCCAAGAGTTATCTCTCTCTTGAACCGGCGGCGGCGCGGGCGCTCAGAAACAATTTCAGCCCATATAAGCAGGTCATCTCCCGCCTAAAGGCGTTAGATGCGAATGGGCACCCCTTGGACAAGGCGGAAATAATAATCATAGGCGGAACCTGGAATTTTTACAAGCGTTCCTATCGGGAAAATTTCGTTTCCGAGATTTTTCGCGCTTGCGATAATATCGGGCGCGCGCGCCCGATAAAGAAAGGCGAGAAAACCCTCGCCGAACTTCAAAAAATCAATGAAAAGGCGAAATGCAGAATCGTCGGCATGTCCGTTGAAACGCGCCCGGATTTCATAAACGCGGATGAATTGAAAGGCATGAGAGAATTGGGCGTGACCAAAGTGGAAATTGGGGTTCAGCACACGGACGAGGAGATACTGAAAAAGAACAGAAGAGAAATTTCTACGGATACGGTGGCTCGGGCAACAAGGCTTTTGCGCTCCTTCGGCTTCAAAATAGTTTATCATATGATGCCGGGGCTTTACGGAAGTTCGCCCGCCAAAGATTTGACGGCTTTCAAAAAACTTTTTTCGGACAAGCGTTTTTTCCCGGATATGCTCAAGATTTACCCTTGCGTTGTTTTGAAGAGCGCGGGACTTTACGGCAAGTGGAAAAAAGGAGAGCATAAACCTTACTCCGAAAAAAAGCTTCTCAACCTTCTGGTTAAAATAAAAAAGATTATCCCGCCTTATGTCAGGATAATAAGACTGATAAGGGACATTCCGGGGGGTTACATCGCGGCGGGCAGCAAGATTTCAAACTTGCGCCAATATCTCGCCTCCGACCAAGAAAAAAACAGATGGAAGTGCAAGTGCATCCGATGTCGCGAGGTGAGGGAAGATGAGATAAAATTAAAAGACTTCAAACTCAAAAAAACTGAATATGCCGTTTGGGGAGGAAAGGAAATATTTTTAAGCTTTGAAAACAAAAAAGGGGATAAATTGGCGGCGTTCCTCCGGCTCTTTCTGCCGGATTCAATTGAAACTTCGCTCGGCATCCCGGATATTCTCAAAAACAGCGCCTTAATAAGAGAGCTTCACACCTACGGCCGCTTGGCGCCTATCGCCCAAAAAGGAGAACAGAGTCAGCATATGGGGATGGGCAAAGCCCTTGTCGGCGAGGCGGAGAAAATCGCCCGAAAAGCGGGATTTAAAAAAATGGCGGTCATTTCAGGAGTCGGAGTTCGCGGCTATTACAAAAAACTCGGCTACCGGCTCAAGGATACATATATGATAAAGACAGGGGAATAGTCTTTTTTCCTCCACATCTCACTTAAAAGAAAAGGAGTATAAGCCCAACGACGATTAAAGTGAATGAGGAAAATTTAATCAAAAAATTTTTTTCATGGAAATACATATTGCCGGAAAGCATAGACCAAAGAATTGAAAATGAACGCTTGCCCGTGGTGATGACTGAAGCGGGGGCGAACAAATAAGCGAAACTCAAGAACGCCGGACTCAATCCTCCCGCTATTGATTGAAGAATAAAAAACGGTTTCTTCAAGAATAAAATAGGGTTTTCTTTGGCGACAAAAACGGCCATTATAAAAAGATAAACCATCAGAATGAGTATAATAATGCTTTGCTCAGCCTCCACGGAATTAAAATGAGTAATGTCGTATTTATAAAGGGAGATTGCGGCGGCGCTGTTTACCGCGGTGAACAAAACAAGCCACATTCCTTTTTTCTTGATGCCGTGATTGATAAAAAGAATAATGAGGCTTAAAATTATGATTCCTATTCCGGTAATTTGAAGTGGCGTTATCTTGTAGTCCAAGAATATATCCGTTGTCAGAAGTATTGGGATTGTAATAATTCGCAGAAATCCCCATGTGCTCCTGTCGGCCTTTACCGTTGCGAGCAGCATCACATGAATCTGCATTATTTCAATGACTATTCTCGCCCCGAATGTCGGCAGAGATGCCATTGAAAAAACAAAATCATCCCGTATAAAACCGATACTGATGATAAAAATACTCCCCCAAAGCAGACTGAGAAAGCCCATCGTCTAGATGCTTTCTTTATGATCCAGTACTTTGGCTTTGCCTATTGAAGCGCCGATTTCCCTAAAAAATGTTGCAACTGAAATTAAAAGGAGCCCAATTTTTTGCTCTCCATTTATCCGTATTTGTTATATAATGAAAAGGACAAACCAAAAAAATGAACAAAAAAGAGATAAATTACGCGTTTATAGACAGCCAGAATTTGAATTTAAGCATACTGTCTTTGGGCTGGAAATTGGATTTTGCCCGCTTTCGCGTGTATTTGAAAGAGAAATATGGAGTTGAAAAAGCCTTTCTTTTCATCGGGTATATAAAAAAGAATGATAAATTATATAAAAAGTTAAAAGAAGAGGGTTTTGTTATGGTGTTTAAACCCGTGGTGCAAAACCATCCCGAGGGCGTAAAGGGCAATGTTGACGCTGAACTTGTTTTGCACACAATGATTGAGTATCCGAATTTTGATAAAGCTGTAATTGTAAGCGGTGACGGGGATTTTGCATGCTTGGTGGAATACTTAAATGAGAAAGAAAAGCTTGGAAAATTAGTAGTGCCATCTCGCAAAAGGTATTCCAAGTTATTAAAAATAGTTTTAAAAGACAACAGTATGTTTTTGTTTTTGGATGGTTTTGTGAAGAAGCTCGGAAGTAAACAAAACATCGCCAACCGAAGTTGACGATGTTTTGCCGGGAGTCCTAGATAAGGACGAAACCTTATCCATGTCTGACCCGTGGTGATTGCAATAATTATACATAGATATGAATAAAAAAGTCAAGTTACTGATAATTACCCAAAAAGTGGACAAAAACGATGACAAACACTAATGATAAAAACATGAATTTATTTGATGAATGGAACGCATTAAAAAAGGGCTTGAATGACCGCGACCGGCGGGTGTTTTTCAAAGAACGGGATATTTTCTACGCGTCCCTTGGGAGAAATATCGGCTTTGAGCAAGAAGGGAAAAATGAGAATTTTTCCAGACCCGTCGTCGTGCTGAGGAAATTCAACAACAGTGTTTTTTTATGCGTTCCGCTAACAACTAAACAAAAGGCAGGCGTTTTTTACTTTAATTTCAATCTCAAAAACAAGAAAAACAGCGCTATTTTATCTCAAATAAGACTGATAGATTCAAAAAGACTGGTTAAAAAGTTGGGAATGATTTCTGCGGATGACTTTGAGAATATGAAAAGAAAAATCGGCAAACTGCTAAAGCTTGCCGATTTTTCCTAGATCCAATTTATGCCCTTTTCAGGGCGATCCCGAAGGAATTTATACTTATATAATATAGATATGAATAAAAAAGTCAAGTTATTGATAATCACACAAAAAATGGACCCAAACGACGATGTTTTGGGGTTTTTCCATCAATGGGTTAAAGAGTTCGCCAAGCATTGCGAAAAAATCACCGTCATATGTTTGGAAGAGGGCGAACATGATTTTTTCTCTGCCAGAAATGCGAAGCCCCGTAGCGAAAATTCAAAGGAATTTTCTGGTACTGGGGTTAAAGTTCTTTCTCTTGGAAAAGAACAGCTTTCAGTCGTCAGCTTTCAGCCGTCAGTTGCTAAAAAATTAAAGTATATCTTTAATTTTTATAAATACATCTGGCGCGAGCGAAAAAACTACGACGCCGTCTTCGTCCATATGAATCAAATCTATGTAATTTTGGGCGGAATCTTTTGGAAATTAACGGGAAAGAAAATCGGTCTTTGGTATGCCCACGGTTCGGTCCCCTCTAGTTTGAAATTGGCGGAAAAAATGACGGACATCGTTTTTACCTCAACTGAAAGCGGGTTCCGTCTTGCGTCAAAAAAGAAAAAAGTCGTTGGGCAAGGGATTGATACAGAAAAATTCAAACCGTGTCCGGAAGTCCGAAAAAATGACGGCATTTTCAAAATTATTTCAATCGGAAGAATATCACCCGTGAAGGATTACGAAACGCTCATAAACGCTGTTGAAATTTTGACAAAGGGCGGGCTGGAGATAAAAGTTGATATTGTCGGCGCCGCGGGGCTCCCCGAACAAGAAAAGTATCTTACTGGCTTAAAAGAAACGGTGGCGCGAAAAAATCTTTCCGGCGTTATAAATTTTGCTGGCGCCGTCTCAAACAAAGATATCGCGCCACGCCTGCAATCAGCCGATTTGTTTGTTAATATGAGCCATACAGGGAGTTTGGACAAGGCGATTCTTGAAGCAATGGCGTGCGGTCTGCCCATCCTAACCTGCAACGAAGCCCTGTTGGAAGTCCTTGGCGAATACAAAGAAAAATTGATGTATCCCAAAAAAGACTCCGAGGCGCTGGCGGGAAAAATAAAACTTATTATGGACTTGAATCCCGATGAAAAAGAAAAAATATCTGCGGATATGAGGGAGATTGTTGTTAAGAACCATGGCTTGGAGAACTTCATCAAAAAAATCATCTCCGTCCTCAATCAATGAAAACATTTTCCCGGGCATTTTTCTCACGCACCAAGCGCAAATACACCTCCTGTAATCCACCGAAACCCGGTTTCGGTGGATTGGGGCGAGTGAGAGAAATGTCCGGAAAATGTGTTTATAAGTTTCTTTTTTTGTGTTATAGTCCTAACAGGTCGTTATTTATCGGTAAAATATAAAAAATATAAAAAATATGAATTTTGGAAAAGTATTTGAGGGACCTTTCGCCAAATTGGCGGCATTGAAGAATAAGGGAAAAGAAATTACCGGAGCTATTGAGGAAGGGGCGAGAAAACCGTTAAACGAGGGCAAGATAGATTCAATCTCTGTAATCAAACCTAAGGAAGGAGGGGGTTTTAATCTTGTCGCCTTTTGCTCGGGGAAGGGCAAAGACGAACATCACACATTTTATGTCGCCAAAGACGGAACGACGGCAATTACTCCAGAGGCGAAGAAGTTTTTACAGAGAAACGGCATTGAGGAAAAAGACATCTACCAAGAGGTTGCCAATATCATAAGTGGGGTGGAGAAGCCATCGGAAGAAGAAGACTCCAAAGAAGGAGAAGAGAAAGACGAAGAGAAAGGTCCGGAAAAAGAAGCCTAATGAACAGGTTGCTTTACCGAACGCATTTTTGTCCGGAAGTTTGCGAAAAAGAAAAAACCGGCGGGATGCTCGGCTTATCTGACATCCCGCCGGTTTTTGCGGTTTGGATTACTTGACCCCCGCGCCGAAAAATAACATTAGGGAAAAAATGAGAAAACTTTTTAAAAAAACAATCGCGCTTTCAAAATCCGGCAAAGATGAGGGCATGAGGGAGTATGTTGCCGAAAATCACGGTCTGAAAAATTTAATTAAAAGACTAATCAGTGAAGTAAAAGTAAATTAAAACGGACTGTGCTCAAACCTAGTATTTAGTGGCAGTTCCATTATATTCAAATGAGTCAAGAAAAAAAATTTGCTGAAAAATTTTGGAGAGGAGGAAGCCAAACTTGTGAATTCAGGCATCGGGCGGCGTATAGCCTTATTTCCGGCGGCTCCGTCCTTGATGTCGGTTGCGGAAACGGGTTGCTTCTTGAATTGCTTGATAAAAAAAATATTAAAGGGGAAGGGCTTGATCTGTCCAGAGAAGCCGTATGCCTCGCCAATAAAAAAGGATTGCGCGCGGCGCAGTATGATTTTTCAAGCACCCCGTTGCCTTATGGCGATAATGCGTTTAACTATGTTGTGGCGCTTGATGTTTTAGAGCATCTGTTTGATCCCAAGAAAACACTCAAGGAGATAGTGCGAGTTTCAAAAAAATATATCATAATCGGCGTCCCCAATTTTTCTTCTATGCCGGCTCGTCTGCAAGTATTGCTTGGAAAAGTCCCTGAGAATAATTCGCCCCAAAAAGGGCATATTTATTGGTTTAACTTTAAAGAATTAAAAAAAATGCTGGACGCGCTGGGATACGAGATAGAAAATGCCCAATTTAACGGTTTTGGCAATAGCAATATATTTACCAAGTTAATTTTCAAGTTTTTAGCAAGAAAATGGCCAAGCTTGTTTGCTTTATCTTTTGTTATACGCGCTCGGCAGCGCGCTGAAAATAGCGATGAATAATGCAATTAGAAAAATAAATGATTTTTTTAATGTATGAATAAAAAATATTCCTTCAAAAAATATGTCCATAAAAGCCGCTGGGTCAGTTATTGGCACCAGATTAGGGCTGTCGCGGATTTGGAGCCGAACAGCGTTTTGGTTGTCGGTCCTGGGGACGGTATTGTGGTTGATGTTTTGAAAAAACAGATCGGCAAAGTAAAAACTTTTGACATTGAAAAAGAGCTGAATCCGGACATTGTCGGTTCGGTTGATGATATGCCCCTGGAAAACAACAGCTTTGATGTTGTTTTATGCGCCGAAGTACTTGAGCATTTGCCTTTTGAAAAATTTGAAAAAAGTTTGTCTGAGCTAAGGCGAGTTGCCGGAAGATATGTTGTTTTGTCTCTCCCGCATTTCGGTCCGCAATTAAAATTGAATTTTAAAATCCCGATGATAAAAGAAGCGCGCCTTGCCGTTAAAATTCCGCTGCCTCTTAAGCACGACTCAAGCGGTGTGCATTATTGGGAAATAGGCAAGCGAGGGTATCCGCTAAGAAAAATAAAGAGAATAATTAAACGGCATTTCAAGATAATGGATGAATTTATTCCTTTGGAAAACCAATACCATCATTTCTTTATATTAAAAATCGTTTAAAACTCATCCCATCTCTAGCGGGGTAAAAATTTATGAAAATACAAGAACATTTTAAAAAAGTAAAAAAATCAAAATCATTTAACAGGATTTTAAAAAAATTTAAGCTAAATAATAAAAGAGTTTTTGATTTGGGGTGTGGTTATGGTGAATATTTAATTAATTTCGGAAAGGGAAGCGCGGGCATTACGACAACCCGTTCAGAGGTTGAGTATGGGAAGGGCAATAATTTGAATATAAAATACGGCAATGTTGAATTGATTGATAAAGTGGATTTAGCCGGAGAATTTGAGGTTATTTGGGCGAATAATTTATTTGAACATATTTTATCCCCGCATTCTTTTTTGATTAAGCTGAAAAAAATTTCTGACGATAAAACAATATTAATTCTGGGGGTGCCCGTTATTCCCAAATTTATTTGTTTGCTTAAATTAAATAAATTCAGAGGGGCGTTGGCAAGCAACCATATTAATTTTTTCACTAAAAAGAGCTTGGAGCTCACGGTTGAGCGGGCGGGGTGGGAAATAGCGGATATAAGGTCTTTTGCGTTTGGAATAAAATTTTTGGATAAAATTTTTACTTCTATTTTTTCTCCGCATATTTATATTATTGCTAAAAATATCCCTGATTTTTCATACCCCGAAAAAAAGCTAAAAGAGTGGGAGAATGATGAAT
This sequence comes from uncultured Candidatus Saccharibacteria bacterium, assembly GCA_964456855.1. Classification (GTDB taxonomy): domain Bacteria; phylum Patescibacteriota; class Minisyncoccia; order UBA9983; family UBA9983; genus SZUA-82. Next base: position 17,713 of record CAYWCU010000002.1, on the reverse strand, counting down.
ATTATGATAACTTAATTAAAATTACAAAATGAACCCCGTTAGAAATTTACGGGGCAGATAACTTAATTAGTTTATGAAAAAAGCAACAAATATTTCTAATGGGGTGAAAATAATTTACATAGCCAATGTAAGAATACCCACGGAAAAGGCGCATGGGATTCAGATAATGAAGATGTGCGAGGCGTTTTCCGAGTTAAAAGTTGAAAGTGAAAAGTTAAAGGTGGAGCTTGTTTTGCCTTGGCGGTTCAATAAAATCAAACAGGATCCGTTTGAATATTACGGAGTGAAGAAAAATTTCCGGATAACGAAAATTCCATCGCTGGATTTGGTGAAATTCGGAAAAATCGGCTTTAGAATCCAGTCGCTTTCATTCGCTTGTTCCGCTTTTTGGTATGTTTTGTTCCAAAAGGCGGATATAATTTACTCCCGCGACGAATTGCCACTCTCTTATTTGTCTTTTTTTAAAAAGAATCTCGTTTGGGAAACGCACACCGCTCGAAAAAACTTTTTGGTGGCGCGGGTTCTTAAAAAAAGCCGAGGCATTATATCCATTACCCAAGGGCTCAAAGATTTTTACATCAAAGAATACAATCTTGATTCAAGTAGGATTTTAGTCGCGCCGGACGGGGTGGACATCAATAAGTTTAAAGTTGAAAGTGAAAAGTTAAAAGTCAGAGAGAGATTGAATTTGCCGGCGGATAAAAAAATAGTTCTTTACACTGGGCATTTATATTCGTGGAAAGGCGTGGACACTTTGGTGGATTCCGGAAAATTTTTGAACGGGAATATCTTGATATATTTGATTGGGGGGACGGAAAGTGATATAAATGACTATAAATCAAGAGTTAAGAATCGCGAAAATATAAAGATTGGCGGATATCGCCCTCACGGAGAAATGCCTATATGGATGAAAGCCGCCGATGTCCTCGTGTTGCCGAATACCGCGAAAGAGGATATTTCAAAATATTACACTTCACCGATGAAGCTGTTTGAATATATGGCGAGCGGAACGCCGATTGTCGCCTCGGACATGCCGTCCATCAGGGAAATTTTAAACGAAAACAACGCCATATTGGTTGAGCCGGATAACCCTGAGAAACTCGCGGAGGGTATCGCGCGCGTTTTGCAGAACCCCGATTTTGCTGATAGAATTGCAAGGCAGGCGTGCGAGGATGTTCAAAATCACACTTGGGAAAAGAGAGTAAAAGAGATTTTGGAATTCGTAAACAGATAAAGTGTTGACCGCAGTTTATATATAATATAAACTATATATAAGGTTAAAGCTAACGTATGGGACATATATGAAAAAAGGTGATTATCTTTCAATAATATTGCGTTCAAGCAAAACAGTCTTTTCTTTTAAGGATATTGTTTTGTTATGGAGAGATGCGGGCGCCGCCGCCAGGGTGCGGATTAACTATTATGTAAAAAACGGAGATTTGCATCATATTCGCCGTGGTTTTTACGCCAAAGACAAGAATTATAACAAATTTGAACTTGCGACAAAAATTTATACTCCGGCTTATGTGAGCTTTGAAACCGTCTTAGGGCAATCAGGGATTACTTTTCAGCACCACAGCCAAATTTTTGTCGCATCTTATTTGACGCGCGAAATAAAATGCGATGGACAAAAATATTCTTTTAGAAAAATAAAGGACGCCATACTGACCAACAAGGTGGGGGTGAAAAATTCCGGCGAATATTTTATAGCATCAAAAGAGAGAGCTTTTTTGGACACGCTTTACATAAATAAAGACTATTATTTTGACAATCCATCTCCCCTTAATCGGGACAAAGTTTTTGAAATTTTGCCGATTTATAAAAACAAAAGAATGGAGAAAAAGATAAAAGAAATTCTTTATGTTAAATAAAGTTGAGCATAAAAACATATTGCTGAGAATTCTTAAGGATATTTATTCCGATACGGACATATCTCCCTTTTTGGGTTTCAAAGGAGGGACTGCCGCTTATTTATTTTATGGTCTTGACCGTTTTTCAGTTGATCTTGATTTTGATTTGCTGGACGAATCAAAAAAAGAAATCGTTTTTTTGAGAGTCAAAGATATTGCCAAAAACTATGGCAAAATAAAAGACGCCAGAGAAAAGAGATACAATTTATTTTTTCTGGTTTCCCATAAAGAAAAAAGCCAAAACATTAAAATTGAAATAAATCTCAGAAAATTCGGGTCGCGGTATGAACTAAAATCATACCTGGGGATTTCAATGCTTGTGATGGTTCGCGAGGATATGTTCGCCCATAAATTGGTGGCTATGTATGAAAGGATAGGAAAAACCAACAGGGATATTTATGATGTTCACTTTTTCCTTAAAAATAATTGGCCCGTGAATAAGAAAATAATTAAAGATAGGACCGGTATGGAGTTTGGTGAATTTCTGAAAAAAAGTATCGCAAAATTAGAGCAGATTAGCAATAAAAATATTTTAAGCGGTATGGGCGAACTTTTGGATGAAAAACAAAAAGACGATGTAAAGAAAAACCTGAAAACTGACATAATATTTTTATTGAAACTCAGCTTAGAGAATGAAAAATAAAGTTTTGCAAAACCCCGATTTTGCTGATAGAATTGCAAGGCAGGCGCGCGAAGATGTCCTGAATTACGCGTGGAAAAAGAGGGCGGAGAGAATAATTGAGTTTATAAGGGTGAAAGTTGAAAGTTTATAAAGTTGAATGGCGTAAAATAGCTGGATATTATTATGAAAATTTTAATTATTACAAATTATTTGGGAGAAAAAAGCGGATGGGGGAGTTATTCCTTGTCTCTTATTAAGCAACTGATAAAAAATGGGTTTAAGGTTATCGTTGTTTGCAATAAGAAAAGCGAGGAATATGGCGATATTGAACAAATTGAAATTCTGCCAAACCCACTCAGCTTCAAGAAAAATTATTTTTTGGCGCCCTTGTATGCGTTAAGAATATTGTTAAAGACAAAAAGGGCGGGCAAGATAGATTTAATTCATTGCTTTGTTGAGCCCTACGCTTTCATCGCTTATTTGCTTTCCAGGATTTCGCGCGCGAGATATTTTATCACAATTCACGGTTCTTACGGCGTTAAGACATTGCGCGGGGCTTTTTACAAATTTTTTCAAACCGCCGCCTATAAAAACGCGCGAAAAGTTGTTTGCGTCAGCGATTACACGAGGAAAACAGTTTTGGGGCGTGGCAATTTAAGTTCGGCGAATTTTATCGTCATTCCGAACGGGGTGGATGTTGATTTCGCGGACAAAGAGACGTCTGGCGTCCGGCAAAAAGAAAATACAATTATCGGGGTCGGAGCTTTGAAAAAAAGAAAAGGGTTTGATGTTATTGTCAGGGCGATGAAGATTATCCTCAAGGCGATTCCGGACGCCAAATACCTTATAGCGGGTTCGCAGAGCGACGGCGATTATACAAACCATATTAAGAAAATAATTGAGGATTCGGATTTGGGCGGCAATGTTGTTTTACTCGGGAAAGTTTCCAATAATGAGCTGAAAGAACTTTACGCAAAATCAAAAATTTTCGCCTTAACCCCCTTGAGCGACGAGTTTAATTTTGAAGGGTTTGGATTGGTTTATCTTGAAGCGAACGCGCGTGGCTTGCCGGTTGTCGGTTCCTGCGGTAATGGGGGAGAGGACGCGATAAAAGACGGATTTAACGGCTTTTTGGCGAAACAGAATAATCCGGAAGATACCGCGGAGAAAATTATCAGATTATTAAGCGATCCTGAGCTATATGAAAGAATGTCCCGAAACGCCGTAAGCCGGAGCCAAGAAATGTCATGGGACAACATTATTAAAAAATATTTGGAGATTTATGGAGAAAAAAAATAATAAAAAAATTCCCGTAATAATACTGGCGGGGGAAGGGCATTCTGGCAGCACCTTGCTGGATTTGGTTATGGATTCGCATTCGCAAGTTGTCGGCGTCGGCGAGCTGTCGCACTACGGCGACCATCTGAATTCCGGCGAATTGTGCAGCTGCGGGAATGAAATAAAGGATTGCGAATTTTGGCAAAAAGTTTTTGAGGGCGTGGATGTTTCAAAATTGCCGCCGACACACAGGAGAAAGCCGGATTTTCTTTTGAACAGCGATAATTTTCTCTATTACGCCGGCGGATCCGAAAAGAAATTGGATGCGAGAGAATACGCCCGCGCGGCGGAACGGGTTTATAAAAACATAGCGCGGTTCTCCGGCAAAAAAGTTGTCTTTGACTCTTCCAAGGATTATGACCGCGCGGAAGCCATCATTAAATTCAGCGAAGATCTGGACATCACATTATTGCATTTGGTCAGGGACGGCAGGGGAGTCGCTTATTCAAACATAAAATTGGGCAGGCGAGGTTTCGCTTTTATGAAAAGATGGGCGATGACCAACATAAAAATAGAGTTGGTTAAAAAAAGAAATAAAAATATCCCGAATATTTTTATTTTATACGAAGATTTTGTCAAAGATCCGAAAAATATTCTGAAATTCATTTTAGGGCGGGTGGGATTGCCTTTTGAGCCAGAGATGTTAAGGTTTAAAAATAATGTCCATTATCAGCCGGGCGGCAATTTTAATCTGAGAATAAAAGCAAAGAGCGACGAAATAAAATTGGATGAAAAATGGAAAAGAGAAATGTCCGCGAAAGATAAAATTGTTTTTAATGTTTTGTTCGGCTGGCTTAATTTATTTTACAAAATAAAGCCGAAAGATTACAAAGTAAAATATTAAAATCAATAATTTTCTATTTCCGCTTTACGGCTTTGAAATTTATAAACTTTTAACCGTTATAATATGGAAAATAAAAAAATAAAAATTGACATCGGATGCGGAAGCAATAAGCGAGAAGGTTTTGTCGGCGTTGACTTGGACGAAAAAACATGTCCCGATATCGTGGCGTCGGCGCTGAACTTGCCTTTTGGCGACAACAGCGTTGATGAAGTGTATTCGGCGCATTTGGTGGAGCATTTTGACCCGAGCGAGGCGCGGAAATTTTTTGATGAAATTTACAGGGTTTTGAAAAAGGGCGGAAGAGCCGATATTAAGGTTGACAAAGATTGGTCCAAGAAAAAATTGATGAAAAAAGATCCGACCCATAAGCACCGCTACAAGGAGAAAGAATTATTGGATATGGTAGGCGAATTTTCCAAAAAAGAAGTCAAAGACAAAATTTACTTTTTCAAAATTTATAAACCGCGAAGGAAAATTTTTATTAATTTAATTAAATAAAAAATATTTTTATGAAGCCAACAATTTCAGTTTGTGCAATTGTAAAAAATGAAAAAAGGCGGATGAAGGAATTTTTTGCTTCATTGGTTGGTTTTGCCGACGAAATTATAATTATTGATACCGGTTCATCAGACGGAATATTAAGAATTATTGAAGATTTCGCCCAACAACATAATAATATTAAATTACACAAATATCATCCCGAAGGGGTTTTTCATTACGGTGCAGCCAAAAATTTTGCCATGGAAAAGGCCACAAAAGATTTTATTATTGTTTTGGACGCGGACGAAAAATTAAGCAATGAGTTCAAAAGTAACATTAAAAATTTTTTAAAAAAGGAAAATCCAGATGTTACCAAAATAAAGAGAGTTGATGACTATGTTAATCATTTAATAGATTATCCCGAGAGAATTATAAAAAACAACAAAGATATTTTTTATAAAACTGATGAGAGGGGGAGGGTTCATGAAAGTTTGGAACATTCATACAAAGTAATGAATTTTAATTACCCTGTTTGGCATTGCCAACGATGGAATCATTATGCTTATCGCCCTCAGCGAATATTCCCGCAATTAGAATTACAGGTTGAAAGAATCCCAAAGACAAAAAGTTTTATGGGGCATTGTATCAGAGGTATTTGGTTTTTTCAATATAGATTCAGAAAATTGTATTTCAAAAGAAGATTATACAAGGATGGTAAAAGAGGGTTCAAATATTCTTTTATGCGAGCAATAGATGCTTTTTTGATACAATTTTTTGTTGGGCTTAAGCCCAGAAAGGATTTTAAGTATTGGGAAAGTAAAAATTATAAAAAATCTGTTGATTAAATTTACAATTTTAACCAAGATTCAGAAATTAAATCTTTTGTATTTTTTGAAGTGTCTTTGAACCACTTTTTAGGAGTAATAATTATTTTATTCGGATTGTTGTTTAGCCATGCGCCCCACCATCCGAAGGAGCTGTTGGCGATAATATTATGCCCGCATTTGCTCATCAAAATCAGCTCCTCGTGATCCTTTAATTCGTCATTGCTCACAAAGACCATTGGATATTCTATTTTTAAATTTTCTTTTACCCACTCTATATCGTCGGAAAAAATAAAAAAAGTTGGGTTTTCAATTTTCTCAGCCATTTTTTGAATTGCTTTTTGATAATATCCTAATGAGCAAAGTGCGAGCGTTTTTTGAACTTTTTCCATGGTGTAATCTCCTCTTCTGATGTGCATGGATACTGATTTGTTTTTTCTGATTTCTGTTTCTATGTTTTTATACCGCCCGCTTGGTTCATTTTTTAACATAAATTCTTTGCGGATGATGTCTTTTACTTTGTCAAAATATTTTTCACTTTGCCAATGTCCGTCCAAATATACACCATCTCTTGCGTTTAATATTTTTTCTTGAGAAGCATACTCGCTGTCTTTTATGTGAATAGCCCCTCTTTTTCTTAAAAGAGCAAGCGGGGAAAAACGGCGCCCGTCTTTCCTCTCCCACCTTCTCAATCTCGCAATTTCCAGCAAGTTGGCAATATCAACCTTTGTGTTGAATTTGTCCAGCCCGTATTTTCTTTGCGGGAATTGCTTAAACCAAGACAAATCAAATTTAACTTTTGTGTTGCTGGTAATTTCAATACTGCGTCCCGTGGCGTATTGAAACATTTGATTGCCGAGCCCTCCATGCAATTTAACTATAATCATACTGTTTATTTTTTAAACCAAAATAATCCGGTTCCAAAACCACTTTCCGAATTATAGTTGTCCGTCAACTTGTTTTTGTAGATGTATTTTTCTTCAACCAATTTTAGTGGGGAGAATAATTCCAAGATATATTTGCGAGTAAATGCTCTGTGGGCGTTAAAATAGGTTTTATTTTCATTGTCAATAGGTAGGGAGATATAGAGATCCCCCTTGTTCTGCAATACTCTTTTTATTTCTTTCGCTGCTTTTTCCGAGCCAAAAGGGTTAAGTGGATCACCATATCTTCCGAGCCCAATATGCTCTATGACGCAGATGGAACTTAATGATTCCACAGAATTATCTTTGAGCGGCAGAGAGAGGATGTCGCCTTTCATGAATTGCAGATTTGGCAAGTTGATATCCAGTGACCGCAAATCAATCATTGTCGTTGGCGTGAATTGAGATATGATGCCAACCATTTCAACCTTTGAACCGATGTCAAAGTGGTGTTCTGGCTTGTTTTGAAAGATTTTTTTCGCGCACCATGTATCTTGATAAAAATAAACATAATCCAGCTGTTGGGAGTGGGGGACATTATCATATATTTGCGGCGAGATGTTGTCCAAACTGAATTCAAAATTTTTGTTTGAGGCCAGTTTGGAGTATTTTTTCAAGTAGGAGAAAAAATTTTTCAACAGCACGGTCTTTTGGAAAAAGTTGTATTTATTTGAATAAGCCCCTCTTGCAATACTGTAGTAAGCCCGCAGTTGTTTGTAATAGGGAAGTTTTCTTAGTGTTTTTTTCATAATTTATCTAACCATAAATGATTTTGATTTTCTTTTTACTGGATTATTATAAGCCCCCATGTGGTTGTTCTCAAGTTTTTTTCTTTTGATTTCTATCACCTCTAGTGATTGTTTTCTGAATATTAAATTATAAACGACATAAAGAAGGGGATAGAAAAACAGAGGCATTTTTTTGGTTTTCTTAAAAAACAACCGTGCGATTTTTTCTTCTGTGGTAATAAGGGGAGATGATACGCGTTGCTCTTCTTTGTATTGTTCAATATTTTTACTTAGTTGGTAGTCTTGTATCCTGAAGCAACTAACATACGCTTTTAATGAATAGAGCGGGGTATGTTCAGCAAAATATGTCCAAAGGTAATAATCTCCTGCCAGTTTTAAAGTATTATTTATTTCACCAACTTTTTTCCATAATTCTGATTTCCAAAACACGCTGTCTTGCGGTATAACATAAACACTTCTCCCATATATACCTTTTATAATCCATCGTTGATTGTACAAATAACATAATCCCACCTCATGAATCGTCGAATCTTCGTTTATGAAAGATGTGATTCCCTTAATCCATTCAATTTCGGGATATTTCGCGAGCGTTTTGCTGATGGCGGCGAAGGCGCCTGGTAAATAAATGTCATCGGAATTTATCCACGCGTACACATCACCCGTCGCTTTTGCGAAACCTTTGTTTATTGCGTCATACATCCCTTTGTCCCTTTCGGAGAACCAACCAAATGATATGTTTTTGCATTTTGTTTCCCAACATCCATTTTTTAATTTTTCCTCATATTTTTTTATAATTTCAACGGTTTTGTCGTCTGAACCCCCGTCCATAATAATATACTCAATCTCAAAATCTCCCTTTTGGGAAAGGACGCTCTCAATGGTTTCAGCTATGTATTTTTCACCGTTATAAACGGGAGTTACAATTGAAAATTTCATAAATTATTTTCTTTTATCACTTCAAGTATTTTCTCTTGCGCTTGCTTGATAGTGATTAAGTTTATGCAGTGCGCTTTATTCATTATACATGAATTGTAGCACGGATGAAGTATTTCAGTGGGTTGGACAATTGAATATTTTTTCATCCACGGGCGAAATCTTTCCGGCGAGTTTGCGTGTTCTTTTAACCCTTTTAATGGGTGGCACGATATTTCAATTGTAGGTATTCCCGTCGCCGCCGATATGTGCATAGGCCCGGAATCATTTCCAACATATAAAGAGCTTTTCTTTAGGATTGCGAAGGTTTCCCTCAGTGAGGTTTTTCCGGCGAGGTTTATTATTTCCTTGTTTCCGCTTTTTAGCATTTCTCCCGCCTCAAAATCTTCCCCCCCTCCAATGATTATTATTTTGAAACCAAGATTTTCTCCCAGCCACTTGGCGATTAATTCATAATTTTTTAACGCCCAAATTCTTTTGTTCTGCGCTGCCCCTATGCCCAATGCGGCAATTTTTTTGTTTGTGAGCTGGTTTTCTTCCAGTATGCTTCCCACCGCCATTTCATCGTTTTTATTCGTCCACAATTCAAGATTGCTTGACCGGGGTTTGATTTTTAAATATTTCAATATCTTCAGATTTCTCTCAACCTCATGTTTCAGGGTTTTGTCCAATATTGTTTCGGTAAAAAACAAATCGTAGTTCTTGTTTTTTACCGCTTTGTCATTATTGTTTTTTTCAGAATAACCAATTCTTCTCGGGGAATTGCTTAAATATGCCATAAGCGAGGCCTTTTTTAGGTCGGTATCCCACCTTGGCATTATCGCCAAATCATATTTTTTTCCCCAGAGGTTATTTTTCACGAATTTTAACATATTTAGATAGCCGCTCCATTTGAAGGGAATTACATTTTCCAAGTAAGGACAAATTTCAAACAGGTTGGCAATTTCTGTTTTTATAATGAGATCTATTTTTGCTTCAGGGTGCGCCCTTTTTAACTCTCGTATGAGGGGTGTCGTCAATACCAAATCGCCAATATCGTCCAGCCTTACAATAAGTATTTTTTTAATTTCACCTTTCTTTCTTTTTTTAAAATAAAGAAAGGGTTTGAGTAGTTTTGTGATTACTTCTGGAGAAAATATAAAATTTGATATTTTTTGTTTAATTTTAATCATTTTTTGCAATTTCCTTAATATGTTCACGGTCTTGTTGGGTCAAACCAGCAAGTTTAATTGAAGTTTCATTTTTGGGCAGAATAAGATTTGATAATTTTCTTTTAATTTTGTAATACAAACTGGGTTTTTTTCAACAAACGGCGATGGTTCAAGTTGTTTTTTTGTTAACAAATGAAGCCTTGTATTGTCTGTGTATAAATCAAGATCAAATTTTTTTGCCAGTTCTTCAAGGGATTTTTTTGTGTAGAAAGAAATGTGTTGCCCACTTTCCGGCGAAAAATACCACCAATCTTCTTGGTTTTTTATGTCTTGCGGCTGCAATTCGGTGGAAAAAAGGATTGAGTCTGAAAATTCAAGCATTTTCTTCACTTCTTCAGCGGGGTTTTCAAGATGCTCGAAAACTTCAAAAGTTGTTAATAATTCAAATTTTTCATCATTATTTTTTAAACCATTTGTATCAAAATGTTGTGCGAATAGATTCTCGCAATAAGAGTCTTGTCTGTAAAAATTAAAACCCTTGTCTCTCATTAATCTAACGAATAAACCGTATCCTCCGCCATAATCAATAAATCTTTTATTATAATCAAAATTTTGTTTGATTATTTTTTCTGTTAGGTTGCTTAGGTTTATGTTCCTTGCGACCAAGCCAGTGTCTGTTTGAGAAATAGCGCTTTTATATGCCTCGTTAAGCCAGTGAGGGTTTTTTGTTTGTATAAAACCACAGCTTTCACATTGAAAAAGTTCAGCATCGTATTTATTCAGTGCTTTATTTTTCAGGAAGAATTTTGATTGATTGTTACAGATTTTACAGTTCATATTTTAGTGGTTAATTTTTATATTGTTGTGTAGGTTTATTCTCCATCTTTAAAATATCTTTTATAGCCAGTCCCATCTTTTTGGAATAGTTTTTTAAAGAATGGTATTCATTCGTAAATTCTAACGATTGTCTACTTCTTGTACGCATTTCCTCATTTGATAATTGTAAGACTTTTTCAATCATTGATTCAATAGTTTCCCTTCGCAAATTATTAAATATAAAACCAAAATCTTTTAAATCTAAGCCGCTTGCTTCAGAGATAATAGGAATAAGCCCACCATTTCCCATTGTTGTTAATACGGAGGGAGACCCTCCTTCACTGGCTGTTGGGAATAATACGTATCCGCAGGTATTCATAATTTGTATGAAATCATCAGATTTAATATCTACAAAACCATGATTTATTATATTTGGTGTTTTAGATAAGTATTCATCATATATTTCATTAAATTGTTCTTCATCTGGATTTGCCCCGCACACGTGTAAAACGATATTTTTTCTATTTTTAAATATCTCTAATAATATATCCAGTCCCTTATGTATTGAGCCGGAACTGCCAAACCAAAGAAAGTGTCTCTTTGCTTCTGCGTAGTTTTTCTTACTCAAGTCAATATTATAGGTTTTATGAAAGCTTGCCGGTATAGATATTATCTTTCCACTTCCTTTATAATGTTCTTTATATGTATCTTTAACAAAATTATTTCCTAAACTAATTATTCCAGATGAAAAGGATTTTTGTAATACCCAGGTTTTATTAACAATCCTAGCAGATTTAGGAATATAAGCATCTTTTTTATGAAAAACCTCACATAATCTATTTAACGTAGCTTTATTTTGTAAATCAGAATGGCAGCCCGTACCATAAAGAATAGTTGTTCTTTCGTTTGCGTTGCAATCATAGAAACTTTTTTCTAAAGGATCACCAAATCCAAAAATCACATCATATTTCGTGTAGTTAATTTTGATGGTTTCATTATTGAAATCAATTACATCAATATTGTAAGCCAGCTTATTAAAAATCTTAGCTATCTGAAGGCACTCTACAGAATTTGTGTGGTTTAGTTTGATACCTGTAACAAAAGGATTTGTAATATATGAAATTAATACGTTTTTTGTGTAATCAGTTTTAAAATAATTTTTAATAAATATCCTATTTCCACTAATAATTTCATACCCCATTCTATTAAGCAGATGTTTTATTATTTTTTTAATAAAATACATTTTAATTTTCATTGATTAATCATTTTTGTCTTCCATGGAATTATGACAGATAAAAATCCCATGTATTTTCCATTAAAATAATGGTTTTTAATGCCATATTCATCAGGATTAATTTGTATAAAAATATTTTTTATACCATCATATTCTACCTGTCCTGGAGACTGAATAGATAGTGCCAAACGATAATTTCCAGGATTGAGGAAATGTTTTGGAATTATAAGTTCAGTACTGTATATGCCAATTTTTTTATCCTGCATATAATGTAGCTCATCATTATCAGTTGTAAGATAAAACATCGTTTCATTATTGGAGAAAAATTCTAGAGCTACGATTGTTCTATGGCATATTTTTTTTATTTGATATGTTATATTTATTTTCCATTCCTCGCCACACTTAATATTTGACACAGTTTTATCTCTAATATTTTTGATTTCAATTTTTAAGATTTGAGCATCCATTTTTTCATCTTTTGGGTATTCAAAAACTATTTTATTGGAAGTAGCATTCTTATTTAAATACTCAGCTATAACCTCCTTCGTCTCTCCAATCATTTTTATTTTTCCATCTTCCAATAGTATGCATCTCTTGCATAAATTTTGCATCGCTGCCATATTGTGACTGACGAAAAGAATTGTTCTGCCGGCGGTTTTTGTTACTTCATCCATTTTCCCCAAACATTTTTTCTGAAATTCAGCATCGCCAACCGCTAAGACCTCGTCAACTATTAAGATGTCCGGCTCCATATGGGCGGCGACGGCGAAGGCAAGGCGGACATACATTCCAGAAGAGTATCTTTTTACTGGAGTGTCCAGGAATTTCCCGATGCCGGAAAATTTCACTATGTTGTTAAATTTTTCCGCGATTTCTTTTTTTGTCATTCCCAAAATCGCGCCGTTCAGGAAAATGTTTTCTCGCCCCGTGAGTTCGGGGTGGAACCCCGTCCCCACTTCAAGCAGGGAGGCGACCTTGCCTTTCATTCTGATTTCCCCGGTTGTGGGAGGAGTAATTCGCGATAATATTTTTAAAAGTGTGGATTTTCCGGCGCCATTCGCGCCGATAATACCGATTGCTTCGCCCTTTTCCACTGTGAAATTAATGTCTTTGAGCGCCCAGAATTCCTCTTTGGTCTCCATACCAATCGCCGCTTTTGCCTTATGTTTAAGGAACGACAATGGTTTTTTGGCGATTTCCGTCAGTACATCCCGCAACGCGACATAACCGCCCCGCTGGTGGGTGATATTGTATTTTTTTGATATATTTTTTACTTCAATAATTGGTTCTTGCATAATTTTATTATAGTTGTTAGTATATTTAATATAGATGGCCTTAGGGCTCGCCTCGCTCCGGCGAGGAGAAATAAAAAACCGTTAAAGAGAATTTGCCTTTTTGACGGCTTTTTTAATTTCCCCCAATATATTCTTATTGATAACACCCACTTTGTTTACCAACCGCAAACTATCTATGTTTCTCAGTTGAGATAAAATCGCCACTGCGTCTTTTCCGTCAACATTACCAACCGAAAAATAATATAAACCCAATTTAATCTTACTAGTCAGGGGCACGGCAAGAAAAGAGTACTTGTTGTATTTTTTAAGAATTAATACCGGGCGTGTAAAATCACTGCTTTTACCATCTAGTTCATAGCCGATGTTAACACCAAGTTTTATCCACCAAATTTCACCGTCACGAAAATACAACCTATTTTTTTGGCAATTGGTGTCTTTTTTATTTTTGTTCCACTCATCAAAATTTTTCATAATAAATTGATCAAAAGTTTTTGAAGCTTGTAAATTTTTTATTTTAAACTATATCCGCGAAATACCTTTCTGTTTTCTTGAAAAATATCACACCTATGACAAATAAAATTGAAACGGCAACGAGGGAAATCCCCAGAAGGTCCCAGTTAATCGGCGCGTTGCCGAAAAGACCCGCCCTTACCGCTTTGATGACTCCGGTCATTGGGTTTAGCGCCAATATCCAGGAGTATTTGCCGGCAATGCTCGCCGGGTAAATAACGGGTGTCACAAAAAGCATCATTTGGATAAAATAGGGCAGAACATATCTGACATCTCGGTATTTAACATTGATGGATGCCAGAAAAAGCCCCCCTCCGACCGCTGCCATAAAAGTTATGAACAGAAGCAATGGCATTATTAACATACCAATCAAACTTGGAGTATATCCATAATACACCATCATACCCACTAAAATAATCGCGGCAATAAAAAAATCAACGAATTTGGTTAATACTCCAGATATCGGGAGTATTAAGCGAGGGAAATAAACTTTTGTGATTATGTTGGCGTTGCTGATTAGTGAACTGCTTGTTTGTGTCAGGGCAGAAGAGAAGAATTGCCAAAATAATAATCCGGCGTAGACGAATATCGGGTAGGGGATGCCGTCGGACGGCATTTTGGCGAGTCTGCCGAAGAATATGGTAAAAACCACCATTGTCATAAACGGCTGAAAAACCGCCCACAAAACCCCAATAGCGGTTTGTTTGTATCTCACCTTGAAGTCTTTCCACGTAAAAAAATACAGCAACTCTTTGTATCGCCAGATTTCCCTGAAATCTTCCCAGCTGAAAGTTTTTTTAGGCTTGATTATGGTTAGTTTCATAAACTTTCAACTTTGTTTTACCATTTGTTGATTTTATTCACAACTTTCTTTTTGAGGTTTAAATAAGACACTACCGCTTGTTTTTCAACCTCGGGCGAGATAAGGCGCAAAATTTCTTTCCCCATTATTCTGTATTGCCCGCCGACCTTGTTCGCTCGTATCAGTCCGTTTTTGAGCAGGCGTTTGATGGTGCTGTCGCTTATCTTGAGCAGTTCTCGCGTCTCCGCTGTGGTGTAAACTGCGTTTCGTTTAATTTCTTCAGCCATATTCGTCAGTTTACAGAAAGTGTCAAAAGGTGTCAAGTGGTGCTTTTGCTAAAACCGACAACCGTTGTCGGTGGAAGCGACAGAACCGACAACCGTTGTCGGTTTAGCGGTTTGTTGGCAATTTAATCAATAAACAATTCACCGGCTTCCTTTGTTGTCTGATCTTCTGACCATTCTCGCAGAAACATTCCATACTCCCCCGGTCCTTTAAATTGTTCTTGTATTATCTCTGTGCCGGATAAAATTTTATCGTCCTGATTTGCCAGAAAAAAATTTAAACTTGACCATGGGTATTTTAACAACTCCCTTTTTGCATCCTCCCAATTCTTCGTTTTATGCTCACGCCATTCCTTCCCAATAATAAAATCCATAGGGTTGAGGTGAATATAAAGTGAAAGATGAAGCAAGTATTCGTTTGAAGAAATATGTTTGGACCGGAAGAGACCGTCAAAGAGGGGACCCTTTCTTTCATTTTTAATATTTATGTATTTGGCGATTGAGATATTGCATTTGTGGACGAAATCGCTGACACCTTTTTCTTTTGCTTCTTTTAGCAAAAGGTGATAGTGGTTTGGCATTATGGCGTAGGACAAAATATCTACTAATTTTTCGCCCGACTCGGCAATTTCTAGCGCGTCCGCCGTGGTGGCATTCTTATTGTTCCTCAAAAATTGGAATGCCTCAGTGGATTTTGTTGAATTGGCGAGCAAAAAAGCCTGCGCTAACCTTTCTGCGTTATCGTACTTTTTGAATTCAGGGATGTTGAGAATAGTTCTGTTGTAGATATGGTAGTAGTGCCCCGGAACGAATTTGTCTTTTCTTAACATTATTTTTATATTATAGCAGAAAATCCTCCCCACCGACAACGGTTGTCGGTGGGGAGGACAAAACCGACAACCGTTGTCGGTTTAATGGTTCAATGGCTGATGCGGGAAGATTTTGGTTTAGGCTGGAATTCATTATGATGCCGTTTTTATTTTTCCCGGATTTATTGTTTGCGGTCATTGAGGAAGGCGGACGGCTTCGGTGGATTTCTTTTGCTTATATTCTACAATCCACCGAAACCCGGTTTCGGTGGCGGTGGATTGTAGATGTGGATAAGTTTGTGGGGAAAATTCTCAAGTGGGGTATAATTAATGAAGGTCTATAAGATTTTTATTATTTGTAAGTTTTTAGCATAAAAAAATGATGAACAAAAAAACCATTATGGCTTTTATTATCGGCTTCGCGTTTATGGGCGCGGGGAGCGCGTTGGCTCATACCGCCACGAGTGCGGATGCCACGAGCACTTTGCCAACTGTTGCGGTGGCGGATACTTTACCGAGTGCCGGTCTTACTCCGTTGAGCCCGTTTTATTTTCTGGACAGGTTCGGAGATTGGGCGCGCGTCAATTTCTTTTTCTTTAACCCTCTGAAAAGGGCGGAAGTCGCCACTGAGGTTGCCAACGAAAGATTGGCGGAATTAAAGGAGGTTTCCGAGAAGGACCCGCAAAGGAAGGATGTTATTGAAAGGCTTGAGAATGATGTTGTAAATAGAATTGACAAGGCGCACGGCGCGCTTGAGAGGTTTAACGCCGAAAATAAAAAGGCGGGCCCCTTGCTGAAGAAGATGGAAAATCTTTCGCTGAACAGTCAGAGAGTGATGGAGAATATGCTTTTGAAGGATGCTCCGAAAAAGATAAAAGAGAGAACGGAAAAATCCTTGAAAAATATTTACGAATTTGCCAAAAAACGCCAGGCGATTTTAATGAAGCAGAAGGAAAAAGGGTTAATTTCCGGAGCGGAGGTTGAGAAATTAATGAACGAGAGAATGGAGCGAATGAAGAGGCAGATTGAACGCCGCTCAGAACGAATTGATAAAATTGAGAACCCCGTTTTGAAGGAAAAGTTGAAAGGAATTATGTCGGAAAAACTGAATCTTCTTGAAGATACCATTTTCTCCACGGAATCAATGGGGGAAGATACGAGTATCGGAAAAAGGGTTAGAGCTATAAGAAGAGGGGCGATAAGATCAATACTTCAAGCGAGAAAGCGGATGATGCTTAGGGGCGCCACCACCACCGATGAAGCGCTTCAGGATATGTATGAGGGAAAGATTGATTTCAAGGAGCGTTCCGCGGATTTGATTGAAAAGGCGACGGAGAATATTTCTGAAATTAAAGTTGATTTGGGTAAAATGGGAACTACTACGCCGAAGATAGTTCGCGCGGCTGAGGTTCTCTTGGTAACCGCCGACAGAAATTTAACGGCGGCGGAAAAAGCGTTTGAAGCGGAGAAATACAGAGTGGCTTTCGGCCTGGCGATGTCGGCTGTGAGAAGTTCCCGCGCCGCGGAAAAAATCTTGGAAAGAAGGGATGATATCAGGGAAGGATTTGAGCATATGGACAGAGGGCAGGGGGAAAAATTGAGAAAAGAAATGGAAACGCGAAGAGAGGGGATTAGAGAGCGTTCCGAAAGGGGGAGAGAAATTTTAAAAAACAGAATGGAGGGTCGCGGAGAGAATGGTGTCAATATGGGAAAAAGGGAAGATATGATGCGAAGAGAGAATGGCGAGAACGGGCAAAAGGAGGGCGTTGCTTGCTCTCGGGTTTATAATCCGGTTTGTGGCGAGAACGGAAAAACTTATTCCAATAAATGTGTCGCTGAAAATGAGAATAAAGTTGAAGTGAAACACAAAGGGCGATGCAGCCTCAAAGAGATGCAAATGCTTCGTAATCGGGTAAAAGAGTTGAAAGCGAAAACGGAGAACGGCGAGAGCGAATAGTCGCTCCAGCGGAAGATTGATTTGAAACAGCCGCGGAATTCAAACCCCGCGGCTGTTTTGTTTTCCCCCTATCCACCGTCCACCGAAACCGGGTTTCGGTGGACGGTGGATAGGGGGGTGGGGGACGGGAGACGGCGAAATCCACCGAAACCCGGTTTCGGTGGATTTCGCTGCGGGGCGTGTCAAATCATTTAACCATGACACCGAAACTATCTTGAATGCATCACGGAAA
>CAYWCU010000001.1:0-74614 GCA_964456855.1 uncultured Candidatus Saccharibacteria bacterium | reverse complement strand
ACACATTCCGGATTCAACCACTCTGGCACCTCTCCGTATGATATTCAATTTTCAAATAAATATTTTATTCTTTCTTTTCCTTTGCCGGACTTTAAGAATTTTTCTTCCCTCCTTGCGTCTTTTTCTGAAATAAACGCTTCATAATAAATTAATTTCCAAGGACCGTTATTTTTTGTAAAAACAGAATTTTCAGAATTATGTTCTCTCAACCTTCTTTTCAGGTTTTTTGTAAATCCTTTATACAACTTACCATGTTTAGAACTTTTCAGGATATAGACATAATACATAATTTATCATTCCCAGCCCGAGGCTGGTCGGCCTCGGGCCGAAACCACTCTGGCACCTCTCCGTATTATATTTAATTTTTAACAACTTCCGGAGAGCAACCGACCGGCATCCTGCTAAGGTTTCCTTAGCGGGGCGGAATGTGCCGACGGCATAAAACCGATTACTGACTACCAACATACCAACTACTGATTACCGAAATACTATCACAATTCACCCTCGCGCCACAACCATACAGACGGTTTTTTTCGCCCCAGCTTCTCTCAGTGTTCGCTTGGCTTCTTTCAATGTCGCGCCCGTGGTCGTTACGTCATCAAGGATAATAATATTTTTGCCCGCCATCAAGTGGCGGTTCTTCGCGGCAAAGGCGTTTTGCAAATTGGCAAGGCGTTCCTCCTTGTTGTTCATACGCGCCTGGGGAGGCGTGTCTTTAATTTTTTGAAGAATGTTCACGGCCGTCTCAATGGGGATTTTTTCTCGCTTCCTTATTTTTTCCGCCAAGCGGTCGGCGATGAGTTCGCTCTGATTAAACCCTCTTTCCCTCAGTCTTTTTTTTGAAAGGGGAATGGGGACGATAAGCCATTCCGTTTTTTTTGAAGATTGAGTATTGAGGGGATGTTGATGTCCGAGGAAAAATCTTTTATACATCAATTCCGCCAGCGGTTCCGCCAACAGTTTCGCCTTTTTGTATTTCAGCGTCCAAATCGCTTTTTTGGCAAACTCGTCTCCGTAGGCGGCGGCCGCGAAAACAGAGCCCGACTTGGGCAGTCCGGGGCGGTCTATTCTTTCCAGGCATTGCGGGCAGAGAAGCTCTCCCATTTTTCCGCAACCGAGGCATTCTCGGGGGAGAATGGCGTCTAGCGCCGAGCGCGCCGATGATCCTGTTCGGTTGAATATTTTTCGGAAAAAAATTCCGGTGGTGTGGATAAGTTTTTGCATAAGAAAAGATTATTTTTATGTTAGTATATGTTATAGTATACGGTATGGACTTTTCTTTCAAAAACTTTTCCCCTTTCAGCGGTCTTTTCAAAAAAGAGGAGGGCGTTTTGGGAATTGATATAGGGGCATCCAGTATAAAAGTTGTTGAGCTGAGGAAGGAAAAAGAGCGCGCGGTGCTTGAGACATATGGAGAGATTGCCATCGGTCCGTATGGGGGAGAGAGCGTCGGGCAGGCGGTGAAATTGTCGGAAGAGAAAGCCATTGAAGCTCTTAAAGATGTTCTGAGAGAGTCAAGTGTGAAAACGACTAAGGCCGCTGTTTCAATTCCTTTGAAATCCAGCTTCGTCACCATAATCAAAGTCCCGGTGATAGAGGGAAAAAACATTTCCCAGATAATAGAAATGGAGGCGAGGCGTTACATTCCTCTCGCCATCTCGGAAGTGGAAATGGACTGGTGGATTCTTCCGGAAAAAGTCGGAGAAAACGAAAACGAAGAGGAAGCGGGAGGGGAAGGAAAAAGAAAGTTCGCAACAGTTCTTTTAGTCGCCATTCATAAGGATATTCTTGTGAAATATAGGGAAATAGTTTCAAGAGCGGGTCTTGAAATAGCCACTCTTGAGATTGAATCTTTCAGCGTCATTCGTTCCTGCACGGGCAGAGAACAGGGTCCGACCTTGATAGTGGACATCGGAGCCTCTTCGCTGAAAATGGTCATTGTTGATTCAGGAATAATGATGGCCGCTTATTCCACGGGTAAGGGTTCGCAAGATTTAACCATCGCGATTTCTCATTCATTGGGAATTGATTTTGAAAGGGGGGAGGAAATGAAAAGAGAGATAGGGCTTTCCAATCTTCCCGAGCATAAGGAAATTAGAGGGATTATTGAGCCCTTCCTTGAATATATGTTTTCCGATATAGGCAAATTCGTGAGAAATTACCAAAAGAAACAGGGTCGCGCCGTCAGCAAAGTTGTTTTAACAGGAGGAGGTTCTTTGTTAAACGGTATGGTTGCCTTCGCGGTCAAAAAGTTAAGTTTGGAAACGGCATTGGCGGAACCCTTTTCAAAGACTGAATATCCCGCCTTTTTGGCCGAAGTTTTAAAAGATGCGGGTCCCGCCTTTTCCGTAGCCTTGGGACTCGCCTTAAGAGGGTTGCAATAAAAAACAATTATGGATAGAACATCTTTTATACCAAAAAAATCATTTAAAAAACCTGTTTACAAGGCGAAAGGCGTCGGTTTCCTTTTGGGATCCAGCCTTATTTTATTTATTGTTTCCGGATTATTTTTAGGAGGAATCTTTTTCTATAAAGAGGTGCTTAAAAAGCAGATTACCGTCTTGGAGGTTTCCTTAAAAAGGGCGCACGCCGGTTTTGAGCCGGAACTTGTGAAGGAATTGACGAGCGTCTCAATGAAAGTGAAGGCGGCAAAGGTTTTACTGAAAGAGCACAAGGAGCTTACTCCGATTTTTGATTTTTTGAGGGAAAGCACTCTGAAAAATGTGAGATTTTCCAGTTTTGCCTATAAGCTTTCCAAAGAAGGAGAACCCGATATTTCCATGAGAGGTGTCGCCAAAGGATACGCACCGCTCGCTCTTCAAATTGGAGAGTTTCAAAAGAGCAAAGATTTGAAGGATATTTCAGTTTCCAAGCTTTCTCTGACGAATGATGGAAACGTTGCTTTTTATCTTGAGCTTGTTTTTAATCCGGAGTTTATCAGTTATAAGGCAAAATGATTTTATGGGAAGAATAATCGCATCAATATTTCTTTTAGCGGCGGCAATAATGGTTTTTTTCACATGGACCAATCCCGCCTTCAAAACCGTTAAAACTCTCAGGGTTGAGCAAAACAACCTCAACCTTTCCTTAAATAATTTAAAAGAAGTCCGTTCCGTAAGCGATCAGATATTATCCGAATACAATTCCATATCTCAGGATGATTTGGACAAACTGAACAAATTGCTTCCGTCAAAAATGAAAGCCATTGAGTTTGTTATGGAGGTGGAAAATATGACCAAAAAGCACAACTTGTTGCTTAAAAATGTTGATATACAAAAACCGGACAAAAAAAAAGAGAGAATTATTTTCGGGCAAAAGAAAAAACCGTTTGAGAAGATTCCGTTGAATATATCCGTCGTCGGAAGTTACGCTTCTTTTGTCTCGTTTCTTTCCGATATGGAAAGAAGTTTGAGCGTTATTGACATAGAAAACCTTACTTTCAAATCCGGCAAAATTGATTCTTATCAATTCAGCATCAAGGCTTCAACTTATTGGAAGGGAAATTAAAAACAATATGAGCAAAAAAACAAAATTTTTAATAGGGGTTCTAATTGCGGCGGTTTTGATTTTTATCTACAGCCTTTATTCTCCGGGCGAAAAGACGCAAGGAAATTTGACGGTTTCTCAGGGGGGAATTGTCGGCGGGATGGCGCAGGGAACATCTTCGCCTTCCGGTGAATCTTTGCAAACGCTCGTAAATCTCAAATCAATAAAGATAGACACTTCTTTTTTCAAGAGCAAGAGCTTTCAAGGTTTGATTGATTTTTCCGTTCAATTGGAACCCGAAGAAGTCGGGAGATCAAATCCTTTCGCTCCAATTGAAACAGAAACTTTGCCCAAGAGCTAAACCTCGCCACATTGTTCGCGAATGGAATCAATATGCAATTTACCGACATTTTAGTAAAAAAAAATATTATTGACCCGGAAATTCTTTCCGAGGCGAGGAGTCTTGCCGAAGAAAAAGGGGTGAGCATTGAAAGTATGTTGAAGGCGCGCGGAGTTTCTCAAGAACAAATTGAAGCGGCGAAATCAGAAGCCGGAGGTGTTCCTTTCAGAAAAATCAAAGCTAAAAAAATAGCTTTCAATATCTTAAAGCAGATTCCCGAGGAGGCTGTCAGACATTACAAATTTCTTCCTTTGGAAGTTAATGAGGGCGTGTTGGAAATGGGAATGGTAAATCCTCAAGACATTGAAGCGAGAGAAGCGTTGCAATTTATTGTTTCCAAATTGAATATGCCGTTCAAAATTTTCGCCATTTCAGATGGGGATTTCAGGGAGGGGCTCAAGAATTACAAGGGGTTGACGGGGGAAGTTTCAAAAGTTCTGGGGGATCTTGAATCGGCGTTAGTGGACACCGAAGGGGGCATTCCGAAGGAGATATTCCAATCGGAGAACAAATTTGTGGAAGAAGCCCCGGTTACCAAAATGGTGGGGGTTATTTTGAAGCACGCCGTGGCGGGAAACGCTTCCGATATCCATATAGAACCGATGTCGGACAAATTGAAAGTCCGCTTTCGCGTGCAGGGTGCACTTCACACAAGTTTGATATTGCCTTTGAGTGTTCATGAAGCAATTGTTTCAAGAATAAAGATTATTACCAATATGAAGATTGACGAAAAAAGAAAACCTCAGGACGGGAGATTCGGAGTGGTGATTGACAACAGACCCATTGATTTTCGTGTTTCCACCTTCCCCACTCATTTCGGAGAAAAAGTGGTTATCCGTATTTTGGATAAGGAAAAAGGGGTGAAAAAACTTGATGAATTGGGTTTTACGGAATATAACCTTAGCGCCATCCGAGAATCACTCAGGAAGCCATACGGGCTGATATTACTCACCGGTCCGACCGGGAGTGGAAAAACGACAACCCTTTACGCTATGCTTCAAGAACTGGACAGAGAGAAAAACAATGTCATCAGTTTGGAGGATCCGGTGGAATACAGTATTGACGGCGTAAGCCAATCGCAGGTTATGCCGGAAATAGGCTACACTTTCGCCACGGGACTCCGATCCATTCTCCGTCAGGACCCGGATATGATAATGGTGGGTGAAATCAGAGACAAAGAAACGGCGGCATTGGCGATTCAGGCCGCATTGACAGGGCATTTGGTTTTTTCCACCCTTCACACAAACAACGCCATTGGTGTCGTTCCAAGACTCGTGGATATGGACATTGACCCGTTTCTAATCGCCTCCACGCTTGAGCTTTCCATAGCCCAGCGTTTGGTCAGAGATCTTTGCCCCGATTCGCGCAAGGCGTTGCCCGTCAAAGGAGAGGTTAAAAAGAGAATTGACGATGTGCTTGCCGGTTTCCCCGAAAAAGCGAAAAAAGATTTGAAGATTCCGGAAAATGTTTATCAAGGCGTCCCTTCCGCCTCGTGTCCGCAAGGGGCGAGAGGCAGAATAGGAATTTTTGAAGTGCTTAAAAAAACACCGGAACTGGAAAACATAATTTTAACCAATGCAATTGAACCGGAAATATTCAAGGAAGCGCGTCGCCAAGGGATGCTGACAACGAAAGAGGACGCCTTGATGAAAATTTTCAAAGGCATTGTTGGCTTAGAGGAAATAAATAGGTTATAATAATTATATGGAGAATAAATATTCCATTTTAATAGTTGACGACGATGAGTTTTTGCTTGACATGTATTCTTTGAAGTTTCGCCAGTCGGGCTTCAATGTGGAACCGTGTTTTGGCGGACAGGAGGCGTTGGAAAAAATTCACGGCGGTTTCAAGCCAGATGCGGTTTTGTTTGATTTGGTGATGCCGAATATGGACGGCTTTGAGTTTTTGCGAAGCCTTAAAAAAGAAAATCTGCCCGAGAAGTGCAAATTGATTATTTTGTCCAATTTGGGACAAAAGGAAGATGTTGAGAAAGGTCTCTCTTTGGGGGCGAATGATTATATTGTGAAAGCTTATTTTACTCCGTCGGAAGTTTTGGCGAAAGTGACTTCTTTGCTGGACGAGAAAAAGCCCTAAAAAATTGTTTTTTCAATCAAATAAATTATGAAAGATTATAAAAAAGAAATGGCGGATTTGATTATGATGGTCGTCAAAGAGGGAGCTTCCGATCTTCATTTGACCGTCGCCAGACACCCCACTATGAGAGTGGCGGGTTCCCTCATTCCTCTTTTGAAAAAAGAAGTGCTTTCTCCAGAAGACACAAAGGGACTTATTTTTTCAATGCTCAAGGACAATGAAGAAGAGGTTTTAATCAGAGAAAAAGAACTTGATATTTCCTACGCTTTTGAGGACAAGGTGCGTTTCAGGGTCAATGTCTTTTACCAGAAGGGTTACTTGGGAGCGGCGCTTCGGCTCATTCCCATTAAAATTAAAACCCTTCAAGAACTCAATTTGCCTGATGTTTTAATGGATTTCACCGGGAGAGAGCAGGGATTTTTCCTCGTGGTGGGACCGATTGGACATGGAAAATCCACGACTATGGCTTCAATGATTGACCATATTAATCACACTCGGGCGGAGCACATAGTAACCATTGAAGATCCAGTTGAATATCTTTTTGTTCAGGATAAATCAATCATTGATCAGAGAGAGGTCAGAATAGATACCAATGATTTCAAGAGCGGGCTGAGGTCAATGTTCAGGCAGGATGCCAATATTGCCATGATAGGCGAAATGAGGGATACGGAGACGATGTCCGCCGCCGTTACCGCGGCTGAAACGGGGCACTTGATATTTTCCTCGCTCCATACAAACAATGCTTCCCAAACGATAGACAGAATAATAGACAGTTTTCCGCCGAATCAGCAAAATCAGATACGCCTCCAGCTTTCAAACGCTCTCGTTGGTGTTTTTTCCCAACGCCTGATTCCGAGAATTTCCGGAGGACTTGTTCCCGCTTATGAGCTTCTTATCAGTAACTCGGCGGTGAGAAACCTTATTCGCGAGAACCGAACTCACGAGATAAATCTTATTATTGACACCAGTTTGGAATTGGGAATGGTCAGTTTAAACCGTTCTCTCGCCGACTTGGTGCGGGCGGGAGAAATTTCAACGGATAACGCTTATAAATTTTCTCTAAACCCGAGAGGATTGCAGGGACTTATTTAATATGCTTTACGAATATGAAGCGACAACTTTGGAGGGGGAGAAGAAAACGGGTAGCATAGAGGCCGCCAATCTTGAGATTGCCATCTCCTCTCTGCAGAGGAGAAATCTTATAATCGTCTCCATCAACCCCGCCGGAGAAAAAAAAGCTTTTTGGGAAATAAAGATAAAGTTCTTTGAAAGAATTAAACCGCGGGACGTAGTTATTCTTTCGCGACAACTTGCAACCCTCTTTGAAGCGAAGGTTCCCGTCATAGATTCCTTCAAGCTGATTGCTTCGGAAACGGAAAACGAACTTTTGGCGGAAAAACTTAATGAAGTGGTGGAGGATATGCAGGGAGGGTCGCCTATGTCCGCCGCCATGGCGAAGCACCCTAATGTTTTTTCCAAGTTTTATGTAAGTATGATTCGTTCAGGGGAAGAGTCCGGAAAATTGGATGAAATTTTTTCTTATTTGGCGGATCATCTGGAAAGGTATTACGAACTGTCTTCCAAAGCGAAAAACGCGCTTTTTTACCCGGCTTTTGTCATCGGCACTTTTTTTGCGGTGATGATTTTGATGATGGTTTTCGTCATTCCCCGGTTGAGCGAGATTATAAAGGAGATGGGGCAGAACATTCCCGTTTACACGAAAGTGGTCATCGGAATCAGCGAGTTTTTGGTCAATTACGGAATTTTTATTTTAATCGCCATCGCCATAGGAACAGTCTTTTTGTGGCGTTACACCCGTGGCGAGACTGGGCAAGAAGTTATTTCCCATTTGCAGTTGAGAGTTCCATATATCGGAACGCTTTACAAAAAGCTTTATCTTTCCAGAATAACGGATAATCTTGAAACGCTTCTTTCAAGTGGAATACCGGTTGTCAGGGCGTTGGAAATAACATCAGATGTCGTCGGAAACAGAGTCTATGAGAGGATTTTAAAAGAAGCCGTGGAGTCTGTCAGAGGAGGGAGTTCCATCTCGGAAGTTTTTTCTCGTTATCAAGACATCCCCCCGCTCATATCAAGAATGATGAGAATCGGGGAAGAATCCGGAAAATTGAATTTTATTCTGAAAACATTGTCCAAGTTTTACAGTCGCGAGGTTGACTCCGCTGTGAGCAATTTGGTCAGTTTGATTGAGCCGATTATGATTATAACCTTGGGTGTGGCGGTCGGGATTCTTCTCGTTTCCATCCTTGGTCCGATTTACAGCATCACGGCGGGAATTTAAGTTTTATCCACATTCCGCTTTAGGCTTTTGCTTTTAATAAGGTATAATAAAAGAAGTGTTATTATAAATTAAGGTCGATAAATAATCATATAACATTGCGGTCATCGGATTGCGGCGCGAAATTGTTTTGAGCCGCGAGTTCCGGACCGCGATGGATAAAATTAAAAATGTTTAAAAAATTTAAAAAAGGAGAAGGTAACCGCGGTTTCACCTTGATTGAACTTTTGGTGGTTATCGCCATCATCGGTATTCTTTCCTCCGTTGTTTTGGCATCGCTCAACACAGCCAGAAGGAAATCAAGGGACGCTCGCCGTTTGTCAGACATCAAACAGGCGCAGTTGGCGCTTGAGATGTATTTTGACTCCAATGGTAACAAATATCCGGCGACAGCCGATGGAGCGGCCCTTCCTGGCAACAACACCGGATTGCAAGCCCTTGTGACCAGTAAATTTCTTCCCACTCTTCCTACGGATCCGAGTGGATCGAACTACAAATACTGTAGCCCAACCGCTGGAATGTCCTATCATTTGGCAGCTGTGATGGAAAGCCCCGATAGTCCCGCCTTCCAATCGGACAGTGACGAGCTTAGCGACGGGTGTGCCTCGGGTACTTTTGCGGGGTTGTCCACTGATTGTGGAGCCACAAATGATTTGGGTGCTAATTCTCCTACAGGCGACCTATGCTATGATGTAACTCCGTAAGACTGATTGTCCTGTTCTTTGAAAACCCGCCCTTGTCGGCGGGTTTTCTTGTTTATGCTATAATCAAACCAATGATTGAATTATTTGTTTTTTCATTGGGGGCGATTGTGGGCAGTTTTTTGAATGTGGTCGCCTTGCGCTACAACACCGGGCGCTCCATCGCCCGTGGCCGTTCTCAGTGTTTCACCTGCGGAACGCCTCTCAATTGGCGCCAATTGATTCCAATTTTCAGTTTTTTCGCTCAAAGGGGGGTGTGTGGAAAATGTGGAAGCAAAATTTCTTGGCAGTATCCCATAATTGAAGCTTTAACTGGGTCGCTCTTTTTATTTGTTTTTCTTTTCCTCGGAGGAAGCGGAGCGATATTCGGCGGACAGTTCTCAAACTTGTTTTTCGGACGCCTTGTTTATTACTGGGCGATTTTTTCTCTTTTGATCGTCATCGCCTTGTATGATTTCAAACATCAGATTATCCCGGATATGCTTGTTTATTCATTCGCCTTTCTGTCGCTCTTGGCGATTTTTTTTGAACATGGGCAGTTATGGTCCGGACTGGCGGGCAGACTTTTGTCCGGAATCGCCTTTTTTTCCTTTTTCGCTCTCATTTGGTTTTTATCAAACGGAAAAGGAATGGGGTTTGGAGACGCCAAATTGGCGCTTGGAATCGGTTTTTTGTTAGGTCCGCTCAAGGGGCTAATCGCCATACTTGTCGGTTTTTGGTCCGGAGCGATTGTGGGCATTCTCTTGTTAATTTTGGCGAAAAAAAGGTATAATATGAAAAGTAAGGTGGCGTTTGGTCCTTTTTTAATTTTTGGAGTGATGATTGCGTTTTGGTTCGGAAACGCCATAATCCGCTTATACATTTAATATGTTTAAAATTTAATTATGAAAAAAAATAAAAAAGAAAAAATAATTTTGTTGGCGTTTCTGGTGGCTGTTATTTTCGTTGTTTTAATTTCAGGATGGGGAGGAAAGAAAGCGGACAAAAATGAATTGGTTTTCATTATTGATTATGGGAACAGTGGGAAACAGGCGTTACAGGTTCCTCTTTCCGGGAAAAAACGCGTTTGGAATCTATTGCAGCAGGTGGCTTTGCTGACCGGCGCCGAAGTTGAAGCCGACAATAATTTTACGCCAATTAAGATAAAAGAATTTTTAAACGGGAGCGGAGGCAAACATTGGGTTTTTTATCTGAATGGCGTTAAACAGGACATATCCCCTTATGACGTTTACGCCGGTCCGGCGGATAAAGTGGTTTTTCGTTTCCAATAATTGAAACGCTCAATGCGGATTAAATTCGTTTTGAGAGTTTGAAACGGGGTTTCCCAACTCTCTTTTATGAAAAAAAGTTTAAAACGAAAAGTATCAAATTCTCATTCCTGCTTTTTGCCGGTTTCCTGTTCCGGTTTCACTTTGGTGGAATTGATGGTGAGCATAAGCATTTTTACGATTATCAGTATCGGCCTTTTTATCAACTACCCTAAATTCAGGGAAGGCGTCTCTTTGAAAAGAACCGCCCAGAAAATAGCCTTGTCCGTGAGAGAAGCTCAAGTCTCCGCCATTTCCGTCAAGGAATTTGACGGAAAATTCCCCGGATACGGAGTTCATTTTAATGTTAACACCCCCGACTCTTTTATTTTGTTTGTTGATCTTGACGGTAATGGAGAATACAGCGGGGGAGCTGAAAAGGAAAAAGAAATCAAGATAAAAACGGCCGATATAATTTACAAACTTTGTGTTGGCGAGAAAACGATTCCGACGCCGGATTGCGGTTTAAGCGAACTTAATATTGTCTATTATCGTCCCGGACCGAAAGTTGTTTTTAAAGGAGGAGGAGTTGATTATTCAAATCATGATTTGGAGGTTGTAATCAGATCCCCTGACGGAACGGAAAAGCAGGTGATAATTTGGCCGACCGGTCAAATAGAAGTTGATTAAAAAATGAAAAACAATCATTTATTTTTTAAAAAAAGAAGTTTTTCCGGAGCAGCAAACTCCGGCTCAGTCTTGCGAAGCGGAGGAGGGTTTACACTCTTGGAGACCCTTGTCGCCATTACCATTTTAACAATGGCGACTTTGGGTCCGATGCAACTCGCCTCTCGGATGATAGCTTCGGCGAGGGTATCCCAGAACCGCATAGTCGCTTTTTATCTGGCTCAGGAGGGAATTGAGTATGCCAGAAATACGCGTGATAATAATTTTTTAAATCCTCCCAACGGTTGGCTGGACGGGCTTGATGTATGTTTCGGATCTGATGGGTGTGTCATTGATGTTCCCAACGCGAGCATGGTCGCTTGTGCCGGAGAATGTCCGGATATCAAATACGATGCCACGAATGGATATTATTATAATTACATTAAAGGAGTTCCGACTATCTTCAAGCGCGTTGTCAAAATAATTCCGAATGTTGGTGGCAACTCGGATGAGGCGAATGTGAGAAGCATCGTTTCCTGGAAAGACAATATAGGAGAGAAAAAAGTCGTTTTAGAGGAGGATATTTTTAATTGGAGATAATTTATTTCTTCGGAAAAACAAAAAAGCAAAATGAAACAATCGCTGAAAATTAAATCCACCCTTACACCGAAGACCGCATCAAGCTCGCGAAACGAGGGAGGGTTTACCCTTATTGAAATGATGGTTGCCGTCTCAATTTTTATTGTTATAATAACCATTTCTCTCACTTCTATTCTTAATGTCAGCAATATTCAAAAAAAGACCGCCACCTTCAGGGCGGTGAATGATAATTTGAATTTTGCCATTGAAAAAATGGCGAGGGAAATAAGAACGGGAAGCGATTATTGCGCTCAATCTTGCTCCTCTCCTTCATCCTTTAACTTTACGAACAGTGAGGGCGTGGTTGTGGAATATTTGCTTGCCAATAAAAAAATTGAAGTTTCTTATGATGGAGGAGATTTTCTCCCAATGACATCTTCCGAAGTAGTCGTTGAGAAGCTTCTTTTTGTGGTAAGAGGGGATGGACCGGACGGACTCCAGCCACTTGTTACCATTATTATCAGCGGTTATGCCGGGGAAAAAAAGACAATCAAATCCCAGCTTAATATTCAGACAACGGTTTCCCAAAGGTCCATTGATTCATAAAAATGAAAAAAAAGAGCAAAATTAAATATCAAGTTCACGGGCATACCCCGCCGGAGAAGACTGAATCAAGCTCGCGAAGCAAGAGGGGTTTTACTCTGCTCCTTTCTTTGGTGGTTGTCAGTATCGTTTTGAGCGTCGGTCTCGGAGTTTTTGACATAGTTTTCAGAGAATTGATGTTTTCCGGAATGAGCAGGGAGTCGCAGAAAGCCTTTTACGCCGCTGATACGGGCGCCGAATGCGCTATGTATTGGGATATTAAAGAGGGACTGATATCGTCCACGACTCCCTCAACAATCAGTTGCGCAAATCAGAGCGTTGAAGTCGGAGGAACGCCGATATCGTCTTTCCAGGTTGACCTTTCAAACGGAACCTGTTTTTCCGTGACGGTGGATAAAACGAATGACCCCCAAACTTCCATTGAATCTTATGGATACAATACCCCTTGTGGTTCCACTAACCCGAGGAAAGTGGAGCGCGCCATAAAAATTACTTACTAAAATGGACGCTCGTCAAGCAAAAAAAAGAATAGAAAAACTGAGAAAAGTGATTAATCATCATCGCTATCTTTATCATGTTCTGGACAGACAGGAGATTTCGGATGCCGTCCTGGATTCCCTAAAGCATGAACTGTCAAAATTGGAGAGCGAATCTCCTCAATTCATCACACCGGATTCTCCCACACAAAGAGTTGGAGGTCGTCCGCTGGAAAAATTTGTTAAAATAAAACATAAGGTGAGGCAGTGGTCGTTTGGAGATGTTTTTGACGAAGAGGAAATAAGAAAATTTGACGAAAGAATTAAAAAAGCGCTGGAAAAAGATTTGGGACACCGACCGAAACTGGATTATGTGTGTGAACTTAAAATTGACGGCTTTAAAATAGTTCTCACTTATGAAAAGGGGATTTTAATCGTGGCGGCGACTCGCGGAGACGGTTTGATTGGAGAAGATGTAACACAAAATGTCAGAACGATAGAGAGCATTCCATTAAAATTGGAGAAGGAGATTGACACGGTCGTTGAGGGGGAGATTTGGATGAGCAAAAAAGAATTTGAGCGACTGAACGCCGAACGAAAAAAGAAAGGAGAGCCATTATTCGCCAATCCGCGCAATGTTGCCGCCGGCTCCATTCGCCAACTTGACCCCAAAGTTGCGGCTTCTCGCAAATTGAACAGTTTTATGTATGATATGACGCTCTTGAACGGCAATGAATCCGGCATCTCCCGCCAACCGGAAACTCAATATATAGAATTGGAGTTGCTACGGGAATTGGGGTTCAAAGTAAATCCTCATTTTAAATTATGTAAAAATATTGAGGAGGTCATAGCCTTTTGGAAAGGATGGATGAAAAAGCGGGATAAAATGGATTATTGGATTGACGGAATCGCGGTTAAATTGAATAAAAGAGAATGGCAGGATAAATTGGGATACACAGGCAAGGCGCCTCGTTTCGCCATCGCCTTTAAGTTTCCCGCCGAGCAGGCGACAACTATCCTGGAAGCCATTAAGGTTCAGGTGGGCAGAACCGGTGTCTTGACCCCCGTCGCCGTTTTAAAGCCCGTTTCTCTTGCCGGCTCCATAGTGAGTCGCGCCACCCTGCACAACGAGAGTGAAATAAAAAGACTGGACGCGCGCGTCGGGGACACTGTCATAGTTCAAAAAGCGGGAGATGTCATACCGGAAGTGGTCAGTGTCATTAAAGAGCTTCGCTCGGGCAGTGAAAAAATCTTTAAAATGCCCAAAAAATGCCCCATTTGCGGAAGCCCTTTGGAGCGTTCCGTCGGGAGTCCGTTGGTGAGATGCCCCAACAAGAGATGCGCCGTTCGCCATCGTCGCCAACTTTATCACTTTGCCTCCAAAAAAGCTTTCAACATAGAAGGTATGGGACCGAAGATATTGGACGCTCTTTTGGATAACGGACTGATAGAGGATGCGGCAGACATCTTTGACCTAAAGGAAGGAGACCTTGAGCCTCTGGAGCGTTTCGCGGAAAAGTCTGCGAAAAATTTGGTTGAGGCCGTCAATGAAAGAAAAAAAATTGACTTGACGAGGTTCATATTCGCTCTTGGCATCCCAAATGTCGGAGAAAGAACCTCTCTTGATTTGGCGGGAGAATTCGGCTCAATTGAGAATTTGCAAAAAGCCAAGCTTGAAGAATTGGAGGCCATCCATGATGTCGGCGAAATTGTCGCGCGCAGTATTCGCGAATGGTTCAAAGATAATTACAACAAGAGGCTTTTGAACAGGCTTCTTAAAAGGGTGGATATTAAAAAAGTTTCCAAACCCGCCGGAACAAAATTGAAAGGGAAAAAATTCGTTCTGACCGGGTCGTTGGAATCAATGTCTCGCGACGAAGCGAAAGAAAAAATAATCGCGTTGGGAGGAGAGGTTGCGAGTTCAGTCTCAAAAAACACGGATTTTGTGGTGGCGGGCAAGGACCCCGGCTCAAAACTAAAAAAAGCCGAGCAGCTCGGCGTAAAAACATTGAATGAACGCAATTTTTTAAAACTGCTGAAACAATAAATCCCTCTCGCCATTCTTGACGGTCGTCAAGAATGGCGAGAGGGATTTATTGTTTTTACACCCTCCTTCTGCGCAAAGTGCCCTTGTTGCTTATGGAAAAAATCTCTACGCAGTTGTGCAAGTTTAATATTGAGAGTTCCCGTAAAAATTCTTCCGGAAATTTGTTTTTTCCAATCCAGACGCTTTTTTGCAGTTGCTTGTATTCTAGATTTTTCAACACTTCTCTCAGCCATTGTCTCTTTCTTCTTTTTTCCTCAGGTATGTCAAACACGATAAGGTTTGTTGTTTCGCCGGCCAGGACAGGGTATCGGGTTTTCGGCTTGCCCTTTTCCTTTTTTAGGTACAGCTCTCCTTTTTTGGTTAAAAATATTTTATTTTGTCCGACTTCCACTAAGCCATCCTTTTTTAATTTGTAGATTAAATCGGAAAATCTGGCCTTTTCCTTTTTTAATTCTTCTCTTTTTTGACTGTTTAATTTTTTGACTTCCCGTTCCTGATTCCGTTTTTCCAGAAGACGTAAAGATCGTGGCAGTGTAGTGCCATAAGGGAGGGTAAAAATAAAAATCAGGTCGCCGGCTATATCAACGCCAGTTCGCAATGCTTCTAAAATTTTCAACCTTTTCCCTTTTTTCATTTCCTTATCACCTTGCTAACCCAAAAATGACCCTATGCTAAACATTTTATCGCCATTCTTGACGGTCGTCAAGAATGGCGATAAACAAATAAAAAAGGACAGCAGGTCATCACAGTCGCGCTCCGTTGCGTTGATTGTTTGAAGTAAAGCTTTCATATTTTGCGCGAAGTTTGTTTTATGTTAAAATCAAAGAATGAATTTGAAGGAAAAAATACAAAAAGATTTTATAGAGGCCTTTAAAGCCAAAGACGCTGACAGAACGCTTGTCTTAAAAATGTTGCAGGCCGGCATCAAGAATGCGGAAATAGAAAAAAAGACAAGATTGGCCAAAAAAGGAGAGCCGTTTGAAGAGCTTTCTGACGAAGAAATTATCCAGGTCATTTTCAAAGAAGCCAAGAAAAGAAAGGATGCCATAGGACTTTACGAAAAAGGAGGGCGCGCGGAGCAGGCTGAAAAAGAAAAAAAAGAGCTTGAAATTTTGTCCGCTTATCTCCCGGAGCAGATGTCCGAGGAGGAAATTGGAGAATTGGCCAAAAGGGCGATAGAGCAGGCTGGGGTTTCTGAACAAAAAGAAATAGGCAAAGTAATGGCCATTTTGGCTCCTCAAACAAAAGGCAAGGCGGATGGCGCTTTGGTTAACAAAATTGTCAAGGAATTGCTCGCTTAATGCCTTAATGCTCTGAGGGATTATTGCAACTCAGGTTGGAAAAACTCGTTCATTTTTACCATTCGTTTTTTGAAGGACTTTATTTTTCCGTCGGGAGAAATTACCACTTCAAGCATCAAACCTCGCATTGTTTCTTTGGAAAAATTTTGATCAAATATAAAATTACCCAGGCTGTAGGCGATTATTCCGTCTTTATATTTTTCCACCTCCTGTGTGACATGCGGGTGATGTCCGATGACTATTTTCGCTCCGTTATCAATCGCACTTTTCGCGAGCATCTGCTGTCTTTTGTTTGAGAATTTTTTATACTCCTCCCCGAAATGAATTGAAATGATTAAAACATCCGTTTTTTTTGCCATCTTTTTGATTGTCTTCGCGAAACTGCCGTCAGCGATTAAAATTCCGGATCTGTTTTTGGACGCCTTGAGCCATTTCGGACCTACGTCGCTGAACCCCAGAAATGAAAAACGGAGTCCGTTTTTGGAAATGGGCTTTGAATTGACGGCGTTGTTTTCATTGTATCCTCCGCCGACGGGGAGAATGCCGGCAGTGTTCAGTCTGAGAAGAGTATCCTCAAATGCCACCCTTCCCCAGTCTCCGGTGTGATTGTTCGCGAGCGACAATGCGTCAAAACCGGCATCCTTTATCGCCTCCAGTGCTTCCGGCGGCATCCTGAAAGAATACAGATTTCCGATATCGCTTCCAACATCGGAAACAGGTCCTTCAAGATTTCCGAAAGCGATGTCCGCTTTCTGCACGGCGGGTTTTATTTTTTGGAACAGAAAAGAAAAGTCGCCACTGGCATTTTTTTTCACTGATTTTCGCACCGCCCTGTCAAGCATTATGTCTCCTGTAAAAAGAAGCAAAGTGTCTTTTCGGGGCTTTATTTTTTTTTGTTCGCGATTTTTAAAAACAAAGGCGCTTTCTCGGGGTTTTTCTTTTACGCGCGCCTGGCTGACCGGCAAATCTCGGTAAGCGTATTGGACCGCTTTTATGGATAAAGACATTAAAAAAACTCCAGTCAAAATACTGATTGTTATCCAAAAGGCATATCTCGCGCCTCTTTTAAAATGTCCCCGCATGCTGGAATTTTAGCACATTTAGTATATAATTTAAGAATAATGGTAGATATTGAAAAATTAGCTTTATTGGCCAGAATCAAATTGGGATCAGACGAAAAAGAGAAACTTCAAACCGAGTTTGAGGATGTTTTGAATTATATTTCCAAATTGACGGAACTGGATGTTGAAGAAATGGATGACAAACGGGTTTTTGGCGCGAGCGGTTTGGAAAATGTGGAGCGTGAAGATAAACCGACAAACGAACCGGGAGAGTTTTCTGATTCCTTGCTGGAAGAGGCTCCTTTTACCGAAGGAGGATATGTGAAGGTAAAGCGCGCGCTTGAATAGAATATTGATTTTTAATTTTATATTAAAATGATTGACTTAAAAAATCTCAGCATTAAGAAGGCTATTGGCATGATACACGACGGAGATATTTCGGCGCGGGAGATTTTGATTGCCTACCAGGAAAATATCAAGAAAAAAAACGGCGAAGTTCACGCCTATTTGGAAACTTTTGACGAAGAGGCTTTCGCGCGCGCCGAAGAAATTGATAAGCAAATTTTGGCGGGAGACGAGCCTAAGGCGTTGTCGGGGATTCCTTTCGCGATTAAGGACAATATTTTAATAAAAGGCAAAACCTGTTCAGCCGGATCAAAGATTTTGGAAAATTACACCGCCGTCTACGACGCTTCAGTCATTGAAAAATTACGCTCCGCCGGGGCAATTTTTCTCGGCAGAACGAATATGGATGAATTTGCCATGGGTTCGTCAACGGAAACATCCGCTTTCGGACCTACAAAAAATCCTCTTGATATTGAAAGGGTTCCTGGGGGATCCTCTGGAGGATCTGCCGCGGCTGTGGCGATGGATGGCGCTCTGGTGGGTATTGGTTCTGACACAGGGGGTTCCGTTCGTCAACCCGCAAGTTTTTGCGGCGTGGTGGGGTTAAAGCCCACCTACGGATCCGTATCTCGGTACGGTTTGATGGCCATGGCGTCATCCTTGGATCAGATAGGACCTTTGACTAAGACGGTTGAGGATGCCGAGATTGTTTTTAATGTTATAAAAGGGCGCGACGAGAAAGACTCAACCTCGGTGGAAAGTCCGGCGAGAGTCGCGGGAGATAATTTGGAAAAACCCTTAAGAATAGGGGTCTTAAAATATGATGATAGCGGAATTGACGAAACAGTGGCAGAAACCATGAAAGAGGCGATTGCAAAAATGAAAAAACTCGGACACGAAATTAAAGAGGTGGAATTACCACTTCTTAAATATTCATTGCCTTGTTACTACATAATTATGCCGGCGGAAGTTTCCGCCAACCTCGCTCGCTTTGATGGAGTGAGATATGGTTTTCTTAAACAAGGAAAGAATCTTTTGGAAGACTATATGGAAACCAGAGCGGCTGGATTTGGCAGAGAAGCGCGGAGGCGAGTTATGCTCGGCGCTTATGTTTTATCGGCCGGATATTACGACGCCTATTATGGAAAAGCCGGAAAGGTTCGCGCCATGATAAAAGGACAATTTCAAAAACTCTTTAAGGATGTTGACGCCATAATTCTGCCTACCGCTCCGACTGTGGCATTCAAATTTGGAGAAAAAACTGACGATCCCGTCCAGATGTATCTTTCGGATGTCTTTACCGTTTCGGCGAATTTGGCAGGTGTTCCGGCAATATCCGTTCCCGGGAAAACCGGTGACAGCCTTCCCGCCGGGATTCAGTTTATGGCTCCATGGTTCCGCGAGGACATTTTATTTAAATTGGGAAAACAATACGAATCACATGAATAAGCTCCCGACACCAGAATATTTAAATCTTGAGTATTGGTTCAACAGATTTTTTGAATTTTTAAGGCTCTTGCCGGAGAAACTGTTGGAATTTTTGAATTGGTTGTCGCGTTTTCATCTGAAGACCGTTTCAATTGTTGTTTCCATTATTCTTGCTATCGCGATTATTATTGTTGTTTGTAAAATAATTCGTTTGCGCAAAAAGAAAATTATTGCTTATTTTGATTTTCTCTCTGAAGAGGAATTGCCCGAAAAACGCGTGGCGAGGTGGAATGAAATCAAACGCCATCTTGATGGCGACAATCCCATTGAATGGAAAATGGCGATTATTGAAGCTGATTCCCTTATTGACGATATAATGAAAAGAATCGGATATGAAGGAAAAACTTTGGCCGAGCGGCTGAAAACCATAGAGTCAAGCGATTTTGAAAATTTGCAAAATATTTGGGAGGCGCACAAAATAAGAAATAGGATAGTCCACGAACCTGGAAAAATGGAACTTGACAGAGCGACGGCGCAAGGAGCGGTTGAAAAATATGAAAAGGCGCTCAAGGAGTTGAAATACCTTTGAGTTTCATTTATACTCTATTAGGTGAGGGGAGTTGCCGGCGTAGTTTATTCTTATCCTCACACCAGTCGCGCCATATGCCGGTGTAGCTCAGTTGGTTAGAGCACAGCACTCATAAAGCTGGGGTCGGAGGTTCAAATCCTCCCATCGGCACAGTGGAATGCAGCCGTGGTGTAGCCCGGTTAACACGCCTCCCTGTCACGGAGGAGATCGCCGGTTCAAATCCGGTCGGCTGCGCACAGAAAACAGAAAACCGCCGTAATGGCGGTTTTCTGTTTTTCTTGTTGCGGGAGCCGGAATTGCACCGGCGCCTGGAGGTTATGAGCCTCCCGAGGTACTACTCCTCCATCCCGCTATCCATTGTAGTAAACGCTCTCTATTTTTCAGCGACTTCAGATATTTTTCAAGTTTCATCGCTTCGCTCCTGTTGCTGAATCTTTTTTAATGTCCTTGTGTTGTTATTTTTGCACAATATCGGACAATTTGCAACTCTCGCTTGAATGATACTCACTTAGGTGCAAGGCACCCAAGTGAGTATCAACACATTGAATTTACTTAGTTTCGTTGACAAAGCGGTATTATTTCAGTAGTATTGGAAACAGTTTAAGCAGTTTAACAATCAAATTTTTTCTAAGCAAGGAGGAAGAAAGTGAAAACTGACAGTTATGAATTTTTACAGTTCTTGATGGAGACACCGTCTCCATCAGGGTTTGAAGAAGAGATTTCCGCCATTTGGCGGAAAAAAGCGAAGAGATTCGCCGACAAGGTTTATACGGATTCTCACGGCAATTCAATCGCCGTGGTGAACCCTGAAGGAAGCCCCCGCATAATGCTCGCGGGGCACATTGATGAAATCGGATTGATGATTACATATATCAATCCGCAAGGGTTCCTTTATTTCAGAGGAATAGGAGGCTGGGACCGGCAGATTTTACCCGGCCAGCGCGTTGAGATCAGGACAGGGACCGGCCCTGTAATTGGGGTAATCGGCAAGAAGCCGATTCATCTTCTCTCTCTGGAAGAGAGTAAGAGGGTGGCGGAATTCCGCAGTCTTTGGATAGATTGCGGATTCAAAGATTATAAGGAGGCAGTGTCGGTCGTCAGCATTGGCGATTCGGCCGTTATCTCCAGCCCGGGAATGAGAAGTTTGAGAAACGGACTTCTCACGGGTCGCGGGTTTGATGACAAAATCGGCGCCTTTATCATTTTGGAGGCATTGAGCCTGATTTCCAAAATGAAGCCGAAAGCGGCGGTGTACGCCGTGGCGACCGTTCAAGAGGAAATCGGCTGCCGGGGCGCGAAAACATCCGCCTACGGCATCAATCCCGATTTCGGGATAGCCGTGGACGTTGGTTTCGCTACCGACGTGCCGGATTCCAGCGAGGATGTTAAGGCGCTGGGATCTATGAAAATGGGTGGCGGACCGATTGTCGCCCGGGGCCCGAATATCAACCCCAGCCTTTTTGAAAAAATCAGGCGGACGGCGGCAGAACTGGACATTAAAATCCAGATAGAAGCCGCTCCCGGAGTGACGGGAACGGACGCTCGGGAAATGCAGGTCAGCCGCGCGGGAGTGCCGACCGCGCTGATTTCTATACCGAACAGGTATATGCATTCCCCCGTGGAGATGGTCCACGAGGGGGACGTGGAGGCCGCTATCAAGTTGATAGCGGGTGTCTGGTTGAGGGAGGATAATAGTATAAAAGAAATAACAGATACTTGTTTGTAAAATTAGGCCCCAAACCGACGGTTTGGGGCCACTTTTTTGATAAATGGCGTGTTTTTCTTTATAATATAACAACTGCGATAAATTATAATAAACAACGCATAAAAATCATGAAAAAAAAGAAAGTGGGTTTCAATACAAGGGCGATTCATTCGGGGTATCCGTGCGGGGACAAGCAGTCGTGCGCCGTGCCCATTTTTCAGACGGCGGCTTATCATTTTCTGAACACCGAGAACGCCGCCCAAATTTTCAGTGGCGAGGCGGAGGGTTTCGTGTACAGCAGAATCAACAATCCCACAGTTGACGTTTTGGAAAAGAAACTGGCAGACTTGGAAGGCGCCGAGGCGGGACTCTGTTCCTCTACTGGAATGTCCGCCATTTTTATGGCCGTCATTCATCTGGCGCAGGCGGGCGACGAGTTTGTTTCCGGCAACAGGGTTTACGGCGGAACATTCCACCTGTTCAGCGAGACGCTCAAAAAACTGGGTATCCAAGTTAAGTTCGCGGATGATGTGAGCGATTTAGGCAAGTGGGAAGAATTGATAACGGATAAAACAAAATTTCTTTACGCGGAGACTCCTGGAAACCCCACGAATGAAATAGTTGATATTGCCGAGCTCGCCAAATTGGCAAAGAAACACGGCATCCCTCTGGTGATAGACAACACCATCTGCACGCCCGCTCTGCAGAACCCCATTGAGCTCGGAGCGGATGTCGTTGTTCATTCTCTTACGAAATACATTGGCGGATTGGGAACGACTCTCGGTGGAGCGGTGCTCGGGAAAAAAGAATTCATAGACAAGATTCGCATGGAAGGTTTCCGTGATATCGGTCCTTCGCTGCAGGCGGTTGACGCGTGGTTTATTTTGCAGGGAATCAAGACTTTGAAAATGAGGATGGAGAGGCACAGCGAAAACGCATTGAAGGTGGCAGAATATCTGGAAAAACATCCCGCCGTTGAGAAAGTCAATTATGTCGGACTGCCGTCGCATCCGCAATATGAATTAGGGAAGAAGCAGATGAGAGGCGCCAGTTCGCTGTTTTCTTTTGAGTTGAAAGGCGGAATGGAAGCGGGCGTAAAATTCATAAACTCTCTGGACATTATCGGACATATGGCGAATCTCGGGGACGTGAAAACATTGGCGATACATCCGGCTTCAACCACACATCAGCAGCTCGGGGAGGAGGAAAGAAAAAAGGCCGGCATCACGGACGGCATGGTGAGAATTTCGGTCGGAATTGAGGATATTGAAGATATAATTGAAGATTTGGAAAACTCTCTCAAATAAAAAAATGGGAATCCGGCGAGGATTCCCATTTGAGTTTTTTGTTCGCTTATTTTACTATTCGTTCTTTCAGCGACTTTGGACCGGTTATGGCCACTGTCGCTTTATTGAGATTGAGAATATCTCTCGCCGCCTCAATTATGTCATCCTCCGTAACCGCGTCTATTTTGGCGCAGTACTCGCTTTCCGAAATTACACCTCCATGAAAGAGTAGGTATTGGGCGTTGCTTAGGGCGAAACTTGAAGAATTTTCCTGACAAGTCAATTCCGATTTTAACTGGAATTTAGCCCGCCCCAATTCTTCTTCAGCAACCATTAAGGTTTGTATTTTATTCAACTCAGATGTCATTATTCCGAGTGCCTCTACTGGTTTGGTAGTGTAAATATAGATATATAAAATACCTATATCCTTAAAACTTCTCTCGGTGGAACCAATGCTATAAGCCAAACCTCTTTTTTCGCGTATCTCTTGAAAGAGCCGCGAAGAGAGCCCTCCCCCGAGAATGTTGGACAGCGCCGCCAATGCGTAACGGCGATTGTCGCCAAGCGAATATCCGGGAAAGCCGATGGCCATGCCGGTCTGTTCAACTTGGCATATTTTCTCGGCGTATTGGCATTTACTCCTTACTATGGGAGGGGGAAAAGGGAGATTTTCATTGAAAGACCATGAATCCTGAAAATTCCCGAAAAGCCGTTTTATAATATCAAGAGCGCGTTTGTGTTTGATTCCGCCGGCGACTGATATTACAATGTTTTTAGGTAGGTAATATTTGCGGATAATATCCCTCATATGATGGGTTTTGATATTTCTTATGGTCTCTTCATCCCCAAGAATACCCATTTTAAGATTATACATCTTTTCCTGTAGCAGTTTAAAAACCGCGTTTGTGTTGCTTTCTTCGCACATTTTTCTTTCTTCCAGTATAGCGCCTCTTTCTTTTTCCCACTCCTCCTCTCCCAAGACACTGTTTTTGAGAAAGTCGGCATAAATCGCAACAACTTTTTCAAACCTGCTAACAGGGCAATCAAAGAAATAAGCTGTTCTTTCCAGTCCTGTCATGGCATTGGTTCCAGCGCCATTGTTCTTCATCCCCCTCGCGAGGTCATAGGCGCTCCTTGTTTTTGTCCCCTTGAACATCATGTGCTCCAGAGCGTGAGAAACACCCACCACCTTTTCTGGGTCGTATCTGGATCCGCATCCGACCATGAACACGAACGCGACCTTTCCTGAAACCCTTTCCTGCGTAACCACGCGAATCCCGTTTGGGAGCGTGGACATTTTTACCCTTTCTTTCATCACTGCCTCCTTTTATCTTTTATTATGAAGTTAAGGTTCTGCCTCTCATTCTTTTTTAGCAGATATATCCCTTTTTGTCAATGATTTTCGGCATAAAAAATAAAAAGGCTCTCGCGAGGAGAGCCCTGTTTCTTTATTTCGTTTTATTTTCTTATTCTTTTTCCTTTCTCTATTTTATCATCTAGGTTAACGATGATAAAAACAATCATCGTTAATGCCCCTATGGACAATAACGCCATCAGCGTTACCGCTGTCAGAGGAGCCATTATTCCCCCCCCAGACAGGACAATCAACAATAAATGTCCGATTTGCCGGACATCTATTGTCTGACATAAAAAGAAATCCCTTTTTCCTTTTTCAAAGACCAGTCCTGACCGGTCGAGGGTCTTTGAAAAAAGATTTTCAGCAAACACAATCATCCCTATTGCCACTTCTATGGCAATAAGAATGGCAATAATACCCTGCACTTGTATGCCAGGGTCCGTGCTCCATGTCGCCCACAAAAAACTGGCGACAATGGCGAACCACATCCATCCCAGTATTTTTCTCTTCACCCCTTACCTCCTTTTTAAAGTTCTTTATCTAAAAACTGTTGATATACTGGCATATATCCGTTTGCCTGTAAAGTAAATTTGTCCGCCTTCGCCTCTAATTTTGAGCCACCTCTCGGATTTGAACCGAGGACCTACGCGTTACGAGTGCGTTGCTCTACCACTGAGCTAAGGTGGCTTGTTTGAGCCCGAGAGAGGAGTTGAACCTCCGACCTACTCCTTACCATGGAGTTGCTCTGCCTCTGAGCTACTCGGGCTTATTTTCACCTTTTCACATTATATTTACTTTTCGGTTCAATTGCAAGATTGGCTTTTTTTCTTTATAATGTCTTTATGATGAATGAAATTGGAAAAAGTCTGGAGGAGCTTGAAAATGAGATGCAAGAGCCTGATTTTTGGGGAAATAAAGAGCGCGCCCGGGAGGTCTTAAAGGAAATTGGCGTCTTGAAAGAGAAAGAGAAAGCCAAGCATAAATATGATAAAGGAGACGCGGTGCTGA
Source organism: uncultured Candidatus Saccharibacteria bacterium (assembly GCA_964456855.1). Classification (GTDB taxonomy): domain Bacteria; phylum Patescibacteriota; class Minisyncoccia; order UBA9983; family UBA9983; genus SZUA-82. The sequence continues at coordinate 49,936 of CAYWCU010000001.1, read as the reverse complement.
CAATATTTGCCGGAGCGGGAGGGGATGACGCCGAGGATTGGGTTAGAATCCTTTTTGAGATGTATTCCAAACTCGCTGAGAAAAAAGGATGGGAAAGAAAAATTTTGCATGAACACAAGGCGCCTGAATCGGGAGGCTACAAGAACATCACATTTGAACTGAAAGGAAAAAGGGTTTACGGTACTCTGAAAAACGAATCCGGCGTGCATCGGCTCGTGAGAATCTCGCCATTCTCCTCCAAGAAACTTCGCCACACTTCTTTTGCCATGGTTGAAGTTATACCTCGTTTCGTGGAATCAAAAGAAATTAACATTCCGGAAAAGGACCTAAGGCTTGAATTCAGCAAATCCGGCGGACCTGGCGGACAAAACGTCAACAAAAGGGAAACGGCCGTGAGAGTTGTCCATTTGCCGACCAATATCGCCGTGCATGTTGATTCGGAGCGTTCTCAACAGCAGAATAAAGAGCGCGCCATGGAACTCTTAAAAGCGAAGTTATACAGGCGAAATCTTGAAATTCAGAAAGAAAAAGAGGAGGCGATGAAGGTGAGCAAAACAACCGAAGCGGAGTGGGGGAGGCAGATAAGGTCTTATGTTTTTCATCCATATCAAATGGTGAAGGATCATCGGACGAGAGTTGAAACATCGGATGTGGATGCGATTTTGGATGGGGAATTGAATGAGTTTATAGAAGCGGAGAAAAATTTATAGAGGAGTTTTAATTCTATCGGCAACAAACTGGATACTGTTGGCTAACAAATATGATTTATTTTGACAAAGTTTCAAAAATTTATTCCAAAGACCCCTCGGGGGTGGTTTTGGATGATGTGAGTTTTACGGTTGAGCCACAAGAATTCATTTCTATTGTCGGGCAGTCCGGGGCCGGAAAAACGACACTCCTGAAACTTCTTATAGCCGAAGACAAACCCACTAAGGGCAGGGTTTTTTTCGGGTCCGTCAATATACATTCCATTCCTCAAGATGAATTATCCGCCATAAGAAGGAGGATAGGAGTTGTTTTCCAGGATTTTCGTTTACTTCCGAATAAGACCGCCTATGAAAACATATCTTTTGCGATGGAAGCGGCGGGGAAGACGAACAAAGAAATTTCCGAGAGTATTCCGCAAGTGTTGGAATTGGTTAATCTGATGGATAAAGCCACTCATTTTCCGAGCCAGCTTTCCGGGGGGGAAAGGCAGAGAGTCGCCATCGCGCGAGCCATTGTCAATCAGCCCGATGTCGTCATAGCGGATGAACCGACCGGTAATCTTGATCCGCTGAACGGTTGGGAAATTGTGCAGATTTTAAAAAAAATAAACGAGTTGGGGACGACGGTTCTTATGGCGACTCACAATAAATCCGCTATAGATTCTTTGGGAAAGAGAGTGATAACCCTTGAGAACGGAAAAATTATTCGCGATGACAAAAAAGGAAGATATGTGCTTTAAAATTATTTGTTTTTGAAAATTTTATGATAACGACAAAAATCAAAAGAGTGTTGAAGGCGGGGTTTGTGAATTTTTGGAGGAACGGCTGGGTTTCCCTGGCGACTGTTTTGATAATGGTAATGACCCTCTTTACAATCGGTTCAATTATTTTTTCGCGCGCGTTAATTCTTTCAACATTGGACGAACTTCAGAATAAAGTTGACATAAGCGTCTATTTTAAAACTGACGCGGCTGAATCGGATATCTTTCTTTTGAAAAATTCCCTTCTGAAATTGAGCGAGGTTAAGGATGTTGAATATGTTTCTCGCGAGCAGGAGCTGAAAGATTTCAAGGAAAGACATAAAGACAACGCTTTGATTACTCAATCACTTGAAGAGCTTGGAAGCAATCCACTCGGCGCGGCGCTTAATATTAAAGCGAAAAATACTTCTCAATACGCAAGTATCGCCAAATTTCTTGAGGACGCTCTCAAAATGGAGGGCGTCGGTTCAATAATAGATAAAATCAGTTATCGGCAAAACAAGATGATTATAGAGAGGCTTTCAAGGATTTTGGATTCTTCAAAGAAAATCGGCTTTGCCATCAGTCTTATTTTGATAATAATTTCCATTCTGGTTGTTTTTAACACCATTCGTATGGCAATTTACACATCCAAGGACGAAATAAGCGTCATGCGCCTTGTGGGGGCGAGTAACAGGTTTATAAGCGGTCCGTTTGTAGTTGAAGGTCTCTTGTATGGCATAATCGCCACCGTGATAACGATGCTAGTTTTTTATCCTTTGACCATGTGGCTGGGTCCGATGACTGAAAGTTTTTTTGGAACAATTAACATATATGATTATTACATCTCAAATTTTGCGCAAATATTCTTTATTATTCTGTCTGTCGGGGTCGGCCTCGGCGTTGTTTCAAGCCTCATAGCCGTAAGAAGATATTTGAAAGCGTAAAGAGGGGTTGAAAATAATTTACCATTCGGTATGTTCTAGCTTTGGAACATGCCGTTTTATTCGCCGGAAAGCTCTCCGATGAGTTTGTTTTGGAGCGCCTTAATTTGCGTATTGTCATACATCGTTATGGCAATGACTTCGGGCGTTACTTTTTTCATCTTTGCGATTATTTTATCAAGTTTTTCTTTGTCGTCTATGAGGTCTGTTTTGGTCAGGACCACTATTTCTTTTTTTTTTACCAGTTCCTCGTCAAACTTTCCAAGTTCTTTTCTTATTGCGCCGTAGGCGCTTGCCGGGTCTTCATTTTCAAGCGAAATCAGATGAACTAAAATCTTTGTGCGCCTGATATGGCGGAGGAATTTATGCCCCAACCCTTTTCCTTCCGCCGCGCCTTCAATGAGCCCCGGAATGTCAGATATTATGTATCCGTAAAACTCTCCCAGGTTTGGTTCAAGGGTTGTGAATGGATAGTCGCCGATTTTCGCTTGAGCGTTCGTCATTTCGTTGAGAAGTGTTGTTTTCCCGGCGTTGGGAAGTCCGATTAGTCCGATATCAGCGATTAACTCAACTTCAACGAAAAACTCCGCCTCCTCGCCAGGTTTTCCTTTCGTGAATTGCTTGGGGCTTCTGTTTGTTGAACTTTTGAATGATTTGTTTCCCCTTCCTCCGAAACCTCCGCGAAGCAGAAGAACTTTTTCCCCTTCTTCAGAGAGGCGTATTTTTTCTTCCGTTTTTACGTTTGTTATTATAGACCCGATGGGAAGCTCTATCTCAAGGTCTTCGCCGTTCGCGCCACTGAAAGTCTTGCCCTGGCCGTCATCGCCCCGCCCAGCCTCCAGTTTCTTCTTTGTTTTGTATTTTGACAAGAGGTGGATGTTGCGGGTGGCGCGCGCGTAAACATCGCCCCCACGTCCACCGTCGCCACCGGCGGGGCCGCCGAATTCCTTTCTTTTTTCGTGCAGCCAGCGGACGACGCCGTCACCGCCGTCTCCCGCCTTCGCGAATATTGTTATTTCGTCAATGAATGCCATGATAAATTATTTTTCTTTTTTTACCCAAAAGAAAGGGGTTATTCAAAAATCAATCGTTTCGCGCGTCTTCTCCGACCGCGTACCAGTCAACTTTCCTTGAGAGATACATAATAGCGGCTAAAATCAAAAATAGCAATATGCTCCCCATAAGCAGGGCGTAGTCCTCAAGCTGGAGTATTATGTATATAAAGAGATAAAGGAAAGAGAGAATGGTTCCCTGCAACAGCGCCATTTTTTTGTTCGCCAAAACGCTTTTTGAATAGAGCGTAATCAAGCCGATTGTCGCGACACTTGATGCCAGATATGCCCAACCGAACCCAGCAACCTCGGAAATTGAAACAAGAAGGGCGTAAAACAAAACTATTGCCAGCCCGACCAAAATATATTGCACGGGGTGTATTCTTTTTTTATTGAAAATCTCACTGAAGAAGAAGATGAGAAAGGTGAGGGCGATTATGAGCAGGGAGTATTTAACACTGCGCTGAGCCTTTTTGTAATCGTCAACGGTTATCAAAAGCTTCACGCCGGAGGCGGACGAATACACATTGTAGGCGCCACCGAGCCATGCCTGCGGATACCCTCTGTTCAGATCAAGAATTTTCCAAGACGCCTCAAATCCTTTTTCCGAAACCGTCCGTTTGTCCGGCAGGAACGCTCCGCTGAAACTGGGAGCGTTCCAGTCCGATTTCATTGTTATTTCCGTTGTTCTACCGACGGGAACGAATTGGATGTCCCGGCTTCCCGCAAGATTCAATTTGAAAGAAAATTGGTATTCTCCGACACTTTCATTCAACGGCAGTCGCGCGCTGATTCCGGAATTTTGCCCGGCGTTTCGGGTGGGTGAGGGGACAATCAATCTCTGCTGTCTTTCCATTTTTCCGTAATACGGCTCCATATCATAGTTTTGAACGCCACCGCGTATCACATCATTGGTCGGAACTCCGGGCTTGAATTCAACGGCGGAGCCGTTCCAATCAAGTTTTATGTTATCTTCAATACCCCTCGTATCGGAAATGCCCACGGAAACGAATGCCTTGCTCCAGTCCGCTTCTCCTTCTTTTATTCCCAAATCTTTAATATTCGGGCGAGTGAATTTTCCGGAGAAATTTATTTCAGAGGAGTAAACAACCGCGTCAAAAATTCCCCGCGACCTTATCTGCGGTTTTATAGCGGTGTTGATTGAGAGTTTTTCCGGCAAAAAATGAGCGTATTGAGTTATCGCGACGCGTTCCCCTCTGCCGTTTATCATGAATTTTTTATAGGGCACCGAAAGTATGGGTCCGGCGATTGTCTGTTGCCCGCCCCATTTTTGGCTTATTTCCGATTCCGCGGTTTTCTTCGTGAACTCCCGTTGATTGATAAGGTTTCTTACCATTCCGACCGGAATCAAAAGGAGCAGCGCCAGTATCCCGACGACAGCAATCCGAAAGGTAACCGAATAGCGGATCCAATTTCCCAAATTTCTGTTTTCCATGATAACTTAATTCTATATGAAGGAACGACGCATTACAATGCAATAAAACGTGCGACGCCGGAAACGTGCATTAAGGATTCATGCTGGGCAACCGTGCTTCTATTTCGCCTTCGCCTTTTTGAGCGGTTCAAGTTTATCAAGGTCAAGCGTGTCGTCAATGCGGATTTTTTTCACAAACTCCGGAACATGGGAAACAAGCACCATCGCCCCTTCGTATTGATCCAACGCTTTCGCGATAACGGGCAGGTGGCGGAAATTTATGTGGTTGGTGGGTTCGTCAAGTATTAAAAGGTTGGGACGCAGCAAGGCGAGCTGGGCGAACGCGACAAGCCCTTTTTGTCCCTCGGACAGGTTTCCCACTTTCGCGTACATAAGGTCGCCGTCAATCAGAAATCCCGCCGCGACGCTTCGCATATCCTGTTCATCCGGCTTGTCCATAACCGATTCCAATGTATCGTACACCGTTTTACCGAAATCAAGCGTTGAAAAGTCCTGCCGATAATATCCCACCCTCACACCCTCCGATATTTTCGTTCCGTCCGAGCCGCCACGCGCCAAATGCTCCAGCAATGTCGTTTTTCCGATTCCGTTCGGTCCGCTTAAAAGCAGATGCCTGTTTTTAAGCAATGAAACGCGCGCCTCGCACTCAACGATTTTATCGCCTTTCATTATTGAGAGGGAATCAATACGCAAGATTTCTCCGACATGGTGTTCTTTCACGCCTATGATAAATTTCCGGATTGTTTTGTCTTCCCGCCGCACCTCCACCTTTGACTCTTCCGCCTCCGTGGCGCTTTCGCGCATCCGCTTCGCCAAGACCCTCATTCTTCCTCCCTTGTTGGCGAAAAAATTCGCCTTGTCCTTTTTCTCTTGAATATGTTTTTCAAATTGGGCGTTTTTTCTTATCTCTTTCTCCACGCGGATGGAAATTTCTCTCACCACGTCTTTGTAGTTTCCCGTGTATTGCTCCATCTTCAATGTGAAAATATCCAGATACAGCACCCCCTGCGTGAAGGCGTTTAAAAAGTCCGCGTCATGGGAAATGACAATAACCGTTTTTTTGTAATCAACCAAAAACTTCGTCAGGTGGGCGATACCCTCTTTGTCAAGATTATTGGTCGGCTCGTCAAGCAGAAGCAAATCCGGATTTTGTATCAAGGCGGACGCCAAAAGGATTCGCGCCTGCTGTCCTCCGGAAAAATCTTTGATAAGCCGTTCTTTCGGTGCGGAGAGATTTACCGCCCCCAAAACCTTGTCTATTTTGGGATCTATGTCATACACCTTTTCGTTAAAACACTTTTCAAAAAATTCCCGCGTGGTGAGGTTCAAGTCTTCCCGAGGGATAACCTGGCGCGCCATCGCGATAGAGAGGTTGGGGGCAAGATGAATAGCGCCGTCCTCAGGGAGGATGCTTTTTGTTATGAGGTGAAAGAGAGTGCTTTTCCCGGCGCCGTTCTGCCCCATAAGCGCGACTTTGGCGCCACGGCGGACATTAAAATTAACCTCATCCAAAATGGGCTTCTTGGCGCTGTATCCGAAAGACACATCATTAAACCGAACTATTGTTTCTCCTTTTGACATAATGCTTATTCATAAAAAAAGCCCCGCAGGACTTTTGATTGCAATAACAATACCACAAACACTTCATCCCCGCAACCAAAAAAACAGTTGAATTCTAATAGCTCTTTAAGATATTTATAATATTTTCTGAAAGACTTTTAAATTCTTCTTTTGATTTTTCAATATTTTCTTTAGTGCCTTGGTGATGATCCGCTACTTGCGAAGGATTTAGGTTAAAAATCGCGACACCCAATTCTTGGCATTTTGAGGGAATTCTTCCATAATCCTGCACAATCTGCAAAGGGTTTTTCCAACTACTCTCCACTAGTCCATTTCTGCAGTGCTTTTCAGAGAGATACTCTCTAACTTTGTTTGGTATTTTTTTCATCCAAGCGCGATGATCAGATATTGGCTGTTCACCATATACATTATATGAATTAATTATATATCCTGCGAAAAGGGGGTCTCCGTGTAAAACAAATTTTGTCTCTGTGTCTCCAGCAAGAGCCTTGGCGCTATTTTTCCAGTTTATTTTCCATCTTTCATATACTGTTCCCAAATTTTCTATACCTTGAACACTGAAAGCGTCCGGTAAAACTGGCACTATGAAATAATCCGCGCCGAGTAAAATTACTTGATTAAGAAGCCCGAGGCTCGGCGATGTATCAATGACAAAAATGTCAATTTCTTCACTTAACCCTTTCTCTCTTAAAAAACGATCTATCGCGCTTGTCTGAAAATATCCTATCTGTTGCCCGGAAGCGGCCTGACCGTATGCGGTTATCAAAAGACTTTCATACAATGAAAGATTAATGTCCCCTTTTAATAAAGAAAGATTGGGGCTTGCATTGACAGGCAAAAACTGCGCAGTCAGGTCAATATCTGACCCTCCACGCACAATTCCTTTCAACACATCGGCAACGGTTTTTTCACTCTCAGAAAAAAGATGTTTTCTGTAATAATCTTCACCCATGGCAAGTCGGCTAAGATTGCACTGCGGGTCAAGGTCTATCAAGACGGTTTTGTATCCTTTTTGAGCAAACGAAACAGCGCAATTAAAAGCAAGGGTAGTTTTCCCAACCCCGCCTTTATTGTTTGAAAAAATGACTTTTTTTGAGCGAGGAAATTTCATATAGACATAATACCAAAAAATTGACAAAAAACATAATGTTGCTTCTGCCCTCTATTTTTCAAAATACCGCCACTTTTGCGATTTATTTTTATCTGATAGCGATTAACTCAACGGCGTTGAGTTAATCGCTACCTTAGCGTATAAAAAACATTTTGTCCGATATTTCCACACTGTGTCAGTTTTCCTTCTTTCTCCAGCTCGTCCAAATACCGCTCAGCCGTGGCATTGGAAACTCCAACCAGTCCCTCAACATCGTTATTTTTGATTTTCCCGTTCTCCCGCAAAAACTCCAAAACCTTTTCCTTACTCTCCGTTTTTTTCCTTGCCTGCCTTGCAATCAAACCACTTTTCCGTTTTCGCGCAAAAGACGCCCCAAGCGCAATTCCAACAATACCAACGATGATTAAAATTATGTAGTTCATTTTTCTATGTTGTTTTATTGGGATTGGAAATTTCTTCAAATTTAGCTGTCATTGTAGTATTCCCGCGCGTTAGTTTTTTAATTGTCAGATCTTCTGCTTTATTCTTAGCGAGCCGGAGGTTATTTTCAGACGACAATAGCGCATCTTTAGTTTTTTGGAGATGGTTTATAGTTTTGTCTATTTCTTCAATGGCGTTTTTGAATTTACGACTAGCCAAATCGTAATTTTTTGCGAATCCTTCTTTAAATTTATTTACATTATCTTCAAAGTTTGTAATATCAATATTTTGATTTCTTACCAAGGCAAGCTCGGCTTTATATTTAAGGGAGTTCATTGATGCGTTACGCAACAGAGTTATTATGGGGATGAAAAATTGCGGGCGAACTATATACATTTTGGAATGTTTATGAGAAACATCAACGATACCAGTATTGTATAGTTCATTTTCGGCTTCCAATAGCGTAACAAGGACAGCATACTCGCATTTCTTTTCTTTACGGTCTTTATCAAGTTCGCGTAAAAAGTCTTCATTTTTTTTCTTGGTAGCGGTCTCATCGCCTTCATTTTTCATTTCAAACATTATAGAAATAATTTCATTTCCAACCTTATCAGTTTCGCGATAAATATAATCACCCTTGCTACCGGTTTTTGCGTCGTTGTCTTTTTCAAAATACGCGTCTTGGAAACCAGTGGCGCGAAGTTTATTAAATTCGGTTTCGCAATGCTGCTCTAAGGTTTCCCCGACCATTTTAGTTGAGAGTTTAATTTTCATATCTTTACGAAGAGCAATTTCCTCGTCTTTCATCTTAATGATATTGTCTTTAATTTTAAGTTCGTCAGAAAACTTTTCTTTTAACGATGTTTCAAGCAATTGTTTCTCTGTATCTTTGCTTTTTAATTCACCAGCCAGTTCATCTCGCTCTTTTTCAACAGAATTAACCGCCTCAGTTACAGCGAGTTTTTTCTCAATCTCTACACTATCCATTTTTGATTTCATATCAGCTATTTCAGATTCTTTCTTAGCCAAAAGCTCAACAAGTTCAAGTTCTTTTTCAGCTTTCAGTTCAGCCAATTCTTTGTCTTTTTTCGCAAGATTTTCTTGTAGTGTTTTTGTGATATTAGCCTCGGCAAGCTTAACAGCGTTTTCTTTATCCTTAATGAATATCAGCTCCCGTTCTTTTAGATCTTTGTTAAATTCCTCATCTCTAACTTGCTTTAAAATATCAGCAAAGCCGGCATCATCCATCTCAAAATCTTTTTTACAATTCGGACATATAATTTTGTTCATATATTTTTATTAAAGTTTTACTGATAATTGATAAGTTTTGTGTACGCAAGCGTTGCTCTCTTAAAATGCAACTAACTTAAATACTAATCTAAATACTTTTGGAGAAAATTCTCTATAAATTAACTCTTTTGTTTCGTTCTCACTAAATGACCAAAACTTGCCTTCAATTTCAAGACCTGTCGGATAATGACTCTCATGAAATATTTTATTTCTTACTTCTCTCAAAGAATTAAGAAATTGAAATTCTATGTCATTAATTAAATTCTTTTCTCTTGCTTCTATAATTGCTTTATGAAAATTACCATCAACTCTATCAACAGAAAATTTTATAATTTGCTCTGCTAAAACAAATAAACAAGCCAATGCAGAAAAATAATTTTCTTGTTTATAAGAATCCTGTGCCTCAAAACACAACTTTCCAAAAATACGATCTCTTTCTATGATTTTTGAAACTAGCTTATCATTCATGCTATCTTGGTTGTTTTCGTTTCTCTAGTCTGTCAAATAAATAAGATATTGTACTTAATATATCCAAACAATTTCGTGGAGAAAAGTCATTATTTTGCAGTCCTTTCGTGAGACTTGTGTGGCTAACACCAGGATTCTTAAAACCAACCATTATTCCTTGTGAAATTAGTTTTTGCCCTTCATCTATATTTTTCTCATTATCATTAGACTTGTTTGTAACCCAAATTTTCTTATGTCCTTCTTTTCCGTATGATTTTTCCATTAAAGCATAATCGGCTTCATCGTAACCAGACACACTTTGCACAGTTTCATTATAAATTTGTACCGCTTCACGTGATGCTGCTAAATATTTCCCAGCAAAAAAAGATTCTTTTATAAGAGTATTTTCCGTTATTTTTTGGTGTAATCCAGACCAGAGTACAAAATCGGCATTTTCTGGAGCAAGACCATATACAATTCCTAAAACATCTATCGCCTCACTTTCGCCAATTTTTTCTGGTTCATTAAATACTTTAGCAAGTTTATCAATATTTTTAACAATTGTAGGATTATTTTTGTTGGTTTCTCTCCATACTGGAATATCTACGCCATATTTCTCTTTCACTCTTTTCTCTTTTCTGTTTTCTATGAGAACTCTCCATTCTCTGTGTATATAATTTATTATTTTTTCCAAAAATAATTGTAATTGTTCAAGATTTTCATCATTCCAATTAAGACTACTTCTATTTGTGGCAATAACATCTGGCTTTAGATTATCTATAAAATCTATTTCTAGCCAACCAGTTAAATATTGATAGAAATGACTCGATCCCTGAACTGGAAATGATTCTGGGAGACTTACTAATTTTTTTCTAGAAAATAAAGTAACACCTCTTAGCTTATTTTTAACTGGTAAATTAAATAAAATAATTTTACCCTTAATATCTAGGGCAAACGGAAATTCTTTTTCCAATTCAAGTTTTTTGACAACTTCTGGAAACGACCATGAAAAATCTTTCCCCCTGTCACCTTGTTTGTATCTAATTTCATTATCAATCTCCTCAAAGTTTCCCATTGAATCATCTTTGATAAAAACCTTAAAATCTTCATCAAAGATAAAATAGTTTGAAATACTAATTTTAAGACTCTCTGTTTTAAAATCAGATTTTCTGTCTATCTCAGATAAAATAATCTCTGTACCATTATTTTCAGTAGTTTTTTTTCTGCTAAAAACTGGCTCATAATCATCCCCTTCTGGGGTATCTTGAATTTTGTCCCAATTCATTTCAAATATAATCTCTTCTCCATTGTTTACAGTTTTTATAACTGCTTTTTTTGCAATACCAAAAAAAGCTAATTTACCTAACCCCTTTTTTCCAATTGGGAGTCTTTCACATTCAATTTTTTCATCGGCAACTTCTCGTCTTTTACGACCTATTCGTAAATATTTATCATCAATCTCATCGAAACTCATACCGAAACCATCATCTGTAATAATAATTTTTTTATCTTCACCCGCCCCTGTTAGCTCTATAAATACTTTTTTTGCACAAGCATCATAACCATTTGCAATTAATTCAGAAATTATCGGCGGTAAAGTAGAATAAAGTTTTGCACCAAGGTCATCTATAACCAATGGGTCAAAAGTCATCTGAAGTTTTGTTTTATTATTTTTTGTCATAATGATTTTTGATTATAGTTTTTCCAATTTGTTTAGCAAAAAGCGGAGGAACAGCATTTCCAATCATTCGTGCGATTGTAGCAATACTACCTCCGATAAATTTATATGTTTTAGGAAAAGTTTGTAATGTCGCTCCTTCTCTTATGGAAATTGCTCTATTTTCATTTGGATGTGCAAATCTACCGTTTGATATGCTAAAAAATTTTGTAGTAATAGTTGGTGCTGGTTTATCCCAAGACATTCGTCCATATGTGTCCCTGAATGATATATTGGAATTTTTCTTTTTATATGCATTAATTTGTAGATCAGTATCCGCCCATGCCTGTCGTGTGCCACCGTTTTTAGGTGTCAATTTTAACCTTTTTATATTTTTTTTACTTAATTTGGCTGTTGTATGCATTAAATCCGTAGGATCCTTGTGCCCAGCGGGTATTTTATAAAAACTGTTTTTTTCGCCCAAAAAATCAGAGACCACTGGACAAGAATTATTTGCTTTAGGAAATAATTCATCTTTAGTTACTCTATTAGCTATCAATGAAAATCTTTTTCTTGTTTCTGGCACTCCATACTCATTTAAATTCACCACTTCATAGCGAACTGCATACCCTTGCTTTTCTAAGTCCTTTACAAATTTATTTAGCCCGCTTTCTTTATGTTTATTTAAAATCCCCGGGACATTTTCTACAACAACATATCCAGGATTGTAATACTTAACAAATCTATGAAATTCATGAAGCAAATTTTTTGATTTTTGAGACTTACTCTTATTTGTCCGAATAATTGTCCAATACTGGCACGGACTACATCCAACCAAAATAAGATCATCATCATTCTTTTTTATGTCTATTTTTTTTGATAAATCCTCGGCATTTAATTCTTCAACATCAGCAAGAATATATTCTGCTCCTTTTATATTTGCCTCGTATGTATCTTTACAATCAGAATCAAAATCAATTCCAGCAATGACATCTATTCCAGCTTGTTGCAAACCAAAACTCATTCCTCCGCCTGAGCAGAAAAAATCAATTGCTTTTAATTTTTGATTTGCTTGTTTCATAAATTTATTCCCCAATTTCCTTCTACTACACTTCTTGCATGACATCTTACATTTTTTATCGATTTCCTTTCGCCCGATTATGCGTCTTACACAACACCTCACAATTTTTTATATCTGTCGCGCCACCTTTACTCCAAGCACTAACATGGTCTGCATCCATTTCAGAAAGATCCCAAATTTTTTCTTTGTTAGCATCATGACCCATTGCGCAATGCGAACAATTTGATTTACCACCAGCTTTTGCGCTCTTTGTCTGCTTTGCATAAACCGACTTTTTAGTTGCCTCGTCAAATACTCTGACATTTAGTAATTTCGTATCAGTTGAACCGCCGAGAATATACTCAAAAACACCTTTACGGTTTTTGATATATGAATCGGCGTAAAGTTTGTGAACTTCCCTTGAAACTTTCTTTGGATCATAAGCGTTTTTGTGATATTCCTTATACATTCGCCCCCACTCAAGACCACGCATTTCACTTTCAACATCTATAAACACCCCAGAAACCCAATCAATTACGCTGTTGAAATAATTTTTTAGCTCTTTAATATTTGTATCTTTGCGATGACGGCTCATATAATCGTCAATGTTTCCCTTGCTTACCCAATCAAGCGCTTGCTCCAGAAAATCTTGGCGATTAACGACACCCGATATGTACGCGCTCCATTTTTGCGTATTTGCGTTTTGGCTATTGCTAAACTCTTCCTTTGCGAGTGTTACAAATGGTCCGGAATAAATAGCGTTGAGAAATTCTTGGGGTTTAAGTGGGACACCTGCAATGTTGATTGTCTTAAACCATTCTTTAATCTGACTTTCAGTACCTTCGCATTCGTAAATGAGAAGTTTTGTTTTTAAAATCTTGGACTTCTTGTCTTCTGCCATAGTACTGAAATATTGCATTCCGTTTTCATCCTTGATTGCAAACTTACCATTAACAAATCGCCCAACGCTAGTAATGCGTTGTTGTCCGTCCAAAACCTCTAAATTCTTGTCGTTTACTTTATTGAAATAAATCAAACCTATCGGGTAACCTTTGAGCAATGACTCAATGACGGCGACCTCTTTTTTACCGCCGTCTAAGGCATAGATATAGTTTCGTTGGTACTCCGGCTGAATAGTAAGCGTGCCAGACAAGCCAAACAGGCCCTTGCCTTCAAGTTCATTATAGACAAACCCTTCGCAGATATCTTTAACGGTAATGGTAGTTTTTAAGTTTGTTTTCATATTATTTTTTCTTATGTTTAATAAGTATCCTTTGGTAAACTTTTTCCAATAAACCGTTTCGAATAACCACCCCACTTGCGTTCAAATCATAAGTTCCGTTTTTGCCAAATTTATCTAAATATGCCTGCTTACACTCCGCCGTTGTATAAACTTTTGTTTTTAATTTATACAAATCTTCATTTTCACACATTCCAACAATTTTAAATTGATCGGGGGAATATTTACCAAGAAAACTGATTGGCACACCCATCACACCTTTGTAGTCACTTGGAATGTATTTAACGAATGATACCTCGATTGCATTATAGTTGTCATATTTTTCGAACGGTTTTTTTGTACCAAATTTAATCACTTCTGCTTTAGTCATTAGTGGCAACGGTTGATGGCGTCGTCCGTGATCAAGATTGGTAAACCAGATTGTTCCCGCAACAAATGCGTATTTCTTGCCATTTTCCTCTTTGTGAAAATTTTCGTAATTATTAGGAACTTGATACCACACATTTCGTCCATCGTTTTTACCAGCCCCAAGCCATATTTTATTGTCTTTAATTAAAGGAAATATTTCTTTATAAGTGATCGCATTCATATTTCCGATGATCACAAATTTTTTCTTATACTCCATAAGTTGTTTTACATATTCTCGGAATAAGCTGAACGGCGGATTGGTTACCACGATATCGGATTGTTTAAGTAGATTTATACATTCATCACTACGGAAATCGCCATTATTTTCTAGGGGCTCCCATTCGTTGTGTTTATTTGCCCTTAACTGTATGGCAACATCTTTCAAATTGAACTCGCCGTCGCCATCCATATCACCCACTTCGTTGATAATAAATTTGTTAGCATTTACCTTAGGACGGCCTTTTGATTTCGCAAGGGTCTTGTCATCGCCAAACAATCCCAGTTGCGTGTTGGCTATAGGTGAAGGTTTATAGCTGGTGGTGATAAGCTGTTTCAATCCAAGCTTGTTGAAATTGAGTACGAAATAGCGAAAGAAGTTGCTCTCAAACGGATCATCACAATTACAATACACCACCTTGCCCCGAAATACATCGGGATCGTATTCCAAATACGCCTCAATCTCTTTTTGGATATCGCCGAACTGGGTATAAAACTCATCGTTCTTTGCCCGTTTTGCATTTGTAAGATTTTTGTTTGCCATATTTCTATTTCAAAAGCTTATCGGTTGATACACTGATAGCGTTAGCTAATTTTTGCGCTTGTCGCGAGGCCGGGTTTGTTTTCCCGTCTTTTTCCATAATTTCCCTAAATATATCATATTTTATGGGGTTTTCCCAGCGCGATTCACCGGCTTCCGCCGATAAAGAAGCTCGTCCTTTCCTTCTTACCTAACGGCCTTTTTCACGAACGCGAGTTTTTCGCTTCTGGTCATTCGTTTTCACTTATCCACACCCTGTTGATATGCTCTATTGACTTTTGGGTTGGATTTGATAATATGAACATACAAACGGCCTCGGCCTCGCCCCCGCTCCGCAAGGAGCGGGGGCAAACTGTTTTAAGCCCCTTTTTTAAAATTAACACTAACAACAGCGTCAATTAAGCAATCAAAAATCTCTTCATCAATCATCTCCACTTTCTTAAAAAACCTTTTCTGGTCAATAAGTCTTATCTGAGACAATACAGCCGACGCGTTTTTCCCCTCAACATCTCCAATTGAAAAATAATACTTTCCCGTTTTCTTGCTTGTCGTAAGCGGAACAACCAAACAAATATCAAGATTAAATTTTTTCAATATAACCACGGGGCGGGAAAAATTGTCTCCTCTTCCGTCTTGCTCATAACCGACATTCACACCAAGAGAACACCACCAAACTTCTCGTTCATGAAAAAAAATATGCTTATTTTTACAGTCAATTTTCTCTTTTTTCTTATGCCATTCTAAATAATCCTTTTTCATTTTCTTATGTTATACTCAAAACCTTTAATTTCCAACGGCCTTTTTGTTTTTTTTCACGAGTGCGAGTTTTTCGCTTCTGGTCATTCGTTTTCACTTATCCACAATTCTCTTGATACTAGCAACTTGGTATGCTATATTGATGGCGTAGGAGCAATCCTACTAATCACGCGGTCCCGCCCAAAGCGGGATTTTCGCTTTTTGTATAGACCCTTTTCCCTGTATAAAACTTACCAAAATCAATATATTTGTTCTTAATTTCGTGCAATTCTCCCGCCACTTTTCCGCGCACCCCCACCACACCAATATTCTTTCCTTTTATCTTTAATCTCTCTAAGGGTTCTTTTAAATCTGAATCTCCGGAAAAAAGCATCACTGCTGTCATTTTTTCTGTATCATCAATCATATCCATTGCCATTTCAACATCAAAATTACATTTAGGCTCTTCAATGATTATTCCAGACTCATTAAGCGCTTGTATCAGTTCATTAATTTTTTCTTTAATGTACTGCTCTCCGTCAAATAATGTCATTGTGCGGCGTTGGAAAAACATGGCTTCATTAATGTTTTTTTTAATAAATTTCATGGGCTTTTTTCTTAAAATTGCCCCTGTTTTTCTTATGCGAGCATGAAAGGCCTCGGAGTTCCTTATATCTCTTTCGTTCAAGCCATAATACACTTTAATTTCCTTAATGTTTGAAAAACTAAAAAGTTGCTCGGCTAAATCTTCTATGCGAAATTTCCACCCCAAAACATCTTGCCAGTGGAACATATTAGTCAAATCCAAGTACGCGATAATGGACGTTTCTTTATTTACCCACTCCAAATAATCTTCTCTTACTATAAATTTATTAAGAATGTCTTGAGGAATATCCATAATTATTCTGCAAAATCCTTTTTCGGTCTTTGCCTTTGATATTTTAACTATCCCATATTTAAAGGATTTTTTCCAGCGTGATTCAAGGGCTTCCGCCGATAGGGAAGCCCATCTTTTCCTTTTATTTTATGGCTTTTTGGGCTTTTTCACGAGGGCGAGTTTTTCGCTTCTGGTCATTCGTTTGATTTCCGCTTCGCGTTCGCGGGCGAGCGCGAGTGTTTTGCATTTTTCTTGATACGCGAGAGCCACCGGGCGGCGCGCCTTTGTGTATTTCGCCCCGCTTTTCAGCTCATTATGCTCCCGAAGCCGTTTCGCCAAATCCACGGTTGAACCGGTGTAAAGCGTGCCGTCACCGCACTTTAATATGTAAACACAGATGTTTTTCATAGAATTGGCATGTTCGGTATTTTTGTTTTGTCGCGATAACAGGTTTTAGGGGTGTTAGTTCATTTTCGTGTCTTTAAAATCTCTTGAATAGTATCTTACGAATTTCCTTTTGTTTTTCGCGTATTTTATTTCTTTCCGGGTGGAATCGCCTATGTATCCGCCAACATCAATCACGAAAATGCCGTCGGAAATGTCTATTTTGGCGAGATGCAATTCGTATAGAAGTTTGATTGTGGTGGGGGAGTGTTCAATCCCTTCGCTTTTGCCGTATATTGCCGGCGGGAGGACGATTTTGCCTTCCAATGTCAGTTTTCTTTCCACTTCCTTAAATCGATCTCTGAATCTCGTGTTTCCCGACAATGTGATTATTTCTCGTTTCATTTGTTTATTTTACCCCCGCAGGAGTTTTAAAGAAAGCCGGCGCGAAAGTTCGGTATTGGTTTTGTTTTTACGAATTTCCCTCAACCCCTTCTCCGCCTTTTTGCTTCAAGAATTTTAATCTCCGCGTCATCAAGCCCCAGGTGGTGTCCGACTTCATGCCACACAGTTTCGTTGACAAGTTTTTTCAATTTTTCTCCGCTTCCGCCACTTAATTTCTCTATCGGTTTTTTAAAAATGGTAATCTTGTCCGGCAACACCCCAAAATATCCGTCATCCCGCTTAATTTTCGGAATACCCTCGTATAATCCGATTAACACTTCATTCTTTTTAATCCCCATTTCTCCGGCCTTTTTCCACCGCGCCTCCTCCTCAACCACAAAAGCCACATTATCCATCGCTTTCTTTATTTTTTCCGGCAACGCCAAAATGGCTTCATCAACCAATTTTTCAAAATAATCTTCTTTATTGTTCATTGTTTTGCGCTCTTACCCGTTTCTCTCCAATCTCGGAGAGGAAATATCGCCTCCGGCATTTCTTTTTTGAAAAAGGACAGGTGCCCGGCGCCAGTGACGATTACATTCACGCCGTCAATCAATTTTCCGCGGGCAATTTCCAGTATCTTATATTCTCTTTCTTTTTGTTTTTCGGCATTAAAGTATTTTTCAATAATCTCATTTTCCAGTTCAGCGACCTCGGGTATTTCCCACGGTTCCTCTTTGTTCAAGTCTTTCCATGAATAACCCTTAAGGAGTTCCTTGACTTTCATTTCAAGTTTCAAAAACTCCAGTTCTTTTCCCGTTACACCCTTTTTCAGCGTGTTGCTTTCAATGTCAAAGCAATCCGTCTTCTTTTTATTTCTAACTGCCCAATCGTAAGCGGCAAACATTTCATCCCGGATGGAATTTTCTCTCGGTCGGTTATTCAATTCTTCATAGGAAAGTTCCACCAACACTTGATCCGGATTTATATTATTCAAAACCTCCTCCAACTCTTCTTTTGGAGTGGAACCGCCATGTATTGTGCCGATGATAATAATTTTCTTCATATGAGTGTTATTTTCCAAATCTTATTCATCCAACTTGAACTTGATTATTTTGACTGTCGTATCTTTGCTCAATTTGCCTCCGTAGTATTTTTTGTATGTTTCATACATTTCTTTTTCGCTTTCAAATTTTTCGTGCCCATCAAAATCTTCATCCGTTATTTCACCAAAAGGCTTTTCCTTGATTTCCGTCAGCTTGGCGCTGCCGAATATTTCTCTTGAGTCCGCATTTATCAGATTCACCTTGTCTCCGACCCGCAAATCCTTATCGTCAAAAAGCCGCCAAGTGACGGTTTTTTCGCCAGACAATATGAGTGGCACGAGATGTTCTTTGAATTTTAGCGTTTTTTGCGCCGATCCAGATGGTATTTTCTTAACACTTTCAACCATTTCCGGAAACTCCTCTTGCAGGAAATGGCCCTTGTCCTTGAAAATTGTTTTTTCCGCGTCCGGCAACGCCCGGAGATACTTTTCCGAATCCCAGAACGGAACCACGGGATCGTCTTCGCTATGATAAATAAAAATTTTTCCGCCCTGTCTCCGCAGTTTTTCCAAACTTTTCGGAAGTGTGAAATCAGCCAGTGAATATTCCGAATCCTCGGCGTCATAAGGGGCGGCAATCAAATATATCGCCGAGATTTTTTTGGGAAAATCGTTTTCTGACAAGTATTTCGCGAGAAAAATTCCTCCGAGAGAGTGCCCGATTAAAACCACTCCATCTCTCAAAAAAGGGACAACCTTATCAAACCAAATCTTCCATTCTTTATATTTGGCATTGAACTTGCACGGCATTGTTGGCGCGATAACCTCAAAATCATCTCCAAGACTTTCCAGCAGGGAATCCTTCCATCTCTTTTCTTTCCCTTTTTCGGGGTTAAATTCGCAATTCCTCAAAAAATCCAAATAGGCCTCATGCGAATCAAAAGTTTCTCCCCCGTGAATAAATACAATTTGTTTTTTCATAATTTATTATTGTTGATTTTTCGCAATAAAAATTCTCCGATTACTCCCATGACGGCGAAGAAAAAGCCCCAAAAAAATCCGTTCGTCAGTAATTTACCCCAAAAGATGCCTCCTCCCCTTGCTATAAGAATCAGAATGCTTCCAGAGAAGATGGGGTAGCCGATAATCTGTTCAATGCTCATCAGAAAAAAAATCAGGAGCCACAAGAAAAAGGATAATTTCAACGCAAAATTCCGCTTGAGTCTGACGGAAACGAAAAAAAATCTTCTGTAAGTTTGCAGTGTGTAGAATAGTATCGCCGCCTGAAGCGCGAAAAGGGCGGTGAAAACCGAATAATGGACGCTTATGTTGAAATAATCAGCGGACTTTATGAAAATAAAAAGAAGTCCTGAATAAAAATAGTAAACCCTGGCGCTCCACAGGAGCATTTTTTGCAGGCGAATCTCATCTTTGACATAAGACGGCTGCGCCAAATACTGCAGTTTAGTCACAAATTCCAAAAATTTAAATAAGATTTTCATAATAAAAACACCCAACTATCCCTGTTTTTTTAATTTCTATCTCCATTTTTTCCGGCACGAGTTATTTTTTACGGTTGTTTTGCCCTCGGTCATTAGCCCGATTTCTTCTCTTGGTTTTTGGAGAAGAAATCAAGGATTTTTCGTTCTAAACAATACATTCAATAAATAACTCACAACCGACAAAACAACGCTAAAAAATAAAGCCGGCAAAAACCTTGGCGAATTCAGCATCTCCCGCTCCCACATCAAGAACAGACCCTTTTACCATTTTAGGCGTAATGCCAAGATTTTGCAGTTGCTCCCAAACATTTTCAGGAAGAAAGATTTCTTTTTTCTCCTTTGGCAGAGCGGAATGCATTTTTAATTCGGCTGATTCAAATTCCATAAATACAAATAATACCTCTTGGTACTTTTTTAATTTTTACCGTTTATCATTATTTTTTTCCTGCACCAAGCTTACTTTTCGCGTATTTTCCTCTATTTTTTCCAGCAATTTTTTTATTTGATTGATTTTCAGATACCAAACAACTATTTCCCTGATGAGCAGAAAGAAGACCAATACGCCGATTAGTCCCATAAACAGCCCCATTAAAATTGAAAATATATTCATAATTTTTCCATTTTATTTATTTCAACAATTCATTTTTGCTCGTTGGTTTCGGCGCGGTGGCGATTTTTTATTTTTCATTGAACGGTGAGGTTGCGGTTAGGCGGGGACTTGAGCGAACTTAAAACTTACTGTAATTTTTTCTCGTCATAGATACTCAGTTCTTCGGGGGCGCTCACAATTTCTCCCAAAATTTTTATTTTTTCATCATCCGGCATGTCTTCCGGCAAATGAAAATGAGCGGACGGCAGGATGGCAAGATCGGTCTCCCCGTTATCTCTCTTTATCTTTAAGAATTGTATTCTGTAAAAAGTTTCCAATCCGAAAGATAACGCTTTCGCGCAATGGTCGTTTTCATGGGCGACGATTTCCTTCAATTCTTTTTCATCAAGGCCGATAATTCTCAAAATATCCATCAGTTCCGTCAATTCCTTTGTTTCGACGGAGCCCGTTGAGTCTTCTAGTTCACATAACCCTCGCTGGAGTTCTTCATACGATATTTGTTTCTTTTTGAATTTTTTTTCCAAGGCGTTTTGCTTTTCCATTGTTTCTTCAAATTCATCTTGGCTCGGCGCCAACTCCGTGGCTTCTTCCACGCGCGATTGCAGATTTTCAATTTTATTTTTTATTTCCCTTTGATTTACATCTTCAAATTTCATTTCTTTATTTTAACCTAATAAGCGGATTTTGGGTAGCGCCGAATTTGAAAAAATGCCGCACAGTGGTCTTCGGCTCATGACCGGAAACTCTTTTTTGATTTATTAGAACCATCAAGATTACTTATTTGTAAGGGTTCTTAATTATATTTAATCCATTCTGGATACCAATTAAGTTTTGGCAACTCCGCTTTTTTGGATGAGTTGTTGGCTGGAAATTTGAAATTTAAAAAACTTTGGGAAATTTATAAATTTTTTATTTTTTCCTCAATCTGCGCTTTTAGCTCTTCCTCATTAAAGGTTGAGTGAGTGTGAAGAATTGGGATATCACAACGATTCAATACTTTATCTAAAAAGCTATCTCGCGCCTTTCTGTCCGGTCTTTGGTGAGTGGGGTCATCCAGCTCAATAACAAGAATGGGGGAGATGTTTTGTTTGTCAAAAAGAACAAAATCCACTGATTTTTTACTAATCTTATTTCTATACCCTCTCTTAAAAGAACCCTTTCCTTTAAGGAGGACTATTTTATCGGGAGCGAGTTGGGGAAAAATATAATATTGACCTCCCACCGCTCGTTCAAGAATTTTAAAAAACTGATGTTCTGCGCGGGTAAGCAGAAAAGACTTTTTCATGTACGGGAACCATTCCTCTTTTTCTCTTTTAGTTTTTCTTCTCCCGCCTTTTTTAAAAAATAATGGGATAATATATCCGGCGATAGTGAGGATAATGCCTAATATAATAATGTTCTCCATATATATTAACTATAGTATACAGAACCAAAGCCAGCAAGTTGTTTTTCCCGCTTAACTATTCTTGTATTTAAGGCGCGCAAAAGCGCCTTCTCTCGTCAATTTTCAAAATAAATTGCGCCGTTAAATCAATAGCATTATACAATCGTTCTGCAACGTTTTTAATTTTAGTCCTCCTTATCGGTTCCGAAACCTGGCAATATAGATATCTTGTCCATTTCGTTAAATTGTTTTTGTATTTTTGAAAACTTATTCCATGGGACCACATTTCCATAAAGAGCGATGTAAACTCCAGGGGCCAATATCTGCACAGCAGCTGTTGCCATGCCAATATTAAATCTAGCATCTGATGTTGTAAATTTGTTCGGTAACATTGCTCCCGTTAAAATAATCACTTTATCTTTTAATTTAGATAATTTTTTTGCGGTCTCTAAAATAGTATCTGTTCCGTGTGTTATTATAATTTTATCATTATTTACCCCTTTAACCGCCTTGTATATTTTTTCCCTATCATTATCAGTAATGTCCAAGCTGTCTTTCTTGAGAACCGACATTATATCATAATCAAATAACGCGTTCATTTTTGGAATAATATCCTCTACAGCCGGATCTGTAATTTTAAATTCATAACCATGACTGGTTTCCCCGCGGGGGTAATCTTTATCAATTGTGCCCCCCGTTTGTATGTATGTAATTCTCATATTTTTTCTTTAACTTATATTGTTTTGATACTATCACGCATAGAGCATTAACTAATCTTGATGTTTATCAATATTAGCACCTAGAATCAAAAAACTCAAATCAGATGATTTTTTGTTCTAGATGCTACGCTCGGTAGACTATATTATTTTGGATAAAACAAATCGCACGGGCATTGACGCCCCTCGTGCGCAATAACCGCGCTCCATTTTGCTGCCGGACTAGGACTCGCCTCTCTCCCCGCATGGCGGGGCTCCGAAACGCGCTATTTTAATAATCGCTTCGCTTCTTTTAAAATAGGCGCCTACGGTTCAAGTCCTAACCCGCCACCATCTCGCTTTGCTCAATGCTGCCGGACTAGGACTCGAACCTAGATACCATGCTCCAGAGGCATGTGTCCTGCCATTAGACGATCCGGCAATGTTTTATTTTTAGCATATTTTCTTATAAAAATCCACGGGGGGCGCGTTTGCCGCGCGAAAAAACCTTGACTTTTTCTTTTTTTGTGCCACACTTAAATCAGAATCGCAATTTAAAAAATCTTTAAATAACAAATTTCCAAAAGGAGGACAAAATGGGAAAAATTATTGAAGAAAAAGAAGTGAAAAAATTTTTCTCTGGGCTGGTCGCCCGGAAGATGGGAAAAATAGGATTTTATGAGGAGGGGGTAGCAATATTCCTCGCCGAGCTCATGGTTTTATATATGAGCTCGGATCAAGCACAGCTGGCCACTGTGCTTGAGAATCAGTTGATGGTCATGTCCGTCTTTGAGACAGACCCAGAATGGTTGGAGGAAACGGCTAGAAGCCTCCTTATTCTCTTGGGATTTTTCCCAGAGAGGCTCTCCAACCTCTATAATCGCCGGGCAATCGGACTGAGCGATTATCTGGCGATTGAAAAGTTGATAATCGCCAGATTAGCCACCCGTGGTGGCATCTGGGAGAAAATTCAAAACCGTTTTATTGAGGTGATAATGGTTTTGAACGGCCTGAGGCAGGAGTTAGGCCTCAAGACGGACATAGCTGTGTCCGTTGAGCTCTCTCAAGAACTCAAAGATAAAGGATAAGTAAGAAGTTAAAAGGGACGTGAAATTTCACGTCCCTTGTTTTGCGCCTACTTTTTTTCTTTTCAGAAGAACCGCTCGGTAGGGAGTTTCTCCGTCAGGGCGGATGAAGAAGTCTGCCCATTTCTCGGCGGAAACCCCTTTCTGCGTCCAGTGGATGCAAATATAGCTGTAAGTTTCGGCGCCGATTGGCGGTTCGGGGCGGATGGTTTCGTCGAAAATAACGCTTCCGTCCTTGCCATAAATGACAAGGTGGTCTCCTTCGGAAACGGAGATTTCTCCGGCGCGACCGAGCTTTCCATACTCTCTCAATATCCAAAGGTACCCTTCCTTTCCGTCTTGAGTGCGAGCATCCAACATTCCCACATAAACCTTGAATGTCTTTATCGCATCCAGAATGCCCGAGTACACATCATAATCCCAGGCGTTGAATTCTTTTTTCATTTCATTCCTCCTTAAAGATGACTTGTTTTTCTGCCGTCATTATAGCACCAAAAAATCATTTGTTAAGGGTTTTTCGGTTTTCAAACCCGCTCTTTTGATATATAATCAGCGTATTGTGCCGAATGGGCCTAAAATTGGAGGGTTGCGCCGAATGGTAAGGCACCGGTTTCGAAAACCGGCGGGAGCAATCCCTTACAGGTTCGAGTCCTGTACCCTCCGCCAAATGAAACTTTCGCGCAAAGGTTACAATCTCACCGCCGATTCACAATTTCGGGAATTGAAAAAGATTGCCGAATATCCCTTTGGTGTGCTAAAAAATAAAAAAAATGGTATTATTTACGGAGGCTGGAGGGGTTTGAATTTTTAAAAAGGAAGGGCGTATAGCTCAGTTGGTTAGAGCGCTACATTGACATTGTAGAGGTCTCCCGTTCGAGTCGGGATACGCCCACCTGATGTTGGAAATAAAAGAAAATGAAATATTGGCGAATCATTCCACCTTTAGAATCGGCGGGGCGGCAAGGTATTTTGTCGTTGCAGGATCAAGGGAGGAATTATTGGAAGCGAAAAATTTTGCCAAGGAAAAAGGCTTGCCATTTTTCATTCTTGGGGGAGGGAGCAATATATTATTTTCTGACGAAGGATATAATGGAGTGGTTATTCAAATCAAAGACATAAAGATTAAAGCGAACGGCTTGAATATGTTGGCGGGCGCGGGTGTTTTGTTCGGTCAGTTGATAATAAGATCCATTGATTGCGGGCTGTCCGGATTGGAATGGGGAGTGGGCATTCCCGGGACCGTCGGAGGGGCGGTGACGGGCAATGCCGGCGCTTATGGTCATTCAATGTCTGAGTTTGTGAAAAGTGTGGAAGTTTTGACCGAAAGCGGGGAGGTGAAGAAATACTCAAACAAGGATTGCGAATTTGTTTACCGTGGAAGCAAATTTAAGAATCAGGACAATCACGATATTATTCTGGAAGTTGAGTTCTCGCTTGAAAAAGGAGAGAAGCGAAAGAGCGGGGAAGCGATAAGCGATATTTTAAAAAAACGGCGCGGAAAACTTCCAGCACATCCTTCCGCCGGGAGTATTTTTAAAAATATTGAGATTGATGAGTTAAAAAACAAAAAAGACTTTTTAGAGCTTATTCCGGCGGAAAAAATCAAGGGAGGAAAGCTTGCCACCGGGTTTTTAATAGAAGACTGCGGATTAAAAGGCAAACAAATCGGCGGGGCGAAGATAGCCGAAGAACACGCTAATTTTATTATCAACACTGGCGACGCCAAAGCCGGCGATGTTTTGGAATTGATTGAAATTTGTAAACGCAAGGTTGGTGAAAAATTCAGTATAAACTTGAAGGAGGAGATTATTGTGCTACAATAAAAATATGCTCGGCAAGACAAAATATGATGATTTTTGCGAGAGCTTGCGAAGTTTATAAACCTAATGGGCGTTTATGATGAATCCGCGTTCTGTGCTTATTCAACTCAAAATGCGAGCAGTCATAGTTTGCGCCAATTGACTATGTGGAAAGATTGGATAAATGGAATATTGGGAATCTGGATAGTATTCTTGGCTTTTTTGGGTTTGCCTTTTAACACTAGGGTTATATTGATGATTATCACGGGTCTTCTCATCGCTTTTCTTTCTTTTTGGAAAGGCGCGAGTTGCGCGGCCGATAAAAGGGTATCCAAAGAAAAAGAGAAGCTTTCTGTTCCCACTGAAGAGAGGGAGCGGATAATTTAAGATGAAAGTCTTATTCGCTAAAAAAATGTTTTTTTGGCCGGCCGTTTCAGTATTGGTGGCCGGTTTCCTTTTTTTGGGGATGAACATGTTTTTCAGTTCTCCTGGTTTTAATTATTCAAAGGAATCCGCCAATGCGGAATCGGCGATAATGATTCACCTTCCTAAAAAAAAGGTTTTTGTCGTAACACATATTAAAACCCCCAAACAGGTTAAAGCGATTTATATGACGGCGTGTGTGGCCGCCACTCCCAGTTTGCGAGCCAAGCTTCTTAAACTGGTCAATGAAACAGAAATAAATTCAATCATCATTGATATCAAAGACTATACCGGGACGATTTCTTTTCCTTCGGATAATCCGGCGTTGAAAGGAACGAACGGCAAAGGCTGTATCGCTTCCAGTATGAGAGATTTTATAGGACGATTACATAAAGAGGGTATTTACACCATTGGAAGGATTACCGTTTTTCAGGACCCTTATTATGCCAAGTTGCGTCCCGATCTTGCCGTTAAGAAGGCGGATAAAATTTCAGTTTGGAAGGACTACAAAGGGCTGAGTTTTATAGATGTCGGGGCGAAAGATTACTGGAAATACATCGTTGCTCTTTCAAAGGCTTCTTACTCCCTCGGTTTTGATGAGTTGAATTTTGATTATATTCGTTTTCCTTCCGACGGAAATATGAGGAATATTTATTTTCCTTTCAGCAACAAGAGACTTGTTGCTGATCCGGCGTTTGGAAAAGCGAAAGTTCTCAGGGATTTTTTCGCTTATCTTAAAAAAGGACTCAAGGACACGAATGTGGTTCTTTCGGCCGACCTGTTCGGTATGTCAATGACCAACAAGGACGATTTGAATATAGGGCAGTTGTTGGAATATGCGATTCCTTACTTTGATTATATTGACCCGATGGTTTACCCATCTCATTACCCGAGAGGATTTCACGGATACAAAAATGTCAACGCTTATCCTTACGAAATCGTAAAGTTTTCAATGGATGAGGGAGTGAAACGTCTTGTCGCTGCGAGTTCCAGTCCCCTTAAATTGCGCCCGTGGCTTCAGGATTTCAATTACCCTGTAGAATACACGCCGGCAATGGTTCGCGCTCAGAAAAAGGCCGTTTATGATGCCGGACTGAATTCTTGGATGCTATGGAGCCCCTCCAACAGATACAGTGTGGATGCGTTGGAAAAAGCCCGTTAAAGCCTTTTTCTTTTTGGGTAAGTCGGGTATTATAGAATGATGGACGAGAACAATATCACTTATTTTGCCGAGACTAATTTTCGCAACGAGCGGAGGCGTTTTGGTATTAAAAGAAGGGACCGTAGCAAGCATATGTACATCATCGGTAAGACTGGAATGGGAAAAACAACCCTCTTGGAAAATATGGCCATTCAGGATATTGAGAATGGGGAAGGAATTGCCATCATTGATCCGCACGGCGAATTTGCTGAGAAAATGCTTGATTTTATTCCAAAAGAGCGCGTTGAGGATGTTGTCTATTTCGCTCCGCATGATATTGATTGGCCCATCGCGTTCAATGTGATGGAAAATGTTGACCCTACCCAGCGGCATCTTGTTTCCGCCGGACTTCTTGGGGTTTTCAAAAAGATTTGGGTTGATGCTTGGTCCGCGAGGATGGAGTATATTTTGAGCAATGCCATTTTGGCATTGCTTGAATATCCCAATTCAACCCTTCTTGGAATTAACCGAATGTTTGCCGACAAAAATTACCGAAAGGAGGTGGTTTCAAAAATTACCGACCCGGTGGTTAAAGCGTTTTGGACGGATGAATTCGCCAAATACACTGACAAGTTTGCCACCGAGGCGACCGCCGCCATCCAGAATAAAGTTGGTCAGTTCGTTTCCAATCCGCTTATCAGAAACATTATCGGGCAGCCGAAATCCGCTTTTGACATTCGCGAAGTTATGGATAAGAAGAAAATTTTAATAATGAATCTTTCCAAAGGAAGAATTGGCGAAGAAAATTCGCGGCTCATTGGGCAGATGCTCATTACCAAGATTTACTTGTCGGCAATGAGTCGCGTTGATGTTCCGGAAGAGCGGCGCGAGGATTTTTATCTTTATGTTGATGAATTCCAAAACTTCGCGAGTGAATCTTTCGCCGACATTTTGTCTGAGGCCAGAAAATACCGACTCAACCTGATACTTGCTCACCAATACATCGCCCAGATGGACGAAAGAGTCAATGACGCCGTTTTCGGCAATGTTGGAACCATGGTTAGTTTCAGGGTCGGCGCGACGGATGCTGAGTTTTTGGAAAAAGAATTCGCTCCGCAATTTTACGTGCAGGACATTGTTAATTTGGGTTTTGCCAGTATTTATTTGAAATTGATGATAGATGGAGTGGCGTCCAGACCTTTTTCAGCTACCACGCTTCCTCCGATAAAAATTTCAGAAATGTCCCACAGGGAAGAAATCATAACAAGTTCTCGCGGAAAATACGCCACTGAGAAAGCGACCATTGAAGAGGAAATTATCAAATGGCACAGCAATGATTTTATCCCCGAGAGGTCTTCTCGAGGTGAGGAAAAAAAGGAAGGGAATTCTTCTCAAACTTCTCGGGAAGAAAGCGAGGATAAACCCCAGCAACCGCAGCTGTATGAAGCTTTTTGTTCCGTCTGCCAGAAAAAGACGTATGTTCCGTTCAAGCCGGATGAAAAGCGACCGATTTTTTGCAAAGCCCATCGGGACGCAGCGTCTGAAATCTCAAAGCAAGAGAAGCCACCCGCGGTTCGCGAGACACCTTCTTTTACTGTCGGAGGACGAAATAAACCTTCGGGACGCCTTGAACGAGTGGACGGCAAGTGGCGGAAACCATCGCCACGCGTAGAGCAATCTGCGGGACGACCAGCGAAGCAGAGAGAAGAGGGGGAAGTCCGTGAGCCGTCAACTCGTCAGCGCGCGGAACGGGTGGCAGGACAAAGAGAAGAGAAGAAAGTTTGGGAGCCATCAACTCGCTCGCGCGAAGATACCCTCGCGAAAACACCCGTTCCGTCTCCAGTTTCCGCTCCCGCTAAAATCAGTCTTAAAGACCTTCAAGATGAAAAAAAGGCGAAGCCTGGAGTAAATGATTTACGCTCCGCTTTGGAAGACATTCTTGGGAAGCCGCTTCCAAGCAAGCCGGATTCGGACGAGGAGGCAAAAGGCGTTGAGGAAAAAATGAAAAACAGCAACTCCGTTAGTGCCACGGAAGAAAAAAAAACCGACAAAACTTCCAATGGGGAGCAAAATCCTCTGAAGTCGGGCGTTCTCAAGCCGGGAGATAGAATCAAATTTTAGTTGACTTTTCGGTGTTTTGTGCTACACATTAAAGCAGAGCTTTTTGACATTTAAATAAATTTAAAACAAATAAAGGAGGTCCGAAATGGACGATAAAATTCTGGAGGAAGTGGAAGAGATTATAAAAAATGAGGGGTGGTATGAATACTGCCCCGAGAAACATAGGGAGCATTTAAAAACAATGCTCCAGAAAAAGAAGGGGACCAGGGATTCAGGAAACTTTGATCCCTGGATGTATTTTTTTAAGGGCGAAGACCCTTTATTTAATCCCTTGCCAGAGGAGCAAAAGGTGAGAGTTTCTTTTGGAGAGGGAATTTTCTACATCTCTTTGAAAAATTTTCTCTCCTACCTCGCCTTGAACGAGGTAAAGGCGGCCGTTAAGTTGGCGGTTCGCTCAGAAAGTTCTGTTGTCCTTGACTTGAGAGACAATGGAGGAGGCTTTCTTGACCTCTGTCTGGAAACGGCGGTCCTTTTCCAGAATATTCGTAAGGAGGATATCCTCCTTACGCAAAGATACAAAGATGAGGAAAAAATAACGCGAATGGGTGATATTCGCGGTTGTGGCGAGAATATATTCAATAAGGCTCGGCCAGGGAAATTGGCCGTTCTGGTTAATGAATGGTCAGCCTCGGCGAGCGAGTTGTTCGCCGGGATTCTCCAACAATGGGGTTTCCCGGTGGTCGGCGAAAAAACATACGGCAAAGGGGTGTCGCAAAAGCGCCACTCCTTGTCGGATGGGTCAGGCTTAAGGCTGACCATTTCCGAAATTTTCGCTGGCAACGGCCGGTTGGCGTGGCATAAAGTCGGTATTGAACCGGACTATTATGTCCGAGACAACCGGAAAATGTTTCCGGGGTTGACCGCAACCCCGAAGGACCGCCAGTTTATGAAGGCGGTTGAAGTATTGGGAAAAATGAAATAAAGAGCCAACGCCGCCCCGGCATCAATGGGGCGGTTTTTTTGTTTCGGGTTGTTTGAGAATAAAGCGGTATTCTGTTATTCTTATAGATAAGATGAAAACCGCTTTTTTAATTTTTCTTTTTCTCGTTTCTCCCTTTTTCGCTTCCGCGAATGTCATCATTAATGAAGTCGCCTGGATGGGGAGCGACAACGGAGGGACGGCGAGACAAAACGCCAATGATGAATGGATGGAGCTTTACAATAATTCTTCGCAGGCGGTGAGCCTTGATGATTGGATTATGGAGATTGTCGGGAGCAAGGAAATCGACCTAAAAGGCGAGATATCTCCCGGCGGATATTATCTGATTGAAAGAACCAATGACGATTCCGTTCCGAATGTCGCCGCGGATGTCGCGGTGTCTTTCGGGAGAAAGGGGCTGAAAAACACCGGGTCAATATTGATATTGAAGAATGCGTCGGGAAATGAAATTCAAAAAATAGACGCCCAAAACGGGTGGCCGGCGGGAAATAACGAAAGCAAAGAAACAATGCAGTGGAACGGAGTTTTGTGGATTACGGCGACGCCCACTCCGAAGGCTTTGAACGCCGGACTTTCTTTGGTCACAGAGAACGATTCCGCCTCGGAAGATTTGAAACAGCCGAATCAAACAGATGAGGATATCCTTAAAACGCCC
Organism: uncultured Candidatus Saccharibacteria bacterium; assembly: GCA_964456855.1. Lineage (GTDB taxonomy): Bacteria > Patescibacteriota > Minisyncoccia > UBA9983 > UBA9983 > SZUA-82. Next base: position 19,286 of record CAYWCU010000001.1, on the reverse strand, counting down.
GTCTCTGACAAGCCGATTATTCAGGAAAAGCCGAAGGCGGAACCTGAGCCGAAGGCCGTTCCCATTGAAACAAAGTTCGACCTTGCGAAAAATAAACCGGTCGCGCGAGAATTGGAAAAAGAGAGTGAAACAAAAGCCAAACAAGTTGTTAAAAAGGAAGTGGATGAGAAAAAAGACGAAGCCGTTGTTAAATACGATGATGAGGTTTCAACAGGTGGGGCGGTCGTTCCCGAATCGGTAGACAAAGAAGAAATTGCTGAAACTGACCCCTCCTCAAGCTATGAAATGGAGCAAACGGCAAGCGTGGTAAGCGCCGTTTCCGATACGGTTCGTGGCGCCAACGAATGGCTGACGCTCGTCTTATTGTTGGGGATATTGGCGGGAATAGGAAGCCTCTTTATTCGCGGGTGATATTCGCGAAATCAACCCGATTTACTTTAGCAAGGCGGAAAGGGGTTTAAACGCCTTTCCGCCTTGCTTTTATTTTGGGGTTGGGTAGTATAAAAACAGAGGATGTAAATTAACAAAATACATATATAAGTATAAGGAGGGATGAATGCTGATAATTCTTGATTTTGACGGGGTGCTGAGAAGTATTCCGTGGAAAGGCCTGTTGGAGGGGTACAGGGCCCTAATCGCCTATAAAGGGAAAGGCCCGGATGATTTTTTTAAAAACCTCAAGGAATTCAGGGAGTGGTATAACCTGGATTTTATGAAAAATCTTGAGGCCATCGGGGTTTTCACCAGGGAGGAATATGGTGTAGTGGACGAGATTTTCCACGCCCACTACGACAAGCACACGCGGATTTTCCCGTGGGTGCCGAAGCTCTTAAAGGAGCTGTCGGGAAGGCATGAGCTGGCGCTCTTATCTTCAAGCAGTCATGATTCCATATATGAATCCCTTGGCGGCTTGAGGAGATATTTTTCCGGACCGATTTTCGGTTCTGACGATATTGGTAAGAGGATAAAGCCGGATCCGGAAGGCATCCATTTGATTATCAGAAAAATGGACGCCAATTACGCCGATGCAGTCATAATTGGCGACTCGGACGCCGATGTGATGGCCGGAAAAAATGCCGGTATCAAGACGGGGATTGTTGGATGGGGGATTTATAAGTGGGAGAAACTGCTCTCGCTTAATCCGGATTATAAGTTCAAAAATCCGGGGAAACTTTTCCTCCTGTAACAAATAAAGAACAAACCACCAAAGGCCTCCTTTGGTGGTTTTTTAGTTTTTATGAAAAGAGAAGAAACTTTATTTTTTGACGAAAACCGTTTGGGTGGGGTAGGCGAATTCTATGCCCTCCTTCTCAAATGCTTCCTTAATCGCGAAATTTATTGATTGCTGGGTGTTCATATAGTCGTTGTAGTCCGGCGTGGAAACATAATAAACAACTTCAAAATTCAGGCTGAAGTCGCCAAATTCTTTGAAATGAATCCTGTCCAGTTTCGCCAGTTCTTCTTTGGATATGATATCCGTCACCATTTCCGGAATTTTTTTCAGTTTTTTCGTGGGCGTTTCGTAAAGCACCCCAAAACCGAAAACAATTCTTCGGCTCTCCATTTTCTTATAGTTGTTGACACGCGCCTCCGTGAGTTCTTTGTTGGAAATAATCATTTCTTGCCCTTGAAGCGTTCTCAAGCGGGTGCTTTTAAGCCCTATTTTTTCCACTGTCCCCATGTCCGAGCCGACAATTATGAAATCCCCGACTTGAAAAGGTTTGTCAAAGAAAATGGAAAAGGAGCTGAATATGTCGCTCAAGATGTTTTGCAAGGCGAAAGCCACGGCTATTCCGCCAATGCCCAGTCCCGCAATCAAAGAAGTGATATTTATGCCCCAACTGGAAAGCACAACAAGGGTGGCTAATAACCAGAGCAAAAATTTAAGCGCCGAACCAATGCTTTTCAGCGCCGCTTTATTTTTGGTTTCATCTTTTTGTATTCTTTTCTCAACCAGTTTTTGCGTCCAGTAATCAATAAAAATTTGCAGTGCCACGACCGCCTGAAAAACAATCACTAAAACAAATATGCCGTCCACGATTCTCTCCGCCAGGCCGGGCATTTTTAAAAACTTCAACGTGGCGTATATGGAAATGATAAGGTAAAAAGGAGGGGTTATGTCATGGACGATTTTTACTAAAATATCGTCCAAGTCGGTCTTTGTTTTTTCCGCCACTTTTTTGAGTCGGCTTAAGATAATTTCGCGGAAAATTTTCAGAAGAATCAATGCGCCAATCAAAATAGCCAAAGCGAGAAGATAATCTTTGCCTGTGTTGCCAAACATCTTAAATTGTAATAAATCTTGAAAGTTCATGGTGCGCGTGGTAGGAATCGAACCTACGACCTCTATCTTATCAGGATAGCGTTCTACCATTGAACTACACGCGCAAGGATTGTTTGAATATCAATGCCTGTTTTCTCTGAATTGCGAGTGTTTCGCGTCGGCAGGCAACCTTTCTGAATTCCAAAACTTTTTTTATCATAGCAAAAAAACGCCATTTTGCAAACAGGAATTTAATGTGTCTGGATTATGCATTAAAAAAGGTGTTTGCATGAAAAAGAAAATGGGTGCCATAAGTTTGAGGGCCGGTTCGGCGTGAATGGTGGCAAAGGGCCATGCTCATGCGGAGAATGGCATTAAAAGGCGGGGCAGATGAAAACCCAAAACGGACAGCATAAGCTGTCCGTTTTTTGCATTTCGTTAAAAATTCATTGAACATTATTCTTTCTTTTGTTCCGTCCTTCCCGCCCAGTGTTTCGCAAAGCGAAATTTAAGCGAGTTTTTCCGGTCTTAATTTAAGGCTCCAAGACCAATACCTAATTCCGCCATAGGGCGGAACCGACCTAATCACTTTTCATCCTAAGATGAAAAAATTGATTTGGATTTAATCCACGACCAGCTTCCGCTAGCCGTGCCTTGTTACGACTTAGTCCCTGTCACCGAATTTACCTTAGACCCTGAAATTCAGGGGTTTCGGGTACTCCCGGCTTCCTTGACTTGACGGGCAGTGAGTACAAGACTTGAGAACGTATTCACCGCGGTATAGCTGACCCGCGATTACTAGCGATTCCAACTTCATGAGGTCGAGTTGCAGACCTCAATCCGAACTGAGACGCGCTTTGGTGGGATTTGCTCCAGATTACTCTTTCGCGGCCCATTGTGCGCGCCATTGTATCATGTGTGTAGCCCAGGGCGTCAAAGGGACATGCTGACTTGGCGTCATCCTCTCCTTCCTCCCCGTATAACGGGGCAGTCTCGCCTGACACTTGTAACAGACAACGAGGGTTGCGTTCGTTACCCCACTTAAGGGAACAATTCAAATCACGAACTGACGACAGCCATGCATCACCTGTCCAGCCGTCCTTGTGAGAAAGTTTTCCTTTCAGAAAACCGTCGTCTGGATTTCAAGCCCTGGTAAGGTTCTTCGTGTAGCCTCGAATTAAACCACATGATCCACCGCTTGTGCAAGTCCCCGTCTATTCCTTTGAGTTTTAGCCTTGCGGCCGTACTTCCCAGGCGGTTCACTTAACGCGTTAGCTTCGCCTCTCCAAGGGTCGATACTTGGAAAAGCCAGTGAACATCGTTTAGGGCGTGGACTACGAGGGTATCTAATCCTCTTCGCTACCCACGCTTTCGTGTTTCAGGGTCAGGAATACGCCAGTCTGCTGCCTTCGCCTTCGGTGTTCCCCATGATATCAACGGATTTCACCCCTACACCATGAGTTCCGCAGACCTCTCACATCCTCAAAGCTATGCCGTTTCTTGCCCATCTTTCCGGTTAAGCCGGAATTTTTAAAGCAAGACTAACATTGCCCCCTACACACCCTTTACGCCCAATAAATCCGGATAACGCTTGGGGTACTCGTATTACCGCTGCTGCTGGCACGAGTTTAGCAACCCCTTATTCTTGGGTTAATATCATCGAAATTTTTCACCCATAAAAGCAGTTTACACCCCGAAGGGCTTCATCCTGCACGCGGCGTCGCTCCATCAGGCTTTCGCCCATTGTGGAAGACTCTTGACTGCTGCCATCCGTAGATGTATGGCCCGTGTCTCAGTGCCATCGGTGGGGACCGGGCTCTCACCCCCCCTAGCCGTCATAGCCTTGGTAAGCCGTTACCTTACCAACAAGCTGATAGCGCGCAGGCCCATCCTCAAGCGATAAATCTTTATCCCCGCTTTTAGCGGGGAACTATCAGGTATTAGCTACGGTTTCCCGTAGTTATTCCTGTCTTGGGGGCAGGTTCCTACGTGTTACTACCTCGTTCGCCGCTCCCAGCCGTAATTTTACAACCGAGTTGATGTTATCCTCACTACTCTGAAATATCTTCAGAGGAAGAAACACTCAAAAACTCCGATACAAAATTACGGCTGGGCGCTCGACTTGCATGCCTAAATCACGCCGCCAGCGTTCATCCTGAGCTAGGATCAAACTCTCAAAAAAACGAAGAATTGAGTTTCTTGAAAATTGCTCAATGAGCAAGTTTCAAAATCCATCAAATCTACGTTCGGCCTACAGTGCTCGTTAAAACGAACATCCGGCCTAGAACGGAACAAAAGAAAAAATAATATTCTGATTCAGATCATAAATCAAAATTAAAGTGCTCTTAACAGCCAATATAAATATAGACTGCCAGAGCGCGATGAATGCTGTATTCACCTGTTAAGGTTCTGTCGTTAATTCAGTACTATCATAGTATATACTTGATGAAAAAAAGAGTCAAGCGTTTTGACTTGACTCTTCATTGCTGGTCTTTTAATCCTTTTTATCATCCTCGCCAGACCGGCAAGATTTCGGTCCTCACCCATATCCGGGCAAGGTTTTGAAATATTCGTCAATCAGATTATCAAGATAATCTGATGAGAATGTCATCGTGGCTCCGGGAGGAACCATTGTTCCCTTGCGTATATCCACCTTGCCGTCAATGGATAAGACTATTCCCTTTATCTCCCTTTCAATTTCCTCAATCGGCACGGGAGTTTCGGTGTTTATTGTAAATTCCCGCGGTGTTTTTTTAGTGTTTATGGTTATGACCATAGCCACCCCCTTTTTTTGATTTTTCTCCGTGCTCTTATTGTATTCATATCAGGTCCCGTTATATTTTGCAATCCACGCTTCCGACGGGTGCGCGCCCCGGTTTTTTTTGGTATAATTAGAACAATGAACAAAGCACGAAAACAATATTGTTATTTTAACGGGGAAATAATTCCTCTTGAGAGGGCGCGTATCAGCCCGAGGGATATAGGGCTTTTGCGCGGGTATGGAGTCTTTGATTTTTTCAGGACGATTAACGGAAAGCCGTTTTTATACGATGAGCACATTGAAAGATTTAAGAACTCTGCGAAACTCTTCAATTTTAAATTGTCCGTCAGCGATACGGAGTTGAGAAAAATTATAGACAAACTTATTGCGAAAAATGGCTTCAATGAATCAAACGCGCGGATTGTTTTGACCGGTGGAGAAATGAAAAACGGCATGGGCTTTGATTCTTCTTCCCCCACCTTTTTCATCTTAATTGAGGAGTCAAAAAAACCGCCGGCCAGATTGTATAAAGGTGGGGTCAAACTTATTACCCTTGAACACAGGCGGGAAATACCGAGGGCGAAGACATTGAATTACATCTCCGCCGTTCGGCTTTACAATTCAGAGCTAAGAAAGAAAAAAGCGTTTGAAATTCTTTACACTGACAGTGGACGCGTTTTGGAATGTTCAACGAGCAACTTTTTCATTTTCTCCGCAGGAGGCGGATCCGCCTCCGGCGGAAAGGGCGCGACTTTAATCACCCCGAAGAAAGATATTTTGCTCGGCACCACCAGAAATTTGGTTCTCAAGCTGGCGCGGAAAGATTTTAAAGTCCAGGAGAGAGAAATCAAGAAGAGTGAATTGCGCTCCGCCGACGAGGCTTTTATCACCGCGAGCAATAAGGATATTCTTCCCGTGGTGGATATTGACGGAAAAAAGGTGAGCAACGGCAAAGTTGGCGAAAATACCCAAAAATTGATGGATGTGTTTGGCTCTTATGTCAGAAACCTTTAAAAACAAGAAAATCATCATTATGGGGCTTGGTTCTTATAGCGATGGAAGCGGGATTTCTGCCGCTCTGTTTTTTCTGCGCCACGGCGCGAATCTTTTGATTACCGACCTAAGAAAGGGGAACGAACTTGAAGGTCAGCTAAAAAGATTGGACAAGTTTCGCGCGCCGGGGCAAATTAAATATGTCTTTGGCAGGCACAGAAAAAAAGATTTTAAAGACGCGGACTTCATATTCAAAAACCCCGCCGTGCCCAAAAACTCGCCATATTTGAAAATTGCGCGCGAAAATAAAATTCCGATTATAAACGACTGGACGATTTTTTTTGAGGAACGCTCCGACAATTTACTCGTCGGGATAACCGGCACGAAAGGGAAGAGCGTCACCGCCACGCTTGTTTATGAAATTTTGAAAAATGCCGGAAAAGACGCGGTGTTGTGCGGAAACATCGGAAAATCCCCGCTTGCGATTTTAAACAAGATTAAGAAAGACACGATAGTCGTCGCTGAACTTTCCAGCTGGCTTCTGCAAGAATTCAAAACAATAAGGAGGAGCCCGCAAATTGCCATTATTACGAATTTGATGCCAGAGCATATGGACAAATATAAGAACTTGCGGGAATATTACGGCGACAAGAAAAACATTTTCAGATTCCAAAAAGAAGGCGACTCGTTGATTCTTAACAAGGATGACAGGGGATTGAAAAAATTCGCCCAAAAGGCGAAAGCGAAGGTAACTTGGTTTTCCGAGAAAGAAAGCAAATACGCCGCCGCTGTCGCGGTTGCCAAACTTGCTGGCGTCTCAAAAAAGACAATTGAAAAAACTTTAAAAAATTTCAAAGGCGTTCCGCACCGGATGGAGCTTGTCGGCGAGAAGGGCGGCGTAAAATATATCAACGATTCTGCGGCGACGATGCCCGAGGCGGCTGTTTACGCCTTGAACTCATTAAGACAGCACAAGGGCAAAATAATTTTAATCGCCGGAGGAGTTAATAAAAAACTGGATTACAAAAATTTTATTAAAGAGGCGCGTAAAGCTACGAAAGCGTTGATACTGCTTCCCGGAACCGCGACGGACAAAATTCTCAAAGAAAATGTGCATGACTCGGTGATGCACATGGCGCGGGACATGAAAGACGCGGTCGCGAAGGCGAAGAGTTTGGCGAAGCGGGGAGATGTTATTTTGCTTTCGCCGGGCGCGGCAAGTTTTAATCTTTTTAAAAACGAATTTGACCGGGGCGACCAATTTAGAAGATTGATTAAAAAATTACAATAAAATACCGGTTAAAGCGCATATTGCGTCCAACTGAATGATGCAGGAGGTTTATTATTCTTCTGTTTCTTCTTCCTCTTCTTCTCTTTTCACCCATTCACTGCGGTATTTTTCGGCATCTTTTTTTGTTATGCCCAATCGTAAACATTTACCGGTAGCTTTATCGGTGCGGTCAAGGGCTTCTTCAAGTTTTTCCTCGCGTTCCTTTTCCGGCATTTCACCCGCCATTTTTGCCCAAAATCAGAAATTTACTTGATCATCCATTGCCCTCATTAGTTCGTCAAGGGCTTCCTTTTTTCTTCTTCTGTTGCTTCCCTTTTCTCAGCATTATTTTCCATGTTTTTATGTTAAATTCAGTAAATTATATTGACCTTGCCTGAGTGAAAATTTCTTATTTAATCTTTGCGCGCCATTCGGGGGCGCGCAAGTTTATTTGCTCAAATCGCTGTTTCTCAGCTGCTTTAATTTTTCAAGCAAGTTTATCGTGTAATAAGGATCCCTCAAAAAGTCATCAATTTGTTTTTTCATCATTTTGGGTTGTTCGCCGTGTCCGTTTCCCTTTTCTCGTTTTTCCATTATCTCTTTCCATTTATCCGCCGGCTTTCTAATCAAGTTTATGTCCGCTTCCGTCATCCATGACAAATCCAATGAATCCAAATAATCCTTCAGTGTTTCTTCGCAGTAATTGAGATCATTTTTTATTTCGTGACCTTCCTTAATTAGGCGGTAAGGACCCTCATCCATTAAAAATCTTCTTATTTTAAACAGCTCCTCCACAGGAGAAAGTTGTTCTTTTTTTTCAAATTTTCCCATTTCTTCCATATTTTTTTGATTTCTTTCGCGTTAACCGTTCAAATCAATTAGCAATTGGACGCGAAATAAACGGATTATTTTTTAATATCGACTTGCTTAAAGGATAATGCAAAAAAGTATTTAGAGCAAGGGTATCCATTTGAAAAAAAGGAAGGCGTAATTGTTTTTACGGCAATAAAAAAACGGCCCAGTAACCCGGTTGTTGTTAACCAGTTAAATCAATCTTCAACTGGTTAACAACCGCGACTTTGCTTTTTTTAAAAATATTCACCAAGCCGGAATATTCTTTAAACAAAGCTAACGCATCAATATTTTTGAAATCAAATTGAATTTGGAGATACTTGTCTTTTTGAATTTGTTTAATAAAAGCGTCAGAATCAAAATTATTCGCGGGATATAAAATTTTATTAAAATCCGTGAATCCGTACATTTTCATATTAGGTATGTTTTTTATTTTATCAAAGAACCCCAAGTTGAATGTTTTCGGATCTATTATAAAAACAAAATAGATTTCGCCGTTATATAATCCAATTTCGCAAAAATCGGTCGTAATGGTTGGCAAACTTTCTTTAATCAAGTTGCCAGTATTGCCGTAATTATTTTTTGTGTATTCCAAGCCGGAAATTGATTTTTTATTTTCAATTAACAACTCGCGAAACTGTTTCAGGTTTTTAATATTCATATAGGGCTATAGTGATTTAAACTTGTTGTTTTTTATATTCCGCGATAACTCGCGGGAGATTCATGATGTTATTCTGGGAAGCGAGATTAAAGACATTTTTATCTCCTCGTTTTTGCACTTGGTAATCGGTCAATATATCTCCAAAACAATTTACGCAAATTGCGTCCACAAGTCCCTCCTTTTCGGTATGAGTTAGTTTAGACTTTTTTATAATGGATTCTTCAATCCCAATATGAATAATTTCGTGAACCATGGTGTGTAAGGGGGCGCGTTTAAATTTACAGCCCGGCGTTGTCTTCATAATGATATTGCCATTCATGTAATCATATGACCCACCCGGTCCATAAGCAGTTAACCTGACCTTGTAATCAGGAAAAAGTCTGAAACCCCAATCTGCCCACCCCACCGTTCTTTCTAGGGCGTTTTTCGCCAAACTAATATTTTCGTTTATGGCGCGCAATCCATTTTTAAAATAATTCAAATTATATACTTCTCTCTTGAATATCTCTCTTGCCTCGCCCATGTCCAGTGATTTAAGTAAATCAAGATTGTTTGAAATATTTACAAAGAACGGATGTTCCGGAATCGCAACTTTGTATCCATGCTCGTTATAAAAACCCATTCTTCCAAAAATCCGCGCAAGATAGTCAAATTCTTCATCCGCGGTTTGCGCGCGAGCAATTATTTTATGGTTTGGTTCCTTGTCCATCTTCAAATAATAATATGAAAAAATGTTTAAAGCAAAAGCGCGCATTGACTTTCGCGCCGCTATCCTTTAGTTTTTAAGCATACTTGGCACTTTTACAATGTATATACCGCGCCAAATAAGGCGCGAGGGAGGTTGTTATGTCAGAATTCATTGAAGAGTTAACTGGATTAAAGAATAAGGAGCAATTTGCCGAATGGTTATGGAAGTCGCTTGGCGATTTACATCGGCAGCGACCGTCAAACGGCAAGAAAAATCAAAGGGAACTGTACCATTTTATGATAACAAACGGCATGGAGTCACCGGTGGAGGTGCTGGCGGTCAGTTACCGTCGTTATGTCCGCGAACGCGAAAAGGAGTTATATCGCAAGGCGATAGGACTCGCGCTTCGCAAATGTGCCCAAGAAGCCAACACCGAGCAAGTAAATCAAATCGCCGGCGATTTGATTTACTTGCTCGGTTATATCGGTGCCGTTGAGGCATTGGACGGGTTGTTGGAGCTTTTGGCGGGGGAACACCCCGAGCTCTTGTATGCCTGTATGGCGAATATCCAGGCGATTAAGCCATGCGATGAACTCTTTCATTTCATGGCAGAATTGGTGCAGGGTCCGTATTTTGATGATGGCTATATCTTTTCAGCCATCAAAATTATGGTCGATTGCCGACTGGAAAGTTCCATGGAAATTGTTGACGGTTTGGGTCGGCGCATTTCCAAATTATACAAAAAAGTGAAAGAGCGAGGCACGGATGAAGAATCGGTATACTGGGAAACGGTTACCGAGTTGTTCGCTTCAAACGGAGAAATTATGAAAAAAATTCTGTTCTATTCAACAGAACAGAAACAGAGTGGATAAATCCAAAACAAAGGCTCCGGAGAATTAAATTCACCAGAGCCTTTTTAGTTTAGGCGGAACAGCGAGTAATCGCGTCATTCCGATAATTTTTGAATCGGGCAGTACTCCTTAAATTCCATCAGAATTTGTTTTGAAATCTTTTGAAAAACAGCGCCTTAATAAGAGAGCTTCACACCTACGGTCGCTTGGCGTCTATCTCTCAAAAAGGAGAACAGAGCCAGCACATGGGGATGGGCAAATCACTTGTCGGCGAGGCGGAGAAAATCGCCCGAAAAGCGGGATTTAAAAAAATGGCGGTCATTTCAGGAGTCGGAGTTCGCGGCTATTACAAAAAACTCGGCTACCGGCTCAAGGATACATATATGATAAAGACAGGGGAATAGTCCTTTTCCACATCTCACTTTTCCTTAAAAAACGAATTTAGTGTATAATAAAGGCACCGGAAGAGAGCCCGCTGACTTAACGGCGAGGCTCTTTGCAGTTACGCTTTTTAAAAAAAGAAAATCAAAGAAAGATCGAAGAATGTTAAATTTAAATAATAAAAAAAATAGAAAGGACTCAAACACGCGAAAAGCGTTAAAGTTATTCTGTTATACGGTTGTGATAATCCTGTCCACGACTTTGGTTCTTGGATTTTTAATTTTGAACGGAGCATGGCAATCAGCCTTCGCTTCCGTATTTGGCTTCACCCAAACTGACTGGTCTGGAGGAGCTTCAACGACCGCCTTGGCGGTTCACCCCGGAGACCAATCTGGATGGACGTATTACAACACCGCCTCCTCCAGTATTTCCGCGGGAACCGAATTGACCCTTATTTCTTCGGCAGGTTCTTCTCTTCAAACAACGGATACCGATTTCAATGCGGGAAGTTTTTCAACGACTACCGTTTCCGGTGTGGGGGTTGATGCGAAAATTATTTTGAAGGGAACGCAGGTTGCCCCCCAAAACAATAGCTTTGAAACAGGCGATTTTTCTTACTGGACGGCTGATGCTAACTGGGGAATAGATAATGATACAAATGTAACCGGCTATGACGGAATATACACGGCATTTTCCAGTGATTACGTGGCTGGTGTAATCAAGTCCAACACTGCTTTGAATTTGCCCGCAAATACCTATTACTTGAAAGTTCGCGTAAGAGCCAACAGAAATGACGGCTCGGCGGCTGACAATTACATTAGGTTGGTAAGGACGAGCGATCTTACCATCTTGGCTTCGTACTCATACGCCTACAATGATAATAATTATCATGAGGTGGTGGAGGACATAAGTTCATTGGCGGGCGAGCAGGTTCGTTTTGAGGCGGAAGATGCTAAGACTACCGGTTATGGACAATTTGGAATTGATTTTGTAAGAATAACTGACATAAACGGCAATAACATATACGAGTATCCATCTTCCGGAACATTCACATCCTCGGTGGCGGACCTTGGGCAGACAGCAGCTTTCACAACTTTAAACTATACCGTTTCCACATCGGCGAGCACCACAATAACCATTGACATCAGGGCGGGGAACACCGCTGTTCCGGACGGAACATGGACTGCGTGGCAGACGAATATATCGAACGGAGGAGATATTTCCGCTCTGGACGGCAACAGATATGTCCAATACCGAAGCAACCTTTCCACCATAGACAGCGCACTGACCCCTTTTCTGAACGATGTCACCATAAACTACCAATCCTATCCGGCTTCCCAAACCTTAATCTCTTCCCCTTACGACACCTCGGATAATGTGACGGCGATATCGCAAATCTCATGGACTGAAAACCTCCCCGCCGGCACGGACATCAAATTCCAAATAAGAACCGCTCCGGATTCATCCGGACCGTGGACGGATTGGCTCGGACCTTCCGGAACATCAGATTACTACACCGACCCCTCGGGAGGAGAGACAATCAACCCAACCCAGTCCGACGGAGTGAATGACAGATGGATTCAATACAAAGCCTTCCTAAGTGGAGGACTCTACACCCCAACCCTTTCCGATGTGAGCCTTTCCTATACAATTACCACTCCTGCGGTATCCGCCACGGACTCCGTAACCGTCACCCAAAGCGTCATCACCGGCATCTCCATAAACTCCCCGGCGGACGTGACAATGAACAATTTGAGCATCACGCAAAACACCAGCGTGGGAACTACCACTTGGAAAGTAATCACCAACAACCAGTCCGGTTACACCTTGGCGGTCAAAGCGTCGGCTTCCTCGGCAATGTCCGATTCCTCCACCGGCGAAAGTTTCGCCGACTACGGAACGAGCAGTCCCGCGACATGGAATGTCAGCAACGCCTACCAATTCGGTTTCGCCCCTCTCGGGAACGACACCGTCGGCTACGGAACGGGAACTCTTTGCGAATCTTCCAATTATGTCCCCAGCGCCACTCTCGCTTACACCGGCTTCTACACCGCCAACAGAACAATCGCCAGTAGCAGTTCCGAGACAAGCGTCGGAGGAACCGAAACAACCGTTTGCTACGCCGCGGGGCAGGAAACAAAACTGGCTCCCTCGGGAGCTTACACCGCCGTCATCACCGCCACGGCGACCACGCAGTGAGTTGTTCTCGGCGATTGCCGGAAGATAGGGAGAAAGAATTGAAAATAAAAAAATGGTGGGAGTTTTCCGCCATTTTGGGTTTGAATTGAACGCGGGTTGTTTTGCGAAATATTCATGAATTAAAATTTAAACGCGTCGTCAATTTTGTTTTGCTTAAATTTTGGTGTTAAGATTGAGTTAATGAGAAGAATTTTGAGGCCGTTTCTCCCTTGGTTAGAGAGTTTGAGGAGGGCGCATTGGTTTGTTTTTAGACCAACCACTTATGGCGTCAAGGCCGTGATAACTTTCGGCAATGATGTTCTCTTGATACGGAACGCTTACGGACGGCGGAACTGGACCTTTCCGGCCGGGGGAGTTAAGGCGCGAGAAGACCAAGAAAAAGCGTTAAAAAGAGAAGTAATGGAGGAGGTCGGCATTGACCTGAAAAAAGCTGTCTTTGTCGGTTCTTTTGTTTCCTCTAAGGAATACAAGAAAGACAATATTTTCGCTTATATTTCGCGGGTTGAAAATAGGAATGTGGAAAAAGACGATTTTGAAATAGCGGAAGCGAAATGGTTCCCATTGGATAAAATGCCGCCATTACTCGAAAATAGTCAAAAAATCTTTAATTTATGCCGGCAACATTTAAAATATAATGAAACTAGACAATAATTTTTTGGAAAATATCCGCAGTATCCATTTTATCGGTGTTGGCGGGATTGGGGTTTCGGCGATTGCGCGGATGATGTTGGCGGAGGGCAAGCGGGTGAGTGGATCTGACGCTTCCGACTCGCTTGTTATGCGCGAGCTGAAAAAACTCGGGGTGGCAATTTACGAAAGGCACAGCGCTTCAAACCTTGCTTTGGATACCGATTTGGTCGTATATACGACTGCCATCGCCGAAAACAATTCGGAACTTAAAAAGGCGAAGGAATTTGAAATCCCAATAATGACTTATCCGGAAATGCTCGGACTTGTTTCCGGGGGAAAATACACCGTTGCCATTTCCGGAACGCACGGCAAAACCACGACCACGGCGATGGTTGCCAAGATTTTGATTGACGCTAAGTTTTCTCCAACCGTTATTGTCGGCAGTTTGCTGAAAAAAGAAAAGAGCAATTTTGTCGCCGGCAAAAGCGATTTGTTCATCTGCGAAGCGTGCGAATACAGAAGGGCGTTTTTGAATCTTGCCCCGAGGATTCTCGTTATCACGAATATTGAAGAAGATCATTTAGACTATTATAAAGACCTGCCGGACATCCAAAGCGCATTTTCCGAATTGGCGGGTAAACTCAGGAAGGATGATTTTCTCGTTTGCAATTCGGGCGACAAAAATCTTAAGCTGATTACCGGAAAAACAAGGGCGAAAATAATTGATTATTCAAAAATGTCGGCGAATTTCAAATTAAAAATCCCGGGCGCGCACAATGCTGAAAACGCGCGCGCCGCGCTGGCCGTTGCCGATATTTTGGGAGTCAAAAAACGCGAGGCGATAAAGGCGCTGGAAGGATTTTCCGGAGTGTGGCGGAGATTTGAATACAAAGGCAGAACAAAAAGCGGAGTTTTAATTTATGACGATTACGCGCATCATCCGACAGAAATAAGGGCGGCGCTGAAGGGCGCGAGGGGAAAATTTAAAAACAAAAAAATCTTTTGCGTTTTTCAACCGCATCTTTACAGCCGGACAAAATCGCTTTTTGCCGATTTCGCGAAAAGTTTCAATGACGCGGACGCGGTGATTATCGCCGATATTTACGCCGCCAGGGAAAAGGATTCTGGAGAAATTCATTCAAGGGATTTAGTCGCGAAAATGAACCACCCCGACGCGCGCCATATCAAATCGTTCAGCAACATCAAAAATTTTTTGAAAAAGAATGCGAAAAAAGGGGACGTGATAATCACCATGGGCGCCGGCGATATTTTTAAAATTGGGGAGAGTATGCTAGAATAGCAAGTAATAATATGGCGATAACAAAAGAATACATCGCGAAAATAGAGGGGCATGGGAGCTTGAAGATTGACTGGGAGAAGAACAGCGCCCAACTGTGGGTTCACGAAGGTGAACGGCTCTTTGAGGGTATTTTGGTTGGCAGGACGGCGGAGGAGTCGCACTGGATAACTCCGAGAATTTGCGGGGTGTGCCCGATTGCGCACAATCTTGCTTCATTGAGGGCGATTGAGGACGCTTACGGGATTAAAGTTAACAAAACGACGGAAACCCTTCGCAATTTGATGGTGTGCGCGCAAAACATCCAGAGCCATGTTTTGCATCTGTTTTTTCTCGCGCTTCCGGATTACATCGGAATTGACCGCGGCACGGAGTTGGCGCGAAAGGATCCGGCGTCTTTCGCCAAGGCACTCGCCCTAAAAGAACTGGGAGATGAAATCGCTTATGTTGTCGCAGGAAGGAATGTCCATCCGACTACGACAACCGCCGGCGGTTTTCACAAGATTCCGTCCAAGGAAGCTCTGATAAAACTGCTTTCCATGCTGGGGGAAACGACGGAGGCCGCGGAATGGACTGCCAAGTTTTTCAGCGGGTTGGAATATCCTGAATTGAAAGTTGACATTGAACTGGTTGCTATGGAAGGCGACAAAATCATATCCGGGAAAACAGGAGCCGAGCCGATTAAAAATTACAAGGAAAATATAGAGGAGGAATTGCGCGACAATTCAACCGCCAAGTTCGGCAAGTATCAAGGAAGGGAAATGATGGTCGGTTCTCTCGCGCGAATGGCTATTTTGAAAGAAAAAAAATCTCCGGAAGTTGAAAAATATTCCGCCAAATTGGATTTTGAAAATCCTTATCATAACAATCCGGCGCAGGCGATAGAAATCCTGCAGAACCATCAAATGGCGAGGAATACCGTTAAAAAACTTTTGGACGCGGAGATGGACGCGACGATTGAAGTTATGAAGCCGGATTTCGCGCCGGACGCCGACGGCCTATATAAAGGCATCGGAGCGGTGGAGGCGCCGAGAGGAGGGCTTTATCACGAAATTCATTTGGACAAGAAGGGGATTATCGTTTACGCGAACATTATCACTCCGACGGTCCAAAATCTCACCTCTATGGAAAAGTCGGCGCAGGCGGTCCTTGACCAATACAAAAAAAAGGGCAAAGAGGAGAAGGAGCGTTTGATGAATATGGTGATTAGAGCGTATGATCCTTGCATCACCTGTTCGGTACACTAAAGGATTTGATTTTACCCCGCCCTAATTTTACGAAACATTATTAGAGCGGCGCACTCGTTGCACTCGGCCTATTCCGGCTCTGCGCCGCGAGAGCAATGGAATCCTTAGTGTGTTGAATTATTATCAGAGTATTTAACGGTAAAATTAGAGGCGGGGTGCTCAATTTTTAGCCTTCGCTTCGCTCAGTAAAAATTGGCATGTGTTTAGCTTTTCCGGGGAAAATTATTTCAATCAATGGCGATAATGCGTCTGTTGATTTTGATGGCATTGAAAAGGAAGTCAATGTTTCTTTGGTGGCGGACGCGAAAAAAGGAGATTTTGTAATCGTCCATGCAGGTTTCGCCATCCAAAAACTTTCCGAACAAAGCGTGGCAGAGGTCTTCAAAATTTATGAAGAAAAAAACAAATGAAAAAAGTTTACGCGGAAATTGGTTTTGGGAATGATACATTTTTATCAACGGAAATTGAAGAAGGGGATACAGAATATAGAATTTCCCGGTTTATAACCCCCAAGAAGGTGAACGAGTTTTACTTAAGATTCTGGGCATTTAAAAAGGTTTTAATAATCTCAAATATGCAGGGTGTTAAAATTAAAGCCAAAAGCAAGAATAAACTGAAAATACTTTTTGGAATCGGCGGTGATGGGCTTAAAGATGTAAAAAATGAAAAAGAATAAAAAAATTGTGATTGCTGGAAGCAGCAGCCTGCAAAGTGAGATAAGCCACTGGATTGAATATTGGAACAAGCAAGAGGAATACTCGGTGATTAACTATCCCCGGCCAATTAATTCAAAAAATTTTGATTCCATCTATCCCGAAGTGCATAAAATTTTTTTTAAAGACATGATAATGGCGGACATTTTGTTTGTTGCCAACGAGGATAAAGACAACATAACGGGATATATTGGGGCGGAGACTTTCGCTGAAATGGCCTTTGCGGTCGCTCAAAATTTACTTAATGACAAAAGCATAAGAATTATTCTTGCAAAAATGCCGTCAAAAAATGTTCAATCTTTTGAAGAGATAGTTTTATGGAGAAGATTGGGCTGGATAGAAATTAAAAATGAAAAAAGTAATTAAAAAAATTGAAGAACTTGCGGAAGAAATAGGACGCGATGTTAATCTGATGGAGGTTTGCGGAACTCATACTCAGGCGGTGGCGCGCCACGGTATTCGCGCACTGATGCCGAAAAATGTGCATTTGACCACCGGACCGGGCTGCCCCGTTTGCGTTACGGCGCAGGAAGACATTGACGCGATTGTCAATCTCGCCTTGGCGGGAATTCCAGTTGCCACTTACGGCGATATGCTGCGCGTGCCCGGGTATTACGGAAGTTTGGACGAAGCGAGAGAAAAGGGCGCCAAGGTCTTTTCCGTGTATTCCGTGGAGGAGGCGCTTGGGCTTTTGGATGAATGGCGGGACTTGGTTTTCTTCGGGCTTGGCTTTGAAACGACAACTCCGATGACCGCTTATGCGATAAAAAAGGGTTTGACCGTTTATTCAACCCACAAATTGTTTATTCCGGCGATGAAAGCGCTCCTCAAAACAGGCGAATTGAAAATTGACGGCTTTATAAGCCCGGGTCATGTTTCCACAATAATCGGCGTTGAGCCGTACGAGGGCATGGGCGTTCCGCAGGCGATAACGGGATTCACCGCCGAAGACGTGCTTGTCGGGATTTATATGCTACTCAAGCAGATTGAGGAGGGGCGCGCCGATGTGGAAAACGAATACACCCGCTCCGTGCGGAAGGGGGGCAATCCGGCCGCGCTCAAAGCGATTTTTGAAGTTTTTGAAATCGCGGGCGGGAACTGGCGCGGGTTTGGAATTATTCCGAAATCAGGGCTGGAGATAAAAAAGAAATTCAGCAAATGCGACGCCAAAGTGAAATACAAAAGCATTTTGGACAAGGTGGATTTTTCCAAGTCCCGCCGACCGACTCCTTGCAAGTGCGGAGAAATTATAAGAGGATTAAAAGAGTCAAAAGATTGTCCCGTTTTCAAGAAAGTTTGCTCGCCAGAAAATCCGGTCGGACCGTGTATGGTTTCCCAAGAGGGCGCGTGTAATGTTGCATATAGATATTAAAAATTAAAACAATGAAGCATAATAATATAACAATAGATATGGGGGGCGGAGGGTATAAGTCTTGGGAATTGCTCAAAGACATCCGTGGCGTTTTAAAATACAAGGGCAAATGGAAAAACTGCGAAGACGACGCGGCGGTGTTTGACTTGAATAGCTACACCAACTTAGGTGCAAGGCACCTAAGTGCACTTAGGTGCCTTGCACCTAAGTTGGTGTTTACCACCGACGCCTTTATTGTTGAACCGATATTTTTCCCGGGAGGAAACATCGGCAAGATTGCAATGTGCGGGACGATTAACGATTTGGCGGTAATGGGCGCCAAGCCGCTTGGGATTTCTTTGAGCATTGTTGTTGAGGAGGGGTTTCCGAAAGAAGATTTTATGAAGATAATCGCCTCAATCGGCAAGGTGTCCGAAGAGGCAGGCGTGCCGATTGCCACTGGCGATACGAAAGTTACAGAGAAGGGAAAGATAGATAAAATCGAAATCACCACCGCTGGCGTGGGTATTGTTGGAGAAATAATTCCCAATAATGGAATAATGGCCGGCGATTTCATTATCACTTCCGGCGATTTGGGTGAGCACGCTGTGGCACTTCTTTCCAAGAGGTTTAACTATAAAACAAAAATAAAAAGCGATTCAAAGGCGATAAACAAAGAAATGGAAAAAGTTGGCAAGTATCTTAACGCGTGCAAAGATCCGACTCGCGGAGGACTGGCGGCGAACCTTGTTGAAATGGCGGAAAAATCAAAAGTGAAAGTTGTCTTGAGTGAAGAAATTTTGCCTTACAAAAAGGAAACCGTCGCCATAACGGAGCTCTTGGGGTTGGATATTTTTTCTCTGGCATCAGAAGGGCGGTTCATTGCCGCGGTTTCGCCGAAAAACGCCAAAAGGGTTTTGGCGGTTCTTAAAAAATTCAACAAAGAGGCAAAAATAATCGGCGTCGCGGAGCGGGGGAAAGGGGTGTTTTTAAAAACCGCCCTCGGCGGCCTCCGTCCGATAGAAATGCCCGCCGGAAAACTAATTCCGAGAATTTGTTGACTTAAGGTGCATGTCCGTGTCAAATCATTTAACCATGACACCGAAACTATCTTGAATGCATCACGGAA